>JBBRFH010000009.1:0-28231 GCA_038224615.1 Tepidisphaerales bacterium
GGTTGGTGAGGCCTTGCAGCTCGGTCAGCAGGTTGCTGACTTCGCTCAAGCCACCCTCGGCGGTGCTGATGATGTTGCTGGCACGCCCGGCGTTATCGATCGCCTGCGTGATCCCCGCCTTTTCGGCGCGGAGGTTTTCCGACGCGATCAGACCAGCGGGGCTGTCAGAACCCTTGTTGATCTTAAGACCGGTGCTGAGCCTCTCCAGGCTCTGATTCAACGAATTGTTGTTCTTTGTGAGTACGCGCTGAGAAATCAGCGAGGTCACGTTGGTGTTGATTCTGCTCATGATGTCTTTCCGTAGACTGCGACGACCAGGTCACTCGATCTCGGCAAGCAGGATCTGCGGTCCTGCGTTTGGTGTTATGCCGGTCGGTAACAAACGATCCGTAAACTGGCCGGATACACTCCCTTGAAATTATTGTCGCTGGTGGAGGAAGGGAGACCCCTCAGCAGCTTGCCGTTACGTTTCTTGCATTGTCATTCATGCCTTAAGGTTCTGACGCCTCCTTTCCGTGAACGCACACAGTTTGCGAAACCACTTTCAGCCCGACCGGACGGCGGTTGTGACACCGACATCCGAACATCCGTTGAATCGACGTAGATGACAGGGGCACTTTAGATAGGCTAAACCTCAGATTTTGACGCTGCTTATAGGTCTGGAGCCGGTTCGCCACAGGACGGGCCCGGCGATGGCGGCGAGTGTGCGGCGCGGCCGCTCTTATCAGACCCGCGCAAGGCTTGCGCGAATCGGGACGCTTCGCACGCGTGTTATCGAACGTTTACACTCGTCGAAGATTTCCCATGACAAAAACGCTCGACGTCCTCAACCGCGGCATCGACCAAGGCTTACACCCCGGCGCTGGGCTCTATGTTCGGCACCGCGGCGCGGTCGTAATCGACAAAGCCGTCGGTCGCGCCTGGACCGCCGGGCCGTTTCTGACGACGAACACGCGGATGCTCTGGATGAGTGCCGGGAAGCCAGTCACCGCAATCGCGATCCTGCAGCAGATCGAAAAGGGACGTGCCACGCTCGACACCCGCCTGAGCGAGCTGATCCCGGCGTTCGCGCACAACGGCAAAGCCGCGATCACCATCCGCCACCTGCTCACTCACACGGCCGGCTTCCGCGGGCCGCTCAACAGCTTCACGCCGGGGCCTTGGGAAGCGATCATCGAACGGTGCTGCGCGCTCAAGCAGGAGCCGAACTGGACCCCCGGCAGCAAGGCCGGCTATCACGTCGCCTCGAGCTGGTTCATGCTGGGAGAACTCGTTCGCCTGCTCGACGGAAGGCCGTTTGGGCAATACGTGCGGGAAGCGGTCTTCGCACCGGTCGGCGCGAATCACTGCACCATCGGCGTCGACGTATCGGACGTCGATGGGACCGAATCACTCGTCCATCCCGATTTCGCAGGCAACCAACCCGTCGACGCCTGGACCGTCTCCCGTCCGCCCGCCAATGCGCAAGGCCCGATCAATGAACTGGCAATGATCTACGACTCGCTCCAGCACCACGACGGCCGCCTGCTGACGCCGCCAATGTCGAAGTTGATGGTTTCGCGCCAGCGCGAGGGGATGTTCGACGAAACCTTCAAGGAGAAGGTCGACTGGGGCCTTGGCGTCAAACTCGACAGCAAGCGCTACGGCAAGCCCGAGCAATACGGTTACGGCCCGCACGCCTCTGACGACACCTTCGGCCACAGCGGCAATCAGTGCAGTTGCGCGTTCGCGGACCCGAAGCAGGACCTCATCGTCGCCTGGTGTACCAACGGCATGCCCGGCGAAGTCCGCCATCAGGCCCGCCAGAACGCCATCAACGCGGCGATCTACGAAGATTTGGGGCTTGCCACGATCGGTTAGAATGCGTCTGGATGCGATCGGAGAGAATGCCATGCCCACCAGCACCGTCGAAGACTACATCAAAAAACTCTATGTCGCGCAGCAACGCGCGCCGGGTCAGCTTGTCGCGCTGGGCAAGCTGGCGGGGGCGATGGGCGTGGTGCCGGGGACGGTGACAACGATGGTCCGCACCCTCGCGGACGCGGGCCTGGTCCACTACGAGCCGCGCATCGGCGTGGCACTGTCGGTGGCCGGCGAGAAACTGGCGCTGCACGTGCTCAGGCGGCACCGGCTGCTCGAGCAGTTCCTCGTCGAAGTCTTGAAGTTCGACTGGTCCGAGGTACACGCCGAGGCCGAAGAACTCGAGCACGCCATGAGCGACAAGCTGATCGAGCGCATGGACGAATTCCTCGGCCGTCCCACCGTCGACCCGCATGGCGATCCGATTCCGTCGGCGACCGGCGAGATCAAGCCGCGCGAACTCATTCGTCTCACCGAAAGCAAACCCGGCTCACACGTACAGATCGCCCGCATCGATAACCAGGACGCATCGTTTCTGAAATACATCACCGACACCGGATTGCGTCCGGGGACCGAGCTGCTGGTGCTCAGCACCAGCCCGATCGCCGGCGCGGTGCAGGTCGAAAAACCCGATCTCACCACCGCCGCCCTCGGAACGGCGGCGGCGAGCGTCATCTGGGTGATGGTCGTCTGAGCCGCGACATCCCCCGGCGCCGCGCGTAACGATTGTTCCGGCTGTGCCGTCTCCGCAATCCCGATCCGCCGGGCCGGTCACCGATTTCCGTGTCCCCCGACGGCCCCGTTCCTGCGGAATTTTCTGGTAAGCTTCTCGCCGTTGTAACGACTATCCTTATGAGCCACATGGGAATGATACACACCTTGATTGACACCCTTGAGCCCCGAACCCTCTTCGCCGCCACCCTGACCCCGGCGGTGACGTATGAGACATCGCTGAAGACCAGCGGCGCGCAGAAGAACTGGGCAATCCCCCTCGTCGCCGGTCAGAACATCACGCTGTCGGCGGGAGATACCAGCGGCACGGCGCTGCAGACCGAGCTGATTCTGATCGGCCCGACGGGCAAGGTCTTTCGCCGCTCGGTCGGCCAGACCGGTTCGTTCATCAGCCTCAACGTGCCCATCACCGGCGAGTGGCGCGTCCGCCTGCGCGACGTCGGGCGCGACGACACCGGCTCAGTGAAGGTCACCGCATTTTTCTACGCCCCGACCATCACCGACTCCGACGACGCCTTCGTCGCCGAGAGCGGCCGCCGTCGCGCCGCCACCATCGAGCCCGGCGACCTCGACGTCTGGACGATCACCGCCTCGCAAGGCCAGTTCCTCTCCGCGCTGGCGACCGAAAACACCGCCGGTGACCCGCTCGATATTGGCGTGCTCATCATCGGACCCAACGGCACTGTCGTCGATGGCGGCGAGGACGAACGAGGCGTCAAGGTCGACATCGCCAGCAGCAGCGCCGGCAACTACTACGCCGTCGTCTACGAGGCCGGCGCCGACAACGCCGGCCGCTACGGTATCAGCTTCGCCCGCGCGCCCGGCGAGCAGTACGCCGGCGACCCGGACACCATCGACCCGCTGCAGTCCGGCGTCCCCCGCACCGGCGATCTGCCCGGCGGCGATACCGACGTCTTCGTCGCCGCCGTCACCGCCGGCCAGACCATCACCACCGCCCTCACGGGCACCACAGGCTCGCTCGACCCGGAAATCCTGCTCATCAACCCGAGCGGCCAGGTCGTCGCCACCACCCACGGCGTCGGCACGACCACACTCACCTACAACGTCCCCACAGGCGGCAACTACTGGATCGTCACGCGCGACCGTGAAGCCGACGACGGCGGGCAATACAGCCTGACCTATACGCTGAGTTAAAAAAGCAAATTCCGAAGGATGAAAGGAAAGCACCCTTCATCCTTCAAAATTCAGAATTCAGAATTCCATTCGCGGAAAAACGAGATCTGGTCCGATCGCGTTACTTCACCATCGCCAGCGAGTAGCCGCCTTTCAGATTCTTCACATCATCGAAACCCATCTGGCGCAGGACGCGCTCGGCGGCGTAGCCACGTTGGCCGACGGCGCAGAAGACGACCGTGGGACGCTTTTGGTCCAGGTCGGCCCAGGCGCGTTCGCGCAGTTCGTCCAGTGGGACGTTGATCGCTCCATGTAACGTGCCGGCCGCGAACTCCGGGGGCGTGCGCACGTCGACCAGTTGCTGACCGTCTAATGCCGACGGCGCGATGGCTACGCTGTCTCCGCGTCGCTGGTTCTGGGCGACCATCGCGCCGATGTGTACGGCGTCCTTGGCGCTGCCGAACTGCGGCGCATACGCCAGATCGAGCGAGGCCAAATCGTCGATTGTCCCGCCGAAATGCAGCACCGTCGCGATGACATCGATGCGCTTGTCGACGCCCTGCCCGCCCACCGCCTGTCCGCCAAGCAGTCGGCCGGTGGCGCGACAGTAAATCAGCTTGATCCGCATCGGCTCGGCGCCGGGGTAGTAGCCGGCATGGTGTTTGGGCAGCACGTAGACGGTGTCGACGTCGAAGCCGGCGTCGCGCGCCGCCTTCTCGCCCAGCCCGGTGATGCCCGCCGACGTTTCGAAGACCTGCACGATCGCCGTGCCCAGGACCTTGCCGGCCGGCGCCGCGGCGTCGGTGGCGGCGTGCTCGCCGGCGAGCCGTCCCTGCCGGTTCGCCGGCCCGGCCAGCGGAACGCGCATCGTCTTGCCGTGGACGCCGTGGACGACTTCGCTGGCATCGCCGACCGCATATACGTCCGGGTCGTTGGTTCGCTGCTGCGCGTCGACCGCGATCGCGCCGCTGGCGCCGATCGTGATCCCCGCCGTCTTCGCCAGCTCGACGTTCGGTCTTACACCGATCGACATCAGCACGAAATCCGTTTCCACCGTCGCGCCGTCTTCCAGTTCGATCGCCGACACGCGATGTTCTGTGCCGATCAATGCCTTGAGGCCGTTGCCGGCGTGGACGCGCACGTCATGCCGCGCCAGCGTCTGTTCAACGATGCCCGCCATCTCCGGATCCATCGGCGGAAGGACGCGCGGCATCTTCTCGATGATCGTCACCTCGATGCCGCGGTCGCGAAGCGCCTCGGCCATCTCCAGCCCGATGAACCCGCCGCCGACGATCGCGGCGCGCTTCGGATTCTGCTTCGCGATGACGTCGCGAATTGCGCGCGTGTCTTCCATCGTACGGAGCAGAAAAACGTTCTCCGCGCGCACGTTGGCAATCGGCGGCACGATCGCATTCGCGCCGGGCGCGAGAATCAGCTTGTCGTAAGGCAGCTCGTACTCAAAACCGCCTTCGAGCCTGCGGACGAGAACGCGCTTGCGCTCCCGGTCGATCGAAACCACCTCCTGGCCCACCCGCGCGTCGATTCGGAAGCGCGCCCAGGCCGCCTGGGGCGTGGTCATAAGCAGGTCTGCTTCGTTTTCGATTCGCCCGGCGATGTGATACGGCAGGCCGCAGTTGGCGAAGGAGATGAAGCCGCCCTTCTCGATCACCGTGATGCTCGCCTGCTCGTTCATGCGCCGGGCGCGCGTCGCGGCGCTCATTCCGCCCGCCACACCGCCGATGATGACTATATTCCGCATGAGGCACCTCCTCCGCTGCCCTTGGGGGCGCGATGATTCCACGGCATCTTCGTGAGCAGCAATCCCATGCAGCACCAGTCGGTCACTCCGGCAAAGACCAGCCCGCAGCCGACGAATGCGCTGATGAGGTACAGCGCCGGGTGGACGAAGAACCCAAGCGCCAGCCCGATCAGCACGATCGCGCCCACGCCGATGCGCACCTGGCGTTCGATCGACATCACGCTGGAGTCGCGCACGACCGGAAAGCCCGACGCAACCCACGCGTCGGTCCCGCCGACGACGTTGGCCGAATCGGAGATGCCGGCGGCGCGGAGCTTGTCCAGCGCCTGCCCACCCCGCTTGCCGCTCTTGCAGATGCAGGCGATGAGGTCATCGGGGTATTGCTGGCGCAGCGACTGAGGGTTGAGCGCATCGAGCGGCACATTGACCGCGCCCTCTGCGTGTACGCTGGCGTACTCGGCCGGCGAACGCACGTCGATCACCACGATTGCCTCGTGCGTGCCGATCCGGTGTAGTAATTCCTGCGGCGTAATCGCCAGCGCACATCCACCGTTCGCGGCGCCGGGCGGCGTCGTTTCCTGTTTTGTCTCGCTCATTGCGTGCTCCTGGTCCTCGTGGGACTTATGGCCTCGGGCATTTGTTGGGGAAGGTTCAGCGCTGCGTGTTCAGCGCTCACCCATCGCTGCACGCCCTCGCAGACGAGGGCGCAAAGATCGAAAATGGTCTTGTCGGAGACCGAATACAACGACTGCGTGCCGCGGCGCTCGCACTCGAGCAGGCCGACCTGCTTGAGGACGGCCAGGTGCTTGGAAACCGACGGCTGGCCGACGCCGAGATCCTCGGCGAGTTGCTTCACGCCGCACGGCCCGTGCTTGAGCCGCAGCAGCAATCGGATCCGCGTCTCGTCCGCCATCGCCCGCATCCGGGCGGCAACGCGGGCGACCATCGCGTCGGAAAGCAAGGTGCCTTCATTCGTATCTTCCGCCATCGGCATAAACGAATACTAGAATGGGGTTCGCTGGACTGCAACCTGACAGGATGTCGCGGGTGGACGGGTGGCAACGGCGTAGCAGCCCGTGGTGAAACTGATTTTTCCCCTTGACGCCGGAACCCGAGGGCGCTGAACTGTGGCCATCGCTCACGGAGGTCACGGCCGCATGGCACTTGGCAAACGGAAGCCCGTTCAACAGCCCCTGTTCGTCAGCACGGCCGACCTGCCGACCGCGGAAATCAAAAACCGCATGAACCATCTCGGATGGATGCACCCGATGGAAACACAGCCACGACCCGACGGGAAGCGGATTTTGCGAACGAGTTTAATGTGGACCTGTCCCGCTTTTCTCCCCGAAGCTAAATAAAGTTTTGGTTATAAAATGGACGACATTGTTGACGACCGTCGTCCCGGTCGATAAAGTGTTAAATATGGCAGACATGAACCCTCTCGATCCTGATTCGATTATGGATGAAATTGGGGATATTGTCCCGATCATTATCCGCGAAGCGATGGACAGCGGGTTTGACGATTTCCGGCGACATCGTGACCGTGAACCGGGACCGTTCGCTCGTTTTTCACCGACGACCCTCGCGGGCATGCTGACGGATTCGATCTATCCGCATCTCATTTCGCTGACGGCGTTGGTGGACCCACAAGGCTTGCTCTTGCAGACCCGCCGGACGCCGAACGATCGCGCGACTGAATTGTTCGTTGGTGCGGATTTCTATATCAAAGTGAAGCGAGTCAAAGACAGACGCCGCCAGGCGACACCAGAGGATGATGTGGAAGTGGATGGTTTGATGGATCTGGAGATTTTCGAGGAAGGCATCCCGCGAAATCTTCCGACCCGGCGTGTACGACGCCAGTTCTCGCCGTTGGCCATCACGGGCTCTCAAATGGTGATGAATTATCCGGGCGTCCCGTCAGTACAGATTCCCAACGACGAGCACAATCGGTGGTGCCTGTTCGCGGGATTTGACATTGACCTGACCGAAGAGCGTCTTGCGCGTCATCGGATCGGATTGTATGAGCGAAGGCGAAGTCTTTGGACGCTCGCGTTGCCTGAGTTGGAACTGGATGCAATCGCACAAATATCCCCAGATTTGGCCGATCAAGTGAACGTACTTCGCCAAGCACGACAGGCGTAACATGGATCAACAATCAGACAATTTCAAGTTGCATGCCGAATGCAGCGACGGGACTGCGTCTGCGTACGGAGCCGGACAAATTCGCAGCGGTGAGTTTAATCCTGCGATGCTGACGACGGCCCGCGAGGCGCGGCATCTCACACAAGCCGACGTCGCGGAAGCGATGGGCGTCAGTCAGCCGTTGATCAATCAGTGGGAAGCGCTGACGGCTCCCGGTCTCCCCACCAAACGTCCTAACGATGAACAGGTCGTTAAGCTTGCAGAGTTTCTTCGATTTCATCCCGCATTGTTTTATGTGACGCGGCCGACGCGGATCACCAATCCATCCGAGTTTCTTCACCGTGCATTGAAGCGCGCCAAGCCTCGCGATCTGAAGGCGGCGCATGCGCGTTGCAGCATCATCGATTTGCAGGTGGATCGGCTGCTCGCCCTGTGTCCGCCGCCGGATGATCGCATTCCCGACATCGACCCGGATAATCACGCCGGGGATGTGGAGAAGATCGCGGCGATGACGCGGGCGCGGATGGGCGTGCCGCCGGGTCCGGTCGACAACCTCGTCGATACGATTGAAGCGTGCGGTGGAATCGTCATCGACCGAGATTTGGAGATCGACGATGTCGATGCCCTTTGCCGTTGGGTGCCGGGTCTGCCGAAGCTCTTTTTCTTGAACGGCAGCCGGCCCGGCGATCGGATGCGACTGACGCTTGCCCACGAATTGGGTCATACGGTGATGCACTTCAATCGCGACGTTGAGCAATCACTTGCCGAGACACAGGCGCAACGATTCGCGGCCGCATTTCTGCTGCCCGCAAACGAAATTCGCCCCGATCTGGGCATGAAGGTCGATATCCCCAAATTAATGGCCCTGAAACGAAAATGGCGTGTATCGATGCAGGCGATCGCGTATCGCGCACACCAGATCGGCTCAATTACCGACACGCGCTATCGATCACTGTTCCAGCAAATGTCGCGAGAGGGGTGGCGTAAGAGCGAACCAGCGAGTGTCGCCGTCCGGCCGGAGTCTCCACGCGCATTCAAGAGACTATTGGGCGCGCACCTTGCTGAAGGTTACACACACCCTCAATTGGCTGAGATGCTTTTTGTAACTGATGAGCGACTCAAGCAAATGCTCATCGATGTGTCGTCTCCCGACTGGCAGGATTCGGGCGTAAGGATGCGCATCGCACGCTGATTTAGAAATAATGCTCGCCCTCTCCATCCGCCAGCCGTATGCCGAGTTGATCCTGCGGGGGATCAAGACGGTGGAGTATCGCTTGCGGGTGACGCGGATCGTCGGCGAGCGGTTTTACCTCTACGCCAGCAAAGGCGGCGGCGATTGGCGGAAGGCAGCTGTGCGCGAGGCGTGGTCGCTCGATCTGGCGATGCCGAACGACGGCGTTGGGTCTGGGAATAAAGCGGGACAGGTCCACATTGTTAAGAGTAACTGAAGGGGACACGACCCTTCAGTTCGTGGGAAGCTGAGGGCATAACTCGCGGCATGTCCCGTCAACTACATGTCGCTGCCGGCGGTGAAATGTATCCTGTGCTTAACCGTCGACATCGCCCGCTCGGCGCCGGCCGCTGGATCGGTGCAATGGCCGGAAAGGATGACCTTCAGCAACCGCGGCGGCCAGCAGGGCCGTGCAGCAGCCGGCGACAGACATCAGGGGTTGAGGGTCATGTCTCCTTCAGTTGCCTGCGACAACGACACACTGACGGGCAACAACTGGGTCGAGCCCGCCTACGATGCCGCCGGCAACATGAAGACCGCGCCGAAAAGACACGACGCGGAAGCCACGCTTCTTTTTCAACTTCAATGAAACGGCGCACTATAGATTTGCGCCCGGCCAATATGATCGCTATCCTCCGCGCTGACCCGAACGGAGTCGGCGATGGATATCACTTCACTCTTGCCTGCGCATCGCAAAATCGGCCTCGACTCGCTTCGCATCGGGCCGACATTTGTTGAACTTCGGGTCCGCGCCAGTGCGATGCAGCACGTCTGCCCGTGCTGCTTGACGATCTCATCGCGCGTACGCAGCCGCTACGAACGGGTGCTGCGTGATCTTGCCCGGCGCAGGAGCGCAGCCTTGAGAGACTGACCGCATGGATGCAGCGGGCGCAGGAGCCGACGACGCCGGATGGGATGCAACGGTTCGCAAATGGCCTGCGCCAAGACAGGAAGGAAGTCAGCGCCGCAGTGGAGCGCCACTGGAGCAATGGCCGCGCCGAAAAAGATGTGAATCGGATCAAAATGATCAAGCGAAAGATGTACGGCCGGGCGAAGTTCGACTGCTACGAATCGGCGTGCTGGCCAGCGGCCGGTGATCGGCGAAATCCGGCGTCGTGCAATTGAATGGGCGGCATTCATCGAAGTTGAGGAAGAACCTTAATCCGTGCGCGGCTGATCGGGGCCGATTTTTCTGCGTTCACCTCGATTTTACCGCCGATTTTTGCGAGTGACGGCGGTAGAAACAGATGCGCGGCGCGGGTGCGCCGTGATCCGGTCCTTCCCCGCGCCCAAGACATGCAGAGACACGAAGGCACGAAACGACGAAGGGAAGCACGAAGAAGCCAGAAGACCGTTGGATGTAAGAGAGCCACTGTGGCATTCGCTTCGTGCTGAACTTCGTGACCTTTCGCGGCTTCGTGTCTCGGCTCTTTGATGTCGTGCTGTGGGTCGTGCTCTGGGTCGTGCTCTGGCAACCGATGCCCCCAGACGCGGCAACCCCCGTCCGGCCGGGGGAGGAACCGGCAGCTCTTTGAAATGTGAATAGCGGTGCCCGATGTATCAGAATGTAGCGCGCGGCCGGAATGCGACAGTGCTACATCAATCTGGAACCATCGGCCACATAACGACTTATGGCGAAGGCGGCGCGCACCAATGTATCAAATGTATCATCTGTCACATCGGTGCTACAGGGGTCGGACGGGTCACGGTTCGCCGTGTATCCGGATGGACGGATGGAGTGCTACAAATTGCGACAACGGCCGTGTCGCGGGTGGCGTCCGATAATGTTGTGCAGTGCCGGGCAGGTTCCGGTCGATGAACGGGTGCATATGCCCATGCTTCAGGACGACATCCGCCGGCACTACGAAGCGTCCTGGGAACAGAAGAACCAGGCCGCCGACACGATTGAGAAACTGCGCTACAGCTCGCCGGTCGAAGACGCGGTGCTGTACCCGGCATACGAGCAGTTGATCGACGACCTGCAATTGGTCCGGCACGGCGAATCGCGGCTGCTGGACGTCGGCTGCGGGTCCGGGCGATGGGTGCAGTTTTTTCTCGACCGCTATCGGCCGAGGTCGTTCACCGGCGTCGACTTCGCGGAGGCGGCGGTGCGGCTGCTGAACAAGTGGTTCCCGTCGACGCCCCACACGCAGATCGACTTTGACGTCTGCGATATCACCCGCCCGGAACTGGACCTCGGGCGGCAGTTCGACCTGATCAACATCGCCAATGTGCTCTTTCACATCCCCGAGATGGACCGCTACAACCGCGCGATCCAGAACCTGGCGGCGCACCTGGCACCGGGCGGGCGGATCGTCACAACGGAGTACCTGCCCCGCATCTCGATGCGGACCGAATGGATGCTGGTCCGCAGCCGCTACGAGTTCGAGCAGATCGTCAACGCCCTGGGGCTGAAAATCGTCGAGACGCGGGCGTTCTGTTTCTTCGCCAACGACCCGATGGGCCTCGACGGCCCCGACAACGCCGGCCGCGGGCACTTCGGCCGCGCGCGCGGGATGATGCAGCAGTTGATGAACTCCGGGCAGGACGAGAAGACCAAGCAGTTCTTCGTGAATATGTTCGCAGAGATCGAGCGGGCCTGCGTGACCTTCAGCCGCGAACGCATCAGCGACGTCGACCTGCCCAGCCAGAAGCTGGTCGTGCTGGCAAAGAAGTGAGCCGCGCTCCCACGCCGGGGCAACGCCTTGGTTCAGAGTAATGAATCGCTACGGCTTCGTGCCCGTGTACTCAGCAAACAATCCGAGCGCGACGTGGCGATGCACGTCGATGAACCCCGCAGCGCGTAAGGCATCGAGGACGACCGACGCCGGCACGCACTGGTCGATCGTCTCCCAGTAGTAGACCCACAATCGCCCGGTCTGTTTCTGCCGGCTGATCAGCCGCGAGAAAATTGGCAGGATGCCACGAAAGTAGGCTTCGGTGGACTTGCGGAGAAAGACGTTCTCCGGGCGGATTATTTCCAGCAGGCAAACGCGCCCGCCGGGTCTGAGCACGCGGAAGTATTCGTCGAACGCGGCCCGCAGGTCAGTCAGGTGTCGAAGGGCGTACCCCATGGAGAGGAAATCGAACGACGCATCCGCCAGCGGCAACTGCTCCCCGCGGCCGAGGACGATGGGCAGATCGAGCGAGCGGCGGGCCTGCTCGATCATGCCGAGGCTGGGATCGAGCCCGATGACTGAGCCGGTGTCGCCGACGATCGCACGGGCTTCGCGCGCGACCAGGCCCGTGCCGATCGCGACGTCCAACGCGTGCTGCCCGGCCGACAGCCCGGCGCGAAGCAGGGCGTCGCGCCGGTAGCGCCTGCCGGTGCCGAGCGCGACGATGCCCTCGACCCGGTCGTAGTCGGCGGCGGTGCTGTCGAAGATCTCGCGGAGAAAGCCTCGTTTCGCCGACGCCGGCCCGTGCCAATAGCGCGACAATTCCGGGTGCGGCGGCAGGACTTCGGCCATGTTCCGAACAATACCCGCACTATTTGCTGGTGTCAGCGAAAGGCCAAGGCATAATCGAACGGCTGCCCACATGAACGTGTTTCGATGCGCCATCCTCGCCCCGACCTACAACAACGCCGGCACCTTGCGCGGCGTGATCGAGCAGGTTCGCGCCGTCTGCGATCTGCCGGTCATCGTCATCAATGACGGCTCGACCGATGCTACGGCGCGAGTGCTGGCGGGCCTGGGCGAAGCAATCGACGTCGTCACCCACCTGCACAACCGCGGCAAGGCGGCGGCGCTGCGGACCGGCTTCGATCGTGCCGCCGAACGCGGCTTCACCCACGTGCTGACCATCGACACCGACGGCCAACACGACGCCGCCGATGTGCCGGCGATGATCGAGATGGCGCGAGCACAGCTGACCGCCCTCGTCGTCGGCACGCGTTCGCTGGAGACCACCGGCTATCCGCGCTGGAGCCAGTTCGGGCGGTGGTTCAGCAACACGCTCGTCCGGATCGAGAGCGGCGTGCGTGTCGGCGACAGCCAGTGCGGACTCCGCGTCTATCCGCTCGAAGTGCGGGTGCTGCCGGCGCGGACGGCGCGGTACGGATTCGAGACCGATGTCCTCACCCGCTGCGGGTGGGCAAACGTGCCGGTCATCGAAGCGCCCGTCCGCTGCATCTACGACATCGCCGGCGGACGCGTGAGCCACTTCCGCAAAGGCCGCGACAGCACTGCTGCGGTCGGCATGCACGCATGGCTCGTCGCCCGCTCGCTCTGCCCGTGTCCGCCGATGCGGCTGCATCCGGCAGACGACACCACGTCGACCGGCACCATCGTGCAGCGCCTGCTGCGGTGGTTTAGTCCGATGCGAGCCTGGCGGGCGGTGCGCCGTGATGATCGTGAACGCAAGCGATTCGCCGCCGCGCTGTCGCTCGGCGTGTTGATCGCCAACCTGCCGCTGTACGGCGTGCAGACGTTGCTCAGCATCGTGCTGGCCAGACGATTGCGGCTGCATCCGCTCGCGGTCGTGGCCGGCTCGCACCTCTCGACGCCACCCGTCGGCCCGTTGCTGATTGCCGCCGCCATCACCGTCGGCCACTGCCTGCTGCACGGACGACCGGCATCGCTGGCGGACTTCGATCCGAGCCGCCTGGGTTACGTCGAGTTGCTCCGGCGCATCGCGATCGAGTGGCTGATCGGCAGCGTGATCTTCGGCGTCGCGCTGGCGGCAGTTGCGTACGCCATCGCGCAGGCACTGCTCCTCGCGGTCACGTCGCCTGCGGCCGAACCGGCGGCAACAGATCACCATACGCAGGCAAGTTCAACAGTTCGCTGAGCGGGGCCGGCGTGAGACCTCGCTCGGACATCCGCTCGATGAGGATCGGCAGGGCGTCGATCGTCGGTTGCGGATCACGATGGCTGGCGCGCTCGCGGCCGTCGTGCAGGACGATGACGTCGCCGTCGGCGGCGGTCTGCATCACGCGGTCGACGATCCTTTCGGCCGTGGTCTCGACGCCATCAAACGCGCGGCGCGTCCACAAGACGTACGCGAGCCCGGCGCGCCGAGCGGCCCCGATGTTGTGCGGCGTGCGCACCCCCATCGGCGGCCGAAACATCGCCGGACGTCCGCCGATGAGTTGCTCGATGATCGCGCTCGTCCGCGCGACCTCGCGGTTCCAGTACCACCTCCCGCGGCACATGCTCAGTCGCGAGTGCGTCCACGTGTGATTGGCGACGGTGTGTCCATCGGCGTGCATCCGCCGTACAAGCTCCGGCTCGCGCGCCGCATTCTCACCGATGACGAAGAAGGTTGCCGGCGCGGCGTGGCGCTTCAATACATCCAAAATGGCATCCGATGCTCCCGCTAGCGGCCCATCATCGAACGTCAGCGCGTAGCGGTTCTGTCCAACGACGCCGCGCTCGTGAACCGTACCGAGCCAGCTTCGCCGGGCGGTGGATTCACTCATCGCAGCACCCGCGGGACGTTGCCGGGATCGATCGAGGGAAGGATCTCACGCGGCAGCAGAGGACCCTTAAGACGATCGGTCATCGACATGACGAACGTCGCGCTGTTGACCTGGTTCAGCCCGCCGTGCGTAGATTTCATATCGATCCACTTCTCGTACTCGGGCTTACCTGTGCTATAGCCGTCGCGGATCGACAGCAGCACGGTCGGCGCAGAGACGACGAGTCGGCCAAACGCCGTCCACAATCGCGGCGGCGAGTTGGGCCAAGGATGATCGAGCGTCGCCTCGAACCATGCGCGTTCGTCGGCAAATCCATCGGCATCAGCGATGCCTGACGTCTTCATGGCCTCGACCGGCTTCGCCAGATCAAGCACGTCGGCGTCGATCGGAACGTATCGCGTCCGCGTCCCCTTCGCTTCGATTGCCGCACGCCCGCTGGCAGACTGGACGATCACCTTCGACCCATCGCGGTACATTGCGAGTTCGATCGCCTCGTGCCTGACCAGCGCCGCCGCCACCTCGCGCGGACGGCGCGTGTGCAACGCGGCGTTGGTGACCAGGCCGTTGATGCTGATCACGACATCGTTGTCATTCCGGACCGAATCGGTGACGTGGAAACCGTCCCTCGTCAGCAGAGCCGCCAACGACACGTTCTTTGTCGGAGTCAGGTTGTGGCCATGGTCGGCCATCATCGAGATGCGAATCGCCCCGCGACGTTCGTAAAGCAATTGCAGGCACAGTTGCCGCGCGCCGTCGAGCACTTCCTCCGCACCCGCGCGCCCGAACTTACAGACCATGCTGGCGGCACTGGCGGTATAGACGAAGGTGGCGCGGTCGGGCGAGTCTTCAATCGCGCGGTAGCACCTGGCGAGTTCGCCGGCGTACCACGCGCGGGGATCGAGAAAACTCAGGCCGTGCTCATCGTAACTGGCGTGGTAATGCATGCGCCGCTCCCACGGCTGCTCATGCTTGTCGATCGCCCGGCCCCACAGATCGCCGCGAAACTTGCCGAGGCGCGGGTCGTACTGCTCGTCGATCACGCCGGGCAATGGCGGCGCGTGGAGGAGTTCGCTGTAGCACAGTTCGGTCAGCGACGGGAATGCCGAGATCGTCTTGACCGGCGGCTTGAACCAACGGAAATCGCCTGCCGCGTATCGCTCGCTCATCACCTGGTACGGGAGCGAATCGAGCAGCAGGATCGCGTGCGGCAGTTCGCGGTCGTCATAGTCGGCAAGGCGATACACACGGTCGGGCATGCCGTCTTCATCGTCGTCGTAGAGCAACCGATCGACGGTGCCGGACGAATCGAATGCGAGCGCGAAATCGCGCCGGCCGTCGTGATCGACGTCGAACCATTCTGCATCGGGAGTGTGCTCGATTGATTTCTGCGGGAATGTCAGTCGCTCGCGCGGCGCGAAACTACAGCCGCTGCAAAGCAGCAGGAAAACCAGGAGTGCGAATCGCCTCATTGAATCCCCCGCCGCCGCGCCATAAGGATAATGATCGGCCAAAGAACGAAGATCGCCCCGAGGGTACACCCGGCGATGCCGACGTTCATAAGCCACCCCAGCGATTGCACCGCCGGCACGCTGGTGAACGCCAGCGAGCCGAAGCCGATGGTCGCCGTCGACGCGCACACCAACATCGCGGCCAGGCTGGCGCAGAAGTGCTCATGCAGACTGTCTCCCTCGCACCCACGCAAGGCGTCGGCGGCGAAGATGCCGAAGTCAATGTTGATCCCGAGCAGCAGCGGCACCATGACGAGGTTCACCATGTTCAGTTCGATCGACGCCACGCGCATGACCGCCAGCAGCAGCACCAGGCTCACCGCCGTCGGCACCATCGCGAGGATCGCCAGCTTCAAGGAACGGTAATGCACCGCCAGGTACACCGCCACACCGCCGAACGCGAGGAGCGCGACGCGGGGCAGGTCGCGTTGCACGGTCGCGAGCGTCTGCTGGCTGATGACCGACATCCCGGTGAGCGTGACGCCGTCGATGCCGCGGAGGATGTCGTTCAACGCCACGGTCGTTCGTTCGATCTCCTGGCGCGTCTCTGGCGGATGTACAAACGTAAGGTGTACAAGCGCATCGTTGGCCGCTGAATCACGCGGCAATACGGTCGTGGCGAGTTCAGGATACTGACGCAGGTCGCCAGTGCCTGGGATGTGATCGGGCCGCAATAGTCTGACGAGGACCGAACGATATGGCACGTACGCCTTCGCATCGAAACCGCTTTGCTCGACGGTGCGATCGAATGCCGCCAGCGCCTGCTCGATGTCGCGATCGGTGAACGATTGCCCTCGCGCATGGGCGATCGCGGGATTGGGCAGGAGCGACGCGGGACCGAACACCGACTGCACACCGGCGTTGCGCGACGCGGGCGAGGCCAGTCGCGCTTGAACTTCGTGGCAGCGCGCGATCAATTTGTCCGGAGAATCGGCGCGAACGTGTACCACGATCGATCCACCGCCGAGGCCCATTCGCTGCGAGACTTCAAGCTGTGCATCGAGTGGCGGGTTGGGCCGCGGGTGTAAGTTGTGAACGTCCTGGTCGAGGCCCGGCATTCGACCCGCAAAAGCAATAAAGATCACAGGGACGAGGACGATCGACGCGATCGTCAGTGTTCGCCGCGGCTGTCGCCATGCGACCTGCGTGAGCCGAAGGCGCGGCATGGCGTTCGTCTGCCGAAGCGATAGCAGCGCCGGCAGGATCGTCAGCCCGGCGACGAAGGCTCCGATGAGCGACAGCGATCCGACCACCGCGAAGTCTCGTAACAGCCGCACCGGAGACCAGCCGATGACGGCGAAGCCGATCACCGAAGTTACGCATGCGGCCAGCAGAGGCGCGGCCAGGCGCTGCACCATCTTCACCGGCGATCCGCCGGGGTGGTGGTGGGCGAGCATGTGCGTGGAGTAGTCGATACCGATTCCACCCAACGCCCCGCCGATCACCGCGGCCAGCGGAGTGATCGTGTCGCTGAAGAGCGCGTACATGCCAAAGCCGCACAGGATGCCGATCGCGATCGGCGTGAACGCGACGACGAATGTCCACACCGGACGGCGATAGAGCACGACGAACAGGCCGGCGAGAAAGAGGACCGAAGTCACCGTGTCCCAGATCGCATCGGCGCGAATGCGGGCCGAATTGTACGCCGCGATCGCGTAGGAGCCGGTGATGCGCAGGTCGAGATGCTCGACGTTCATCGCCTCGGCGATCGCGGTCACGCGCTGAGTCAGTGCCTGGGAAAATTCCAGATCGCTCGGCGGCCGAGTTCCCTCGATGCGGACGAGCACGGCGCGGCCGTCGGGCGAGAAGAAGCCGTCGGAAGAGCTCGCGCTTGCAGGCAGCATCTGATTGAGCCGCCCCCCCAGCAGTTCGTGCAGGCGGAGCGGGTCGCGCAGGATCGCCTTTGCCAATCCACCCACCGCCGGCCCCGGGGCGGCGAGCATCGACTCATTGCGGCGGAATTGTTCGGCCATTGCCTCGGGCGTGAGTCGTCGTTTTGCTTCGGCCAGTTCGTCATCCGACAGGTACAACAGCCCCGCGGGCGCGACGATCTTCTCGACAAACTGCCGCGATTGCTCTGTCGGCCGATCGTGAACGGCGGCGACACGGCGCTGCTCCTTCACCAGCTCGCGCGACAGTCGCTCGGCAAACGCCAGCAGCTTGGCGCGATCGATCGGCTGTGCCCCCGGCACACTGGCCAACACCAGCATTTCTTCGGTGACGGGAAACGCGGTCATCACCCGCGTCATCGCGATGGTGGCCGGGTCGTTCGGACTGAGCATGGCGTCGAGCGACGTCTCGGGCTTCAGCCGCAGCACCGCGAGCAGGCTGATCGCCGCGAGAATCCCCGCGACGGTCAACGTGAGCATCGGCCGCCGTGGGGCGAGTGACAGGAGCCAGTTCACTTGAGCTTCTCCGCCCGCGCCGGCGGTTTGAACGCCGCAGGTGAGAGTTCGCCGTTGATTTCAGTGTCCTTGAAATAGATGTCGACCTGGCCGCTGTTGTTCCCGGTCGGCGAGATGTTCAGATGCATGGGCCAGACATTTTTATCGACCACCCGGTAGTCGCTGAATGAGATATGGGTCTGCGGCGTCTGCCCGTCCGGAAGTGTGACCGAAGACAGCGCGAGCACGTCACGCCTGTACTGGCACACGAGCGTCGATTCGCCGCGCGCGACGTGCGTTCTGAGGAATTCGCCGTCGAGCGCCGACTGACGGACGTATGCCGGATTCGCAGAATCGAGAAGGATTTGCGTCCAGTTGAGGAGCATCGATCGGGTAAGCTGACGCGCGTCGCTTGCCTCGTCGCGCGCGATCCATACCCACGCGTCGTCGCCATTGGCGGTGAGATCGAGCACGGCCTGCCCGAGCTTCCACAGGCGAAGCCGCAAGTTGCCGGGGCGCTCGAGCACGATCGCGCCGTCAAGCACAACCGACTTGCCGCTGGAGTCCGTCAGCCGTATGTCGGCGCGGGCATTGAAAGTCTGAATCGTCCGCTCGCGCTCGTGGATAATCAGCAGCGCCTCCGCCTCGCCGCCGACCGCGTATTGAGGCAACGCCGAGTGCGAATCGACGGGACTGGTGCGGCAACCCCCGAGCGTTGCCGCCGCGACCAGCGCCAAAGCGAGCACGCGCGTCCGGTTCATATTGTCTCCAGCAGGTGACGAAGGATCTTCCCCGTGGGCGTACAGGGGAGCCTGTCGCGGAATTCGATCTGTCTCGGGATCTTGTACGCCGCAAGGCGCGGGCGCGCAAACTCGCGAAGGGCGGCGGCGGCAGGCGGGTTCGCTGCGTCGCGGGGGATGATGATGGCCCGCACCTTGTGTACCGTGTCGCTCAGCTTCAGACCCAGCACCACGCTGGTCTGCACCTGCGGATGCCGGTTGAGGACTTCTTCCACTTCGAGCGGGTTGACCTTCGCGCCGCCGACGTCGATGAGCAGGCGAATCCGCCCGGTGAGGGTGAGTTCGCCGCTGAGTTCGATGCGGCCAAGGTCGCCGGTGGGGAAATGGCCGTCGATCAGGCAGAGCGGTTCTTCGACGTAGTCGTCGAGCATCGACGCGCTGCGGATGGCGACTTCACCTTCTTCGCCGGGCGCGAGCGTCCGCGTGGGGTCGTCCATGGCGAGGATACGGACGGAGACGTTCTCAGCGGGGCGACCAACGGATGTCGCGGCATCGCGCGCGGGGTCGTTGTAGAAGACAGAGCCGACTTCAGTAAGCCCGTAAACCTGACCTACCAAAATGCCGAAGCGCGCAGCGAAGGCGCTGGCGACCCCCCCGGGCAACGGCGCACCGGCGGCGTAGACGCGCCGGAGCCGATGCTTCAGCAGCCGGTCATCCGCGGTCGTCGACAGCAGTTCGATGATCGATGGGACGGTCGGGAAGATCGTCGCGCCTTGCGTGATCGCCTGCGTGATCAGCGGGAGATTGAGCCCATCGCACAGCAGCACCGTGCTGCCGGCCCACAGTGGAGTAAGCAGTCCGTGCTCGATGCCGTAGGAATGCACCAGCGGGACGGCGGCGAGGACGCGGTCATGCTCGGTGTGGCCGATCGAGTCCGCCATCGCGCAGGCGACGGCGTCGAGCGAACGGCGCGAGCGGCGAACGATCTTCGGCATGCCCGTCGTGCCCGAACTGCACAGCAGCAGTTCGCCTTCGGACGTCGGCGATAGATTCTGCGTGCGCCGCATCGCACGATCGAACTCGGCGGGTGGGACGTCGGCCGATGTCGTGAAGACCGATCGCCCGTGCAGCAGCGCCGACAGGAACCGCGGCGCGAAGTCCAGCGTGTTCTTCGACTGAAGCATCACGCGCCGTTCGGCGGTCGCCGAGGCGGCGAGCACGCGTGCGACGAGGTCGCCGTAGGTCAGCGTCGTGCCGCCGGCCACGTCGATGTACGCCGCCCGCCCGGGGTCAAGCCGCGCGTGCGATTGGATGCGATTCCAGAGGAGCCAGTTAGTCATGGCTTTTCTCCTGCGGCGTCGGCAACGGCCGGCTTCGATCCATCCCCGCTCGACGGCAACCCGTCAGGCGGCGGTCCCTTGAGCAGCGAGCAATGTGCCCGCCGCGGCACCAGCGGCACGTACTGCTGCGCCCACACGCAGAACTCGAAGAACTTGAGCCGCCAGCGCAG
Source organism: Tepidisphaerales bacterium (assembly GCA_038224615.1). GTDB lineage: Bacteria > Planctomycetota > Phycisphaerae > Tepidisphaerales > Tepidisphaeraceae > JBBRFH01. Next base: position 20,423 of record JBBRFH010000009.1, read on the forward strand.
CTTCCACGACGGCTTGGGAAACACGGCGCCAGCGAGCGTGCTGATAACCGCGCTGTGGACCTGCAGCGGGCCCTGGCCTTCGACGAATAGTTCGCGGAAGGAGTGGCGATAGTAGTTCTTGATCAACTTCCAGAAAACGCTGGTGCTGCCTTCGACGAAGCGGATGTAATTCCGCCGCGCCGCGTCGGCCGCGAGTTCGCCGCGCAGCACCTGGGTGGCGAGCGTGCCCGCCTGCGAGGCTCCGACCATCGCCAGCGTGACCCCCGTCGAGAAGATCGGGTCAAGAAAACACCCGGCGTCGCCGACCAGAAAATAGCCCGGCCCGGCGTGCGGCGCGCAGGTGTAGCTGAAGTCCGACAGTACGCGATTGGTCGCCGGACCCACCGCATCCCGCATCCGATGACGCACAACAGGGCATCGCTTGATCGCCCACTGCAGCAGGTCGGCCGGCGGCACATTCAGTTCCTTGACGAACTTCGGGCGCGTCACGAAGCCGACGCTGGTCTTCGTGTCGTTGAGACCGATGAGCCAGAACCAGCCTTCGTCGGTCATGATGATGCTGGGGTAGCCGGTCATGTCGCCGGTGAGGCGCTCGACGTGGTCGAAGTGCTCGAAGTAGGCGACCTTCTGCAGCTCCGGATCGACGAAGTTGCGCCGCGTGCCGACGTGCCGGCCGACCACCGTACCGTGGCCGGAGGCGTCGATGATGATCCGTCCGTCGATGCTCTGACCGCTGTCGGTCTGCACCTGCACGTCGCCTTCGGCCAGCTTCGTGATGGCGCGGACGGCGGTGTTCTCGCGGACGTCGGCACCGGCTTTGCGCGCGTGGTCGATCAGCAGCTTGTCGAAGACCGATCGCTCGATGTTGAACACCGGCTGTCCGGGCAGCAGGCCCTCGCTGAACATGAACGTCATCGTCTGAAAATCATTGCCGAAGCCAAACTCCGCGCCGTACTTGGGCACATGCGGCAGTTTCATTACATCGTCGTGCAGGCCGAGCTGCTTGAGCAACTGCATGTTGCGCGGCAGGATCGACTCGCCGATGTGGAAGCGCGGGTGCTGGTCCTTCTCGATCAGCACCACCGAAAGCCCGGCGCGGGCCATCACCAGCGCCGCCGTCGATCCCGCAGGGCCGCCGCCGATGATGATGGCGTCATATTTTTCCGTCATGCGTTGCTCCCGTCTGCGATCGCCACGCCTTCGACTTCCACCAGCAGTTCGCGCCGGCACAGCGCGGCGTACACGTACTCGATCGCGCCCACTTCGCCGAACGCCGATCGCAGCTCGCGATCGACGACGTCCGCCGCCTCTGGATTCGGCAGGTAGACCCGCAGTGCTGGGAGCGATGACGGCCCGGCAAACGCGGCGCCGACGAGCGTCTTCAGATTAAGAATGGTCTCGCGGAGTTGGCCGTCGAGGTCGTTGAGGCAAATCGAATCCTCGCCGGTGATGGCGGCGGTGCCGGAGATGAGCAACGTGCCGCCGACACGCGTGCCGCGCGCGAAGCAAGGCGGACGCGGGCCGAATCTGTCGGAGTAGAGCATCGCGGGCATCTGGCGCGGGTTCTGGATCGATTCTCCCGGCGCGTCGAGCGCGACCGCGTGGATGACGGCGTGTTCACCCGCACACCCCACCGCTGACGCCGCAGGTGCCAGCAGCGGCAGCGCCTCCGCCCCGCCGTACCAGTTGCACATGGCCTCGAATCGGCCGGCGTTGAACGCCATGTAGCGCTCAAGACCGGGGCCCACTGTCTCAGTGATGCCGGGGACGAAATTCCACATCCGCACGATGTGCAGGCGATCGACTTCGACGGCGTTGAGCTGGGCGCGGATGTCGTGGTACGCGTCCAGCGTGGCGCGGGTGAACTTGTCGGGCGCCAGCGAACGAGCCCCGCGGATCGTCGCCGAGACGATCAACGCGCCAGGTAGCAGCCCGCGGACGCGCATGGGAAGATCGGTGGTGGTGATGCACTGGGTCATCGTTCCCCGCGATTCACTCGGACGCTCGTGGCGATGCCGGAGAAATCGGTACACAGCGCCGCGAATTGCCGGTGCGAGCCGGTCAGCAACTCGACGGCGATCGCAGCCAGCGGCGTGGCGCTGAACAGTTCACCGCAAACATCGTACACGTTGGCGGGCGACGCCGCGTGCCCGGCCTTTCGCAACGCCAGACGCTCGGCGCGGTCGATCCCCGTCGCGCAGGCGCTGCCGATGACGTGGTCGGCGGGGATGATCGCGTCGCCGATCGAGGATGCGGTGCGCGTGGCATCGATGACGCAGTAGACCGTCGCGCCACGTGCGCGTGCGGCGTCGACCGATTCGACGACGAACGCGATCGCGCCGGGCGATTGGACGAAGCCATTCTCGCTCTCGTTGGCGGCGGTCGTGACGTCGCGGGCGTGCAGGCCGCAGTGCCGGTAGGCGTCGGCGACGATCGGATCAGCCTCCTCGCCGGCGCTGACAATGGCGCGCTGCCAGTCGCCGTGTTCGATCCGCACCGCCGCCAGCCGCAGCGCGTCGAGGCCGGCCGTGCGGGTGCCGATGATCGTCTGACAGGCGCCGGTCAAGCCGAGCATCAGCGAAAGCTGCGCCGCGGCCGCATTGGGCACGCCCTCAGCGAACAGCAGCGGATTGGCGGCGCCCATCCCTTCACGAACAATCTGCCCGTAATACTCGACGCTGAACCCCGCCGACCCGTGCATCGTGCCCAGGATGGCAGCGGTGTCGGCGTAGTCCGCCAGCTTCGCATCCGTGCATGCCAGCGCGACGGCGGCAAGCGTCAGCTTCACGTATGGACTCATCCGGCGAATGCGCCGCGCGTTGAGCAGGTGCTGAAAGTCGGCGTCGGCGATGCCGAGCGGACGCTGCCAGGCCGGCTTCGACGCGCTGACGAAATGGGATTTCAACGCATCGTTCCCGACGATGCCGGGGAGGAGAACACCTACGCCTGTGATGACGGCTTTGTGCTTCTGTCGGTCGGAACCGGGACGTTGCCCCGGCGTGGGTGCGGAGAGGACGACACTGGTGTTGGCGCCGCCGAAGCCGAGGCTGGTGTTGAGCGTGTGGCTGATGCTGGCGCGCTCGGCGCGGGCATGGGTGACGCGAAGACCTGGGTATTCGATCGTGTCGGGCGTGACGTTGGCGCACGCGGGAACGGTCTGGTCGCGGATTGCCATCGCCGACAGAATCAGCTCCGCAGCGCCTGCACCCCCGAGCGTATGACCGAGGTGGCTCTTAAAGGCGACGACGGGGACTTCACTTAGGCGATCGCCAAGCAGCGTGGAGAGTGCGGCGAACTCGCTGGCATCGTTGTCGGGCGTGCCGGTGGCGTGGGCAGCGACGAGGCCGATGTCGCCGGGCGTGATCGCGGCGCGATCGAGGGCGTCGCGCATCGCCCGCGTAGCGCCCGCGCCTTGCGGGTGCGGCTGCGTCAGGTGATGGGCGTCGGCCGACTCGCCCCAGCCGGCGATCGTGACGACGGGCGCGCGGCCGCGCCTGACGGCGTCCTCGGCGCGCTCGAGCACGACGATCGCGTACGACTCCGCCAGCTTCATCCCGACGCGGCCCCTGGTGAACGGGCGCAGCGGCGGATCGCTGACGAGACGCAGCGCGTTGAAGCCCGCGTAGACGTACTCGCTGATGGCGTCGTACCCGCCGGCGATGACGAGGTCGGCAGCGCCCGATTGCAGCAGCGTCACGCCGAGTGCGATGCTGCCCAGGCTCGACGAACAGGCCGAGCACGTCGTCGCCGCACCGCCGCGAACGTTCAGTCCTTCGGTCGCGAGCCGCAGCGTATCGCCGGCGAGGAAGGTGCGGAGTTCGTCGAAGTTTCCCGTGCGGAGAAACCGTCCGCCGGCCCGCATGCCGTGCAGCGTGGTTCCGAGCATGTAGCAGGCGCGGGCAGGTTCGCAGGGAAGCGTTTCCAGTACGCCGGCATCGCGCATCGCCTGCACAATCGCGAAGCGGAGGTAGCGCGCCTCGCGCGGGAGTTCAGGCGAAAAATCGGCGGGCAGTTCGACCGCCTGTCCGCCGTCCTTGCCTGCAGGCAGCGGGGATTCGATCGCCGTCAGCGGACGGATTCCGCACTTGCCGGCGACGATGGCGTTCCATGTTTCGTCGGCGCTGGTGCCCAGCGGACTGACGAGCCCGACGCCGGTGATCTGGACGCTGCTGCTCTGCATGGTGTCCCTATTCGATCCCACTGGTTGCATCCTCAACGAAGGCGGCATTCAGGACAAGCCACTGCGACGGAAAGCGCTGCACGAACCGCGCGATTGATCGCCCCACCTGCTCGACCGCATCGTCCGCCGCCGGATCTATTGCCGGCTCGAGAAAGACGCGGTACTTCCCGCCCGGCTCGCGCACGGTGTAAACGGGCACGATCGGGCTGCCGTTGATCCGCGCCAGCGTCACCGGCCCGACCGGAATCCGCAGCGTCCCGCCCAGCACGGGAACGGCGTGCGATTTCTGTCCCGGCATGGCACGATCGCCTTGCATGACGATCACCTCGTCGCGTTCCAACGCATCGCGGAGCGCGATCAGCGCCGGCCAGCCGTCGTCGATGGGTGTCTCGAGAATGTCGAGCTGTTTTCGCATCGCCTGCCGCATCTGCTCGAACTTGCCGAACGCGTCGCGTTTGAAGACCACGCGGATGCGCGGCTCGACGGTTCGCAGCGCCGCGAGTCCGACTTCAAACGAGCCCATGTGGGCCGTCAGCATCACGCACCCTTTGCCGCCTTTTCGCAGGTCGAGGAACTGCTGCTCGCCTTCGACTGCGACCACCTGCCGCCGCATCTGCTCGGTCGTTCGCCCGCTGCTGGCGGCGACGTCGATGACGAAGTCGTAGAAGCTGCCCACGACCTGCCGATCGAACCCGCGCCGCGGACGCCCGAAAATTCGCCGGGCGTTCAGCCCCGTGTTGACCCGCACCTTCCGCGACACCACCGGCACCGCCCACGTGAGCATCGGCCGAAGCAGCCACATGACGACCGGCACATGCGCCGCCGTCCAGAAGAACGCCCGCAGCCACAGGCCGGCGGATCGTTCTCGCACCGTGGGGCGGAGTTGTGCGTTGGCGTCCGTCATGGTTTCCCGCGTCAACGTGCGCTATCAAGCGGATGCACCGTCTTCGTCCCGGCCGGCACAGAGATGGTGAGCTGCGCGTCGGTTAATCCGGGGTTCAGCGCGTAATCGCTGAAGCGGATCACCGTCTGCTCGCCGTCCGGGTCGGTCATGGTGAACTTCCGCGCGACGCCCTGCTGCGGGTCAATCTCGACGACAACCTCGATCACGTACTGCCTGAGCTTCTCGTCCCTGGGCAGCAATCGCAGCGTCAGGGTCTCCGCCGATTGCGACTGCTTTTCGATCGTGAACTGCTCGCCGAGCGTCGCCAGGCGCGGGACCGGGTTCGACGCCATCGCGCCGAGCCTGCTGTCGATCGGGTAGACCTCCAGCACGTTTGCACCGACGTACAGGAGCTGCAGCGATTTGTCGTCGATCCGCATCACCGTCGGCTCGGGCCTGGCGGTTTCCCACAGCATTACGGCACCTTTGGCGCGGACGACGCCGCTGCTGGTGAGCGGTTTCTTCAGGAGCGGCGTCACCTTCTGCTGCTCGAATTTTGCCGACAGGTCGGTGATCGTCGCCGCCTTGGCGTCCAGCGCGGCGAGCGTGTTTTCCAGTTCCGGGTCGGCCGGCGCGGTGGTTTGCGCCAGCGCGGTAGCGCAGAGGCCCAGCAGGAGGATGAGCGAAGCACACACCTTCATCGCAATTACTCTAAATGCAGCGTAACCGACCCGCGGGCGGCGACGACGTTAGCCGCGCTGGCCGCGACGTCGCATTGGACGAGTTGGCCCATCGACCGCGTGACCGTCGCCGTCAGCGTGATCTCCGCGGGCGGGACGACGGGCTGATCGAACCGGACATCGAATTGAACGACCATCCCCGACTTGGCGCCTTCGATCGGCGCTGCCAGCCCCGCCATCTGCGCCATCGCCTCGACCAGCAGAACGCCCGGCACGATCGGCCGGCCGGGGAAGTGGCCTTTGAAGAACGCCTCGGCACCGCTGACGACCCACGCGCCGCGGGCGCTCTGCCCCGGCACCACTTCGTCGACGCGCGACACGTAGCGGAATTCCGGCCCGTGGGGCAACCGCGCCAGCCAGTCGATCGGCGCCGCGACGCCCGCCGGCACGAAGCCGGGCGTCTTCAGCACCTCGTGGTTGTCCTGCACGTATTTCGCGATCGTTGCTACATTTTGAAACACCCATCGCCCCACGGCTTCGCTGGGAATCTTGAAGCCGAACTGCTTCTCGATCGAAGACACCAGCAGCAGGATGTCGAGCGAGTCGAGGTCCATCTCGCCGCCCACCAGCGGCATGTCGTCGGCGATGGGCGTGGTTAGGCCGAGCTTCAGATCGCGACGCAGGATCGTCTTGATCTGCTCGAGCAGAACGGGGTCAACGGTATCGGCCATAGCTGGAAATCTTAGCGCCTCAGCGACGCGGCATTGTCGGTAAATCCCCGCCTGCTGCAAGCAAGCGGCGCGGCCGGTATGATCCGCGCCGCAATGAACCATTGGATTTACGCATTTGGCTGGCACTTCGCGCGTTACGTGACGCGGCAGTGCGTCGACTTTCACCTGCTGAATGACGACCGCCTGCATCGCCACGGGCCTTTTCTCCTCGCGTGTACCCACCTGAGCCACCTCGAGCCGTTCGTGCTCAGCCCGGTCGTCGATCGGCCCATCCACTGGCTGTCGCGCACCGAGCACTACGCCTTTCCACCGATCGCACGGCTCCTCGATTTGTGCGGGGCGATCCCCATTAAGCGCGACCGGCGTTCCGTCCGCGCCATCCGCACCTCGGTCGAACGCCTGCGCGACGGGAAGGTCGTCGGCATCTTCCCCGAAGGCGGCGTCATGCTCGGCAACAGCGCCGCAATCCGTGGCGGACCGATCAAGCGCGGGGCGTGTACCATCGCGCTGCTGGCGGGCGTGCCGATCGTGCCGGTCGTCATGGTCGGCACCGACAAGCTCAACGCCATCGAGCCCTGGCTCCCCGGCCGACTCGCGCGCGTCTGGGGCAACGTCGGCCCGGATCTCAACCCGTGCGACTTCCTCGCCCCCGGCCGACCGCGCCTCTCTAACCTGCGCCGCGCTCGGCTGGCGATGGCCGATGCGCTCGTCGGGCGATTCATCGACACGTTCGAGGAACTCGTCACCACCTGCAATCTGGACCGCCGACGCATCCCGTAACCCAAGCCGATGAGCGACCTCTACTACGACATCGTCGTCTTCATCGGCCGCCACCCGTTCTGGGCCAGCAGCCGGCCGTTGATCATCAACCCGCGCGCCACCGACCGCCCCGGCCCGTTCATCATCGCCGCCACCCACACCAGCGCGTACGACATCCCGCTCCTGCTGCGGCACAGCTACCGTCGCATCGATTTCGTCAGCATCGTCGAGGTCTTTCAGAAGCGCCTGCTCGGCTGGTTTTACGGGTCGATGAACGCCTTCCCGATCGACCGCGCACGCCCTGATGCGCCGACGGTGCGTATCGTGCTCGACCGGCTGGCGAAGGGTCGCGTCATCGGGATGTTTCCCGAAGGGCGCTTCCGCAAAGGCCATGATTCGGTGGTCTATTCGCATAAAATTCGCCCTGGCATCGGCCGACTCGCCAAGCTCGCCAACGTCCCGATCATCCCGTGCGTGGTCGTCAACTCGCAGGTCTACAGCCGCTGGCAAAGCTGGCTCCCACTGCGCCGCACCCGCTACGCCATCGCGTTCGCCGACCCCATCGACCCCACCGCC
>JBBRFH010000010.1:0-23519 GCA_038224615.1 Tepidisphaerales bacterium
CGGTTTGCGAGCAAGATCACGCCCGCCGACCCGGACGTCGTCGCCGCGATCGAGAAGGAACTCGGCCCGACGCCTTAGAGAAGATTTTCGAACCGCAGATTACGCAGATGAATGGCATTAAAAATCTGCGTCATCTGCGTAATCTGCGGTTCTCTTTCTCCAGTGCTGAACCAGCCGTTTAGCCCTCGGCGACCGACGCACGCTGCGGCCGTTGCAGGCGCGTTTAGGCGACAGGCCTACGCGGTCTTCGCGGACTGTTGCGGGGTCGGGAACGGTTGCGACTGAGTCAGCGGCCCGCGGATGTCCGCCGGATATTGGATGCGGCCGTGATAGAGACCAAGCAGGCTCTTGACCAGGCTCCGCTCGATCAGTTCCAGCTCGCGCATGGTCAGTTCGCTCTCGTCGAACTGCCCGTCGAGCAGGCGCTTCATCGCCATCTCGTGGACCAGTGTCTCGATGCGGTTGGAGTTGGGCTCGTCCATCGCGCGGGTGGCGCTTTCGCACGCGTCGGCAAGCATGACAATCGCCGTCTCGCGGGTGCGCGGCTTCGGGCCGGGGTAGCGGTACTGGTGCTCGTTCACTTCCTGCACCAGCGGATCATTCATGTCCTGCCCGGTGCGGGCGCGGTGGTAGAAGAATTCGACCAGCGTCGTGCCGTGGTGCTGTTGGATGAATGGGATGATGCTCGTCGGCAGCGCGTATTCCTTGGCCAGCTCGATGCCGTCTTTCACATGGCCGATGATGATCAGCAGGCTCACGCTGGGCGAAAGGTTCATGTGCCGGTTCTGGCCGGGCTGCTGGTTCTCGACGAAGTACTCGGCTTTGTTGATCTTGCCGACGTCGTGGTAGTAGGACGCGACGCGACAGAGCAGCGAATTGGCGCCGATTGCCTCGGCGCCTTCCTCGGCGAGCGTGGCGACCTGAAGGCTGTGGTTGTAGGTGCCGGGGGCTTCCAGCGCCAGCCGTCGCAGCAGCGGGAGCGAGGCGTCGGCCAGTTCCAGCAGGGTCATGCTGGTGGTGATCTTGAAGACACGCTCAATGAACGGCAGGATGCCCAGCGTGATGAACCCGACAGCGAGGCCCGCAGCGCCGGAGTAGATGGCGTTGCGGATGATGTACGGCACCGGGTCCATGTCGAGCAGGCCCGCGGCGACGGTCACGCCGATAAGCGCCATGGCACACGCGCCGCCCACTTCGATCAATCGGCTGCGTGTGCGGACGTCGTCAAGCAGGAAGCAGCACGTCGCAACGCCCGTCATCAGGATGAGCAGGAAATCGAGCCCTTCATTGACAGCCAGCGTCGCCAGCAGCGCGTGGATTGCGCCCATGCCGATCGCGAAGCGCTGGTCGTAGGCAATCGCCAGGATCATCGCGACCGTAAGTGTCGGCGCGATGTAAACCATATAGCTGCGGGCGCTTCCCAAAGCCGCCAACTGCGAGAGCAGCAGCATCGACAGCATCAGCGCCGCCAGACCGACGGCGCGGGCGTGATTGCGGACGATGCGCGGCTGGTACTTGGCGACGTACGCGCCCCCGATCGCGGTGAGCACGATAACCGCCGCCACCATGCCGAGCCGCTGCATCCAGACCAGTGAGCCGAGCGATGCCAGGTACGCTTCGTGTTCGGCCTTGAGCTGGTTGAAATCCGACAGGTCAACCTGTCCCTTGCTGACGTAAGTCTGATTGGCCTTGACCTGTATGTCTGCGATGGTCGGGCTGACGCGCTCGGCGGCGGCGTTTTGGGCCTGCACGGTCGCCAGCGCGTCGAGCGTGTAGTTCGGCGTGAGCCGATCCAATGTCAAATCGACGATCTTGGGCGCCAGCACGATCGGGAAAATGTCCTTCGCCGGCTTGGCGAACTTCGTCTCGAGGTCGTCGCGCATCGACGGGGTGACCGTCTCTTGAATACGGGTCGGCAATGCACCGAGCCGGACCAGCGCCTGCTTATTGGTCAGATCCTCGTTCCGATCCGCATCGGGCAGAATCGCCAGGCCAAGCTTCTGCAACGAGCCGGTGTAAGTCTGTACGAGGTCGGTCCAGATGGCGCGCTTGTTGGAATCCGCGTAATCCTGCAGCATCGCCATGGACGGCGGATCGAGCACCTTGCTGTACGGCTCGCTGAGTTGCTCAAACTTCTGCCGCTGCACCAGGGCAGGCAATGCGATCAGTTCCTGCTGGAGTTTGACGAAGGGATCCTCGGCGGCGCGGTAGACGCGCGGCTCCTGCTCGCGGGCGGAGCGACGCTGGATATCGAAGACGGTTGGGTCGCGGTAGACGAATTCGACGCGGGCGACGATGTCGTGCGGCGCGTACTGGCCGACGCGCCAGGAGACGACGTCCGTCCGCAGCATCAAAATCGCCGATGCGCAGACCACAAACGCAAAAGCGACGAGCAGCGGAACGTGAAACTCAGGCCGCAAAAGGCGGCCGAGAAGCGTCTGATCGAGGTCGGGCCGGTTCTTGCGGATCTCCGCACGACGCCGGCCAATGCTTTTGGACAGGGCCATAAAACTTCAACAGCTTTCCGTGTCTATCAGCTTGACCGATTCCAGAGTGAATGCAAATTCCAAGTGGGTTATCGCACCTAGGACAAACCCTAGACTTTCCCCATTTTATCAGACGTCGTGTCGGTGGCAACGGCCTGCAACAGCGCGAGGGCGTCGCCGTCGGCAAAGTCGATCTTGAGCGCTGCGCGGAGCAGCAGCAGCCCATGATCGGTTCGCGCCAGCTTCACCCAGTCCTTCTCCGTCGTGATGACCGCCGTCCCGTTGGGAGCCGCAGAGCGGATGCGGGCGAGCGCCGCGGCGTCGTAGGCATGGTGATCGGGCAACGCGATCGTTTGGGTTAGCGGGATGCCTAGTTCCGTTTCAAGCTGCTCGAAGAACGCCATCGGATTGCCGATTCCCGCGATCGCGATCGCACGCTGCGGGAGCGGTGCCGGCTGATCGTGTTCATCCCGCAACCCCGTGATAACGTGGCGGCAACTCAGGATCGGTGCGATCGGATTGAGCGCCCGCAGACGCTGGCGGAGCGCATCGGCGCGGTCGTGGACGCGGGTGATGATCAGCACGTCGGCGCGAGCCAGGCCGCGCAGCGGCTCGCGCAGCAGGCCGCGCGGGAGGACGTGCTCGAAGCCGAACGGGTTTGTCGCGTCGATCAGCACGATGTCCAGATCGCGCGCGGCGCGGCGGTGCTGAAACGCATCATCGAGCAGGAAGACGCTGGTCTGCGGCGCCCGCGCCAGCACGCGCCTGGCGGCGGCGATGCGGTCGGGGTCGGCCTCGACTTCCAGGCCTTCGATTCGCCTGTAGAGCGATGCCTCGTCGCTATGCCCTTCGCTGGCGCGGTAGCCGCGCAGAAGGACCGCAGGACGATGCCCCTGCGCGATCAACTGCTCGACCAGCCACTGCACGATCGGTGTTTTCCCCGTTCCGCCGGTGGTGATGTTGCCGACGCTGATGGTCGGCCGGCCGAGCTTGCGGGCGCGTTTCAGGCCGGCGTCGAAGAGCTTGTTGCGGATTCCGGTGACGCCGGCGTAGAGCGGTTCGACTGCGCGCAGGCCGCAACGAAGCAGCGAAGGACCGGCGCCGTGGGCGTCACCTTTAAGAATCGCGAGCATGCGCTGTTCGTCGGGCATCAGGCTTTGAGAAACATGACTCCGGTTGCCAAGGTATACAAATCCGAGTGCCACGGCATACAAATTCCGGGTGCCAAGGCATACAAATCCGGGTGCCAAGGTAAACAAATTTCGGGTGCCACGGTTTGGTACTCCAAGCCGTGTTCTTAGTGATCAGGGCGCACCGCACGATCGTGAAGCACGGCTTGCGTACAAACCGTGGCACCCGATCAACGGCCGCGTAACCATCGATCGTCATCGGCGGTAAAGACGATCGGCGCGCGCTGCGCGCGCGCCAAGTCGAACCGATCGACGATCTCCGTCGGCGAGATGGTATCGACCGCCGGGATGCCGAGCCATCGCGCCAGCAGCGCCAGCAGCCGATCGCGGGCAACGCCGGCGGCGCGATAGGTGGCGATGCGCGTATCGCCATGCCGCTTGGCGAGCCGTCGGCCGTCTTCGCCGATGACGAGGGGGAGGTGCGTGTACGCCGGGATTTTGTCCTCGATGCGCAGTGCCTGGTAGAGCAGCACCTGGCGCGGTACGGAGTCGATGAGGTCGTCGCCGCGGATGACGTCGGTGACGCCGGCGTCGGCATCGTCGACAACGACCGCCAACTGGTACGCCGGCGTGCCGTCGGGCTTGGCGAGCACGAAATCGCCAAGCTCCGCAGCGAGATCGAACTCTTTCACACCGGCGAAACTGTCGCGGAACTCGAATCGCATATCCGGCATCGCGAATCGCAGCGCCGCCGGGCGGCCGGTCTGTTGGATGGCGTCTTCCATTGTCGTGAATCGCCCACGACACGTGCCGGGATAGACGACCGACCCATCCTCCGCGTGCGGCGCGCTGGCGGCCTGCTCGATCTCGGAGCGCGTGCAGACACACGCGTAGGCGGCGCCGCTCTCGATGAGTTGCGCGATGGCAGTGCGGTGGCGTTCGATGCGCTGCGATTGCCGGACCACGTCGCCATCCCAGTCGATCCCCATCCAGCGCAGGTCATCGAGCGCCTGCTGATCGGCACCGCGCTTCACGCGCGGGCCGTCGAGGTCTTCGATCCGCATGACGATCTGCCAGCCGCGTTGCCGGGCGATCGCCCAGGTCGCGAGGAAGGTGCGTGCGTTGCCGAGGTGCAACGCGCCGGTGGGCGAAGGGGCCAGGCGGGTGGTCTGGATCATCAGAAGAGGCGATGCACGAAACTTCACGACTCGCACGAAGCGCAGCGATGCAGGAATGCCATTCGTTCGGAAGATTCGCGCCGACTCGTGGACGTCGACGGCTCACATCGGCGGGGGGCGGTCGGCGTACTTGAGGGTGTTGAGCAACGCCCGCAGGAACGCTTCGTCCTTGGCAAAGCCGCCGGCGCGGAGATCCATGAGGTTTAGCTCGTACTGGCTGTACTTGATGCCCGCGGGGACGAAGAGCTGGATGCGCCAGTCGATCGACGCCTCAATCGGGAGCGTGGTCGGTTCGGTGGTGGGGAGCGCGTCGGTCGGCAAGGCGAGGGGCGGGCGCGACGCGATCAGCATCTGTCGGCGGTCGATCATGCGGGCCTCGCCGAGATCGCGGATGGTCAGGCTCCCGCCGTTCTGCTCGAGGGTGGCGCGGTCTTTCTCGGCGCGGTTAAAGATGATCTTCAGCCGGTCGGCCGAGACGCTCTCGCGCAGGCCGAGGATGATGTGGCACTCTTCGCCGCTGGGGAGCGGGCCTTCGAGCATGGAGACTGCTGTCATCGGGCGATCGCCGTGACGGACGATCTTCCAGCTCTCAGGCACTTCGAGCGTGAACGGCAGCAGGTCGAGGGGGATGGCCTTGCGCGGCGCGGTCATCAGGTCGATCGAGATCGGCATGGTTGTAGCCGCTTGCGTCGTCGGTGGCGTGGGCGGAGGGAGTGGATCGTCGCAGCCGACGATCGCCAGCGACAACGTCAATACGGCCGTCACCCAGGCTGCCCCGGTGGGGGATGAACTGGCACCCTGCTTGTCCTCGGTTTTCACCATCTCCGCCATCTGCATTGTCCGATTCTGCTGCCCTCACTGCGCCGATGCAAGATTTCCGTGCGCCGCCGTCTCTCCGCGGACGGTCGTCTTGACGATTTCCCCGTCGGCCAGCCAGATCGTGCGGTGAGCGCGGTCGGCGACGTTCGAGTCGTGTGTCACCAGCACGATCGTCGTGCCGGCGGCGTTAAGTTCGTCGAAAATCTCCAGGATCTGCTTGCCCGTCTTGCTGTCCAGTGCCCCGGTGGGCTCGTCGGCCATCACGATCAACGGATCGTTCACCAGCGCCCGGGCGATGCACACGCGCTGCTGCTGTCCACCTGAGAGCTGCATCGGCCGGTGATCAAGCCGGTCGGACAGGCCCACGCGCTCGGCCAGCTTCTTGCCACGGGCGTGCCGTTCGTGCGGTTTGACGCCGAGGTAGAACATCGGCACTTCGAGGTTCTCCAGCACAGTCAGTTGTTGGATGAGGTTGAAGTTCTGGAAGACGAACCCGATCGACCTGCTGCGGATCTCCGAGAGGTCGTCGTCCTGCAGGCTCGCCACGTCGTGCCCGCCGAGGTGGTAGGTGCCGCGCGTCGGCTGATCGAGGCAGCCGAGGATGTTCATCAGCGTCGATTTGCCCGACCCGCTGGCCCCCATGATGGCCAGGTATTCGCCGCGGCGGAGCGTCAGCGTCACGTTCTGCAACGCGCACACCTCCACGTCCGTGCCGGGCTTGCGGTAGATCTTCCAAAGGTCTCGAATGTCCGCGACGACTTCACTCTGCATGTCTATCGAGGATGTTACGCGATAGCTGCGTCGTTGCCACTTCGACGGCCGGTGGGGTAGAACCGGGCGCGTGATCTTCCCGCTGATCCTCCTGCTGACCGGCTGCTGCTCTGCTGCCTGGCTCACCTACGGGATCAATCCCGCGGTCGCCGCCGAGTTCGGCGGGCTGTCGTTGATCACGCTGACCCGCCGGATTCAGTGGATTCTGCTGATTTTCACGATCCTGCCCTGCCTGCTGCTGATCGTCACCGTCGCGATCGGAAAGGCGCGGGCGTGGTGGCTGGTGGGGCTTTCTGTCGTGGTGGCGTTGCTGTTCGTGCGCTTCTCCCCCGAGAACAAGCGGCCGGTGCGGATCCTCGAGGCCGAGTCGATGCCGACTGTCGCCGAGGCCAATGCCGACCTCGACGAGGAGTTCGTCGTCGGCCTCGAGTACGACGGCGTGGCGTTCGCGTTCCCGTACCGATCGCTCTATCGCACACCGATCGTCCAGCTCACCGACTTCGACAAGCGGCTGATCATCATCTTCTCGCCGTACGCCAACAGCGCCACCGTGCTCGATGTCTCGCGCGAAGTGAAAGCGACCGACCTGGAATACATCGCCTCGCCTTACAACAGCACGCTCATCTACAATCGCAAGTACGGCCAGTTCATCGTCGGCATCACCGGCAAGACCGATGCCGGCGCTGAGGCCACCGGCGTGCGCGATCGGCTGACCACCGAACGGCTTCCGCTGCGCCTCTGGCGTTTTCGCCACCCGCAGACGCGCTTGATGATCCCGACCGAGGCGGATAAGTCGGCGCTTGGGGTGCCGCTGATGCCGCAGTACCCGATCCATCTCGCCGACTCGTCGCTGCCGCCGGAGACGCCGATCGTCCTCGTCCGCAGCAACCCGCCCGCCGCACTGCTGACCGGAGGCGATTTCTCCAAGCCCTCGCACGCCAAGATCGGCGAGTCGCCCATCGTCCTGTGGCGCGATGACGGCGCGCTGCGCGCCTTCTTCCGCACCGTCG
Organism: Tepidisphaerales bacterium; assembly: GCA_038224615.1. Taxonomy (GTDB): domain Bacteria; phylum Planctomycetota; class Phycisphaerae; order Tepidisphaerales; family Tepidisphaeraceae; genus JBBRFH01. Next base: position 7,395 of record JBBRFH010000010.1, read on the forward strand.
ACAGCGATCTGTATCTGACGTTCGCCGTCCGAACCGACAAGACCGGGAAGTCGCATCTGCAGGACAACCAGACCGCCTCCACCTGGACCCTCGAAGGCCGCTGCACCGACGGCCCGCTCAAGGGCCGCCACCTCACGCCCGTCCCCGTCGAAGAAGGCGTCTATTGGGGCGTCAGCAAAACGTGGTGGCCGGAGCTGCAACTGGTCCGCGTGGAATAGGGATGGTTAACGTGCCCGCGAATCAACTCACCGCGAAGTCTGCGGACATCCACGAATCTGCACGAATCTCACGAATTGGAATGCGACGCTGTCATCCTGAGCGCACGCGAAGGATCTTCTTGCCGATGCTGTGGCGTCAACGACGCGCGAGACGGAGTGTGAGATTGTCCGCTTGAGCCCCTCGCCCCGACAGCGCGCCCTGACACTGCCAGTAGATCCTTCGCTGCTGCTCAGGATGACAAACCTGGGGGATGAATCTCACGAACAGACGTGGGCCACCTGAACCTTTTTGTCGCACAGAATGCGGCATCGGTGCCGGGCGGGTTTTGCCGACGGGGGGTGATCTCGCTAGGATATTGGGCTTTCCTGAACGAGAGGACCGCCGATCATGAGCCTTGCAGAGACCGATCCCATCATCGCCGAATTGATCCAGAAAGAGACGAAGCGCCAGCAGGACACGCTGGAGATGATCGCCTCGGAGAACCATACGTCGGAATCGGTGATGGAGGCGCAGGGTTCGGTGCTGACCAACAAATATGCCGAGGGGTATCCCGGCCGGCGCTATTACAGCGGGTGCGAGTATTACGACGAGATCGAGAAGCTGGCGATCGACCGCGCGTGTCAACTGTTCGGCTGCAAGTACGCTAACGTCCAGCCGCACTCGGGCGCGAACGCCAACTTCGCGGTCCAACTGGCGTTGTTCAATCCCGGCGACAAGTTCGCCGCGATTGATCTTTCCGATGGCGGGCACCTGACGCACGGCTCGCCGGTGAACGTCAGCGGCAAGTGGCTGAAGCCGGTCACGTATCACCTAGTCGAAGACGAATCGCGCGACGACTGGGGCTACATCGACTTCGATTCGGTCGAAGCGGTGATGGCCGAGCACAAGCCGAAGGTGCTGATGTGCGGGTACAGCGCGTACTCGCGGACGATCGACTTCGCGCGCTTCCGCGCCATCGCCGACAAGTACCAGTCGCTGCTGTGGGCGGACATCGCGCACGTTGCGGGATTGATCGCCGGCGGGGCGCATCCGTCGCCGTTCCCGCATTGCCACGTCGTCACCACCACCACGCACAAGACCCTGCGCGGCCCGCGCGGGGGGTTGATCCTCACCGACGATGAGGAGCTGGCCAAGCACTTCAACAAGGCCGTCTTCCCCGGCAGCCAGGGCGGGCCGTTGATGCACGTCATCGCAGCCAAGGCAGTGGCGTTCGGCGAAGACCTCAAGCCGGAATTCAAGACCTACTCGGCCCAGGTCGTGAAGAACTGCAAGCGGCTGGCGAAGGAGCTGATGGACAAGGGCTTCAAGATCGCCAGCCGAGGCACGGACAATCACCTGTGCCTGATCGACCTGCGTCCGATTGATGCCGAGCTGACCGGCAAGGCCGCGGCGCTGTGGCTGGAGCAGGTGGGCATCATCGCCAACATGAACACGGTGCCCAACGAGTCGCGCAGCCCGCTGCAGACCAGCGGCATCCGCCTCGGCACGCCGGCATTGACGACACGCGGCTTGAAGGAGGACGACATCGCGCAAGTCGCCGGCATCATCGATCGCACGCTCCGCTGCAAGGGTGCCGCCGACACGCTGGTCGCGATCCGCAAGGACGTGCTGGCGATCTGCGACCGGTTTCCGATGAAGCATTGAACGAAACAGGAGTTGATGGTCGATAGTCGATAGTTGATGGTTGATAGCAGGCAATTCGCCCCGGGCTATCAACTATCAACTATTGACTATCAACTAGTTCCCCCCCCCATGTGGACCGTCATCCTTCTCGTCATCTCCAACGTCTTCATGACCTTCGCATGGTACGGGCACCTGAAGTTCTTCAAGGGCGAAGGCCAGCCAATGTGGCTGATCGTGCTGTTTAGTTGGTCGATCGCGTTCATCGAGTATTGGTTCGCGGTCCCCGCCAACCGTATCGGCCAGCGCGTGTACGGGATGGACACGTTCCAGCTCAAGACGCTGCAGGAGATCATCACGCTGATCGTGTTTGCGGTGTTCGCAGTGCTGTTTCTCAAGGAGAAGCTGCAGTGGAACTACCTCGTCGGCTTCGCCTGCCTCGCGGCGGCGGGGTTCTTTGTGTTCAATCCGTCGTTCAGTGCAAAGCGGGCAAATGTCGCGGGTGCTGACGCGACTCCCGCCGCAACCTACACTCCGCCAGCGTCCGCTGACTAGAACATTCGTCGATTTCGAGGGAAATCATGTCCATGCCGAAGGTAACCATCGTTGCTGGTGTCGTCCTCATCCTGCTCTCGGTCGTCGGCGTTGCCGGCGCGGTGATGCACGGAAAGAGCTTCATGACGGCGCTCATCCCGTTCATTTTTGGCGACCTGCTTATCGCACTCGGCGCATTTTCGCTGAAGTCCGAATCGCTGCGCAAGCACCTCATGCACGGCGCTGCGATGGTCGCGTTGCTGGCGGCGATCGGGGCACTTGTCCCCATGATTCTGCGCGGAAGCCAGATGAGCGCGCTGTCGTGGGTCTGCATCGGCGGGCAATTCCTCGTCGGTGCGATTCTCGAAGTGCTCTACGTCCGATCGTTCATCGCAGTCCGTAAGGCACGCGAAGTGGGCGCGATGAACGCCTGAATAAATTCGCTCTTCGCGCCGCTGTGGACCCGCCACTCCGGTCGCGGCGTCCGTGTGCATCGTCTACTTCGCGCTCAACGACACGATCCCCACGACACGAACAATGGCCTCTCGGTGTCCTCGGTGGTCCCTGTGGCCAATTCTCTGCCTTCACCGACTGTCAGCCCCGTTCGCCATTGCGTCCGCACGCCGCCCGCTTAGATTACGACGCATGTCCAAACCGCGCATCCTGACCGGCGATACGCCTACCGGCCGGCTTCATCTGGGTCACTATGTCGGCAGCGTGGAGAATCGGCTCGCGCTGCAGGATGAGTTCGACTGCTATTTCATCATCGCCAACAAGCACGCCTTCACGACCCGCGCAGAGAGGCCGGACGACATCCGCCAGTCGGTCATCGAGATCGCCACCGATTACCTCGCCTGCGGCATCGACCCGCAAAGGTCAACGATGTTCATCCAGTCGGAAGTGCCGGCGATCGACGAGCTGACGTTCTTCCTGGCGATGTTGATCCCGTTCAACCGCGTCATGCGAAATCCGACGCTCACGCAGGAGATCAAGGACAAAAATCTGGGCGACAAATACCCCTTCGGCTTCCCCATGTACGCCGTCGGCCAGTGTGCCGACATCCTGGCGTTTCGGCCGGAGCTGGTGCCGGTGGGGGAGGACCAGATCCCGCACCTGGAGCTGACCCGCGAGGTGGCCCGGAAGTTCAACCAACTCTACTGCAAGGTCGACCCGCACACCCCCGACAAGGACAACGTCAAAGCCGGCGGACTGTTCCCGATCATCGCGCCCAAGCTGGGACGCGTGAAGCGACTCGTCGGCCTCGGACCGCCGGGTGCCGATGGCAATCTGCTGAAGATGAGCAAGTCGCTCAACAACGCGATCTTCCTCTCCGACAGCACCGATGAGATCAAGAAGAAGATCAAGGGCATGTACACCGACCCCAAGCGGCTGCGCGTCAGCGACCCCGGCGAAACCGACCCGGAGAAGAACCCGCTGTGGGCCTTCCACGAGACGTTCAACACCGATACGGCGTGGATCGACGAGCACCGCGATCTGTACAAGAACGGCAAGGTCGGCGACGTGGTGATCAAGAACAAACTGGTCGAGGTGATCGACGCCCTGGTCGGCCCGATCCGGGATCGCCGTAAGCATTTTGAGGAGCGTCCTGATGATGTCATTGACGCCCTCAAGCTCGGCACCGCCCGCGCGAATGTCATCGCCGAAGAAACTCTGGCGCTGGCGAAGAAGGCGATGAAGCAGGACTACTTCCCGAGGAAGCTGTCGATCGGGTGACGGAGTCGGTAAATCAGGCGTTCCGGTCCGGCGGCGGGGGAGATTGCTGCTGCTGCTGCTGCTGCTGTTGCGGTGGCGGGGCGTAGTAGCCTTGCATGGGCTGGGCGTAGGGGTTGTACGATTGCGGTTGCTGCGGCGAGTAGCCGGGTGGCGGGTAGGCGTGAGGCTGGGGCGCGGTTAGCTGGGGAGCGCGTAACGCGGCGCGGGTGCCTTGGATGAGCCAGTGGATCGCGAGTCCGAACAGCGCCAACGCGACTGCGACGATGGGCAGCAGGACGAGTCCCTCGCCGCCTTGCATGACAGCGCCGCCGCCCCAAAGGAGCATGATCACCGAAACCAGGGCGCAGGCCACGATTCCAAGGATGCACGCGACCACTGACCCACGGCGGGCGAAGATGCCGATCACAAGCATTGCCAGGGAGATCAGCAGCGCGATCCCGCAGACGACGTACATCGCCATCGCGACCATTTTCGGGTCCATCTGGGCCATCGGACTTTCGGGCGGAATCGGCACCTTGCCGGCGGCGTAAAAGGCGGCGCTTGCGGCAAAGCACCCGCCGAACAGCAGGCCGACCACACCGAGGATGATCAGCAGCAGCCCACCCTTGCGCGCCGTCGCCAGTGGGTCGACGGCCGGATACGAATAGCCGTACGGGTATTGCTGCGGATAGGGATTGTACGGCGGTTGGGTCATGGGTGATCGATCTCGGGACTGAGCAGCATGAGCAGGCCCGCCGACAACACGGCGGCCGTCTCGATGCGGAGAATGGTTGGGCCAAGGCTTGCCGACGTCAAGCCCGCGGCGCGCATGACGGCCTCTTCGTCGTCGGTCCAGCCGCCTTCGGGACCGACAAGAAGTGTCGAGTGCCGTGTGTCGAGTGTCGAGCGCAGCGGCGTTGTCGCGGTGGTCGAGAAGTAGATCGCGGTGGTCGGATCGGTCGTCTTCAGAAGCCCGTCGAGCGTCGCCAGCGGCTGGATCGACAGCACGCCGGCGCGGTGCGATTGCTTGGCGGCTTCGACGGCGATGCGTCGCCAGCGGTCGAGCTTGCCGGCGCCTTCGGGGTGGACGACCGATCTCGCACTGCGCAGCGGCACGAATTCGCTCACGCCGATCTCGCTGAGTTTCTCGATCATCCAATCGGCGCGGTCGCCTTTAGGGACGGCGCTGGCGACGGTGATCCGACGTCCGCCCGCACGCTCGGCGATCGCTTCGACCGTCACGATGACTGTCGGCGCGAGCACCGCGATCGTGCCCCGCGCGACCCGGCCTCGGGCGTCGAACAACTCGACGGTGTCGCCTACGTCGACGCGCAGGACGTCGCGCAGGTGGTGCGACTCCTCGGCCGATAGCCGCTGGTCGCCAGTGCTGAGCCTGGAAATGTGAACGCGCCGCATTGATTGCGATTGTCGCTGCGATGCGCCGGCGTGCAATCGGCGATCGCCACGGCAGAGGCGATGGTCCACGCGACGGCGCAGGAATTGCCGGGGTGGGTCACGGGCGATATCATCGCGCGGTTTCCGGGAAGTCTGTTCTCCGCCGCCGCGCGACCGCCGCGCTCGCGACACGTCGAAAGGATGCGCGTTGTCCCAGGGTGCCGTGAAAGACTTGCCTGACCCACTCGACCAGCCCGTCGCGTCGAAGGGCGCGAACCTGCGCGGCGACGATGCGCGCGGCGGCAGCCCGGACGACCTGCTGTCGCAGATGGCCGACGAGGCGATCGACAAGCTGATGGCCGACTCCGAGAAGGGCGGCGGCGCGTCGTCGGCGTCGCCAGTCGATCCGGATGAGTCCGTCGTGCCTGCCGGCAAACTGCAGTCCGAACTCGACACGCTGTTCAACAAGCTCGACGAACCGTCCGCCGCCCCGGTAGCACGCGTCGATCCCGATGCCACATCGGAAAATGCCGCACCGGATGATGCCGCGGCGGATGAGGACGCAACGCAGTCGGCCGCTGCGGAACTCATCGAACCCGCTGCGAGCGAAGCCGTCCCGGTCGCAGCAGCAGAAATCGCCCACGCTGCGCCGGCCGAAGCGCAGCCCGCACCGGTGACGCCTGCGGAGGCACACGCGAGCGTCGCTTCGTCGCCGGACCCTGCGCCGCAGATGCCGCCGAATCTGTCGCCGGACGTTGCCGGGCGGGCGCCCGACGTGAAGGCGCTGCTCGACGAGGCCATCGCGACGGCGCCGTCGCACTCGCGTCAGTCGCAGGTCGAATCAATCCTGCTCGTGCCGCTGCGCATCTTGAATGCCCCATTCAACAGTCTCGGCGACGGTGCGCGAAACGCACTCGGCCAGATCGGCATCGTCACGTTACTGAACGCGATCGCCGTGCTCGTGTACGTCCTGTGGTTTCGACGCGGGCACTGACGCTACGTTCCTGTTGCTACGTTGTCGGGATCGGTTGCTGGTAGTTCTGCGCGATCGGCATTCGTCGACCGATCCCGAAGGCGCGGCTGGTCACCTTCAGGCCGGTTGCCATCTGACGGCGCTTGTATTCGCTGCGGTCGATGAGCTTGGTCACGCGCAGCACCGTCAGCGGATCGTATCCCTCGGCGATGATTTGCCGGACGCTTTTGTCCTCTTCGATGAGCCTGAAAATGATCGCATCCAGCACGTCGTAAGGAGGGAGCGAATCCTGGTCGGTCTGATTGGGGCGTAGCTCGGCGCTGGGCACCTTGTTGATCGAGTTCCAGGGGATGAGTTCCTTGCCGGAGTTCTCATTGATCCATCGCGACAGCGCCCACACGGTCGTCTTCGGCACGTCGCTGATGACCGCGAGCCCGCCGCACATGTCGCCGTAGAGCGTGCAGTAGCCGACGGCGATCTCGCTCTTGTTGCCGGTGGTCAGCAGCAGCGAGCCGAACTTGTTGCTGATCGCCATCAGCACGTTGCCGCGGAGGCGTGCCTGCATGTTCTCTTCGGTGAGGTCAGCCGATCGGTGCGTGAAGACGGGCTGCAGCAACCCCTCCAGCGATGCGTGCGCTGGTTCGATCGGGATGACGTGGAATGCCACGCCGAGATTCTCGGCCAGCTTGCGGGCGTCGTCGATCGAGTGGTCGGATGAATAGCGCGACGGCATGGCGATGCCCATCACCTTCTTCGGGCCTAGCGCCGCGACGGCGAGTGCGCAGACGAGCGCGCTGTCGATGCCGCCGGAGAGCCCCAGCACGACTTCGCGGAAGCCGCACTTGCTCACGTAGTCGCGCATCCCCAGCAGCAAGGCTTTGTAGAGCGATTCAAGCCCGGTGGCGACAGGCTCGCGCGGGTCGCCGACGGTCGCGACCTGGTGGCACGATGCGAGATCGACGACGAGCAGGTCTTCCTCGAAATCCCTGGCCTGCGCGATCACGTTGCCCTGTCGGTCGAAGACCATCGAGCAGCCGTCGAAGATCAACTCATCGTTCCCGCCGACCTGGTTGACGTAAACGAGCGCGGTCTCGAACTTGCGGGCCTGCTCGCCGAAGAGCGTCCGGCGGAACTCGTGCTTGCCGACGACGAAAGGGGACGCGCTGCAGTTGATCATCACCTCGGCGCCGGCGGCGTCCAGGTCGGCGATGGGGTTCTGGTGGTAGAGCCGGCGCGTGATCAGCCGCTCGTCGTTCCACAGGTCTTCGCAGATCGACAGTCCGACAGCGCAGCCGGCCACGCCGACAATCTGGTTGCGCACGTGCAGCGGGCCTGGCTCGAAGTACCGCGATTCGTCGAAGACATCGTACGTCGGCAGCAACGTTTTGAAGTGGCGGGACGACACCTTCCTGTCCTTCAGCACCGCGACGGCGTTGTAGAGCGGGCGGCCGACGGGGTGCTCGTTTTTTTCCGCGTAGCCGACGATCACTTCGATCCCCGCGCTCTTGGTGGCGATGCGCTCGACGGCCTGGCGATTGTCGTCAATGAACTGCGGCTTGAGCAGCAGATCTTTCGGCGGATACCCGGTGATCGCCAGTTCGGGGAAGACGATGACCTGCGCCGCTTGCGCCTTGGCGCGCTCGATGAACGCGAGGATCTTCGCTTCATTGGCGGGGATGTCGCCGACGGTGGGATTGATTTGAGCGAGAGCGATACGCATGCGTTCGCGGATTGTAGGCGTTGCGTCCCAACTGAGTAGGGGCGCAGGCACGGGTTACAGCGAGATCTGCGAATCCGTCGGTCGATCGAGCTGCGACAGGGTCGATTTACTCTCGGCACGCCGCTGGGCGTCGGCGGCGCGGACGAAGGCGAGGCGATCTTCCTTCGTTTCGTTCTGCTGCTGCTGCTGTTTGCGAACGCCGGCATGGATTCGCGGATCGCCACGCTTGCGCATCTCTGCGAGGCGGGCGTTGGTGTCGGTGCGATGATCGCGCTCGAAGCGCTGGTAGATCCAGTTCAGCTTCGCATAGTGCGTGCGGTAGATGAACCCGAGCCACGCGGTGCTCAGGTGCATGCAGTAGATGGCGAGGGCGCAGAACAGATAGGTGACGCCTGCGGCCACGGCGATGGCCTTGAAACCGACGCTGCCCGATCCGATCAGCGTGGCGACTCCCGTTATGGTGATTCCGCCTAACGCCACCACGTACGCGGCGCAAGCGACGCCGAACATAGTGACCACCAACAGATAGCGTACTGGCGCGACAACGATGACCGACAGCGCGTGCTGCGGCAGCATGTTCTGCAGCGCGCCGCTGCAGACGGTCGTGAACACGCCGGCCGGCAGGACGAAGAACCCCCACGCCATGCTGACCCAAAACACGCCCGCATGACCCGACGATGGCCCGAGCCCGAAGAGTTTGAGTACGATCGCCGGACCGAACGCGGCGAGGATCGCGATGCCCAGCGCGTACAGCGGATGAACGATGTCTTCGGAGAACGAGACGTTCCTCAGCAGCACCGGCACGCGGTCCGACTCGTGCGGGCCAAAATCTTCGATGACGTTGCAGTAGTGGGCGACGATTGAGAGGAAGATCAGGAACGCGATGGGGACGAGGAGGATGCCCAGCACCGGCATGGAGAGCACGACATGAATGAGGACGTGCGCCACCAGCACGAACGCCATCGCCGCCAGACTTTGACCGGTGAGCAGCCGCCAGGGCATCTCGAACCAGCGGATGGTGGGATCGATTTCGCGCGCCGTCCGGTTGCTTGAGTAGCCGAGCGTCGCCTTCGCCATCGGGATGTCCTGCGGGCGATCGTGGCGGACGTCTTCCTTGACGGCGATCTCAGTGACCAGTTCGCCCGTCTCCGGGTCGTAGCGGGGCGGGAGCCGCTCCGGGGGCTTGTCCGGCGGCGTCTGTTCGCCGACCAGCAGGAACTCCTCGACCGAGCGGCGCATGTCGTCGCGATAGCCGAAGGCATGCATCTTTTCATCGAGTTCCGATTCGTGCGGCTCGGTATCGGCGAGCTTGACCGTGCCGTCGTCGGCGAACGCGTCGAGATCGCTGAGGCGCGGCACGTTGACCAGCCGTTTGCAGGCGGGGCACTGCAGCTCGTCTCCCGCGCAGTCGGCGGGAACCTCAAACTTTTCGCCGCAGCCGCATGTGAATCGGATCATCGCCAGACCCTACCCTTCAACACATTATACGACCCGTCCCCGGGTTTCGGTTCAAGTGCCGAGTGCGTTACAATCCACCGCGACTCTCGGAAGCGCTTTTTCTATGACCGTCAAGCCTTGTACCGTCATCGCCGCGTTCTGCCTGACCGGTTCGCTGTTGCTGGCCCAGAACCAGCAGCCCACGCCCGAACAGTACCAGGACGCCCTCAACCAGCTCCGCCAGCTTCAGGCCGACAAAAATGAACTGGCGACCAAGAATCGCGATCTGCTGAAGAAAATCCACGATCTCGAGGAGCAGCACCAGGACAACGCCATGCGGGTGGAGACGCTGGAGAACCGCATGTACTACCTCCGCGAGCATTACGCGGCATGGCAGGAGTTTCTTGACCACAACCCGCCGTTGCGGGTCATGTGGTACACGTTCTTCACCAGCGGCGAATTCCAGGAGAGCGTCCACGACCTCCTCGGCGACGGCAAGTGGCCGTTCGGCGTGGAAGGCTGATTCTCCCCGCGTGTTTGCTACGCCGGCGTCGGTTGTCGTCGTACCGGACGGTCGTCGCCGGGTTCGAGTGGCGAGCGAAAGCGCTCACGCTGGCGATGTCATGCCGGTTCTGACCGACGGGCAGGAGGCGTGGACGCTCTGCTGCCGCGAAATCCGCGGGCATTACCCGAGCGGCGTCTACACCGTGCAGTACGACGGCACGGGTGAACTCAAATTCGATTACGACGTTCGCGAAATCGTGTCGAGCGAAAAAGGGCTGGTCAAGTTGCGGGTCGAGGCAGGCGACGGTGGCATCCATGTTGTCCTGCTCAAAACCGATCCGGCTGACCCGGTCCGCAACATCCGCATTTGGATGCCCGGCTACGGCCCGGGTGAAGAACACGACGGCGAGATGTTTTATCCCACGTTCCTGGAGCGTCTGAAGCCCTTCGGCCTGATCCGCTACATGGACTGGGGCCGGACCAATAACTCGGACATCAAAACCTGGGCCGACCGCCCGCTGATGACCGACGCGTCGTGGAACAGAGGTGGCGTGCCGATCGAGATGATGGTGGAACTGGCAAACCGCACCAACACCGATCCGTGGTTCTGCGTGCCGCACCTTGCCGACGACGATTACATCAAGCGGATGGCGGAGTTGATTAAAGCGTCGCTCAAGCCGGGTTTGACGCCGTACTTTGAACTGTCCAATGAAGTGTGGAACTGGCAATTCCAGCAGGCGCAGTACGCCAAAAAGCAGGGTGAGGCCGCGAACATCGGAAGCCCCGATTGGCTGCGATGGTATTCGCGGCGCTCGGTGCAAATGCTCGACATCTGCAAGAACGTCTTCGGCGACCGGCCGATCGTCCGCATCCTCGCTTCCCAGGCCGGATGGTCGTGGACGGCCGAGCAGATTCTTTCATTCGAAGGCGCCGCGTCGCACGCCGACGCACTGGCGATCGCGCCGTACTTCAACACCAATCCAAACATGAGCCCGAACGAGAAAGGCAACGCGTTCGTCGAACCGATCACCAAGCCCGTGATTGACGCGCTTCTGGCCAGCGGTGTCGTACCCTTCAACGCCGAAAGCGAGGCACTGCTCCGCAAAGGCAAAGTCTCGGCGGCGCTGAAATTGCACGGCCTGGAGTGGGACAAAGCCCGGCCGGCCATGCAAAAGCTGCGCGAAATTGCCGACAAGCACACGCAAGCCGTCCTTGAGAACGTGTCCAAAGAGATCGACACAGGCAACTACAAATGGATGACCGAGCACAAATCCATTGCCGACAAGTACAAGCTTAAACTGTTTACCTACGAGGCCGGCCAGCACCTTGTCGGCGTGGGCGAGCACGCGAACAACGAAGTGCTCGAAGCCCTGCTCACCGCAACCAACCGCCGCCCGGAGATGTACGATTTGTACAAGCGCTATCTCGCCAACTGGGACCGCGCCGGCGGCGATTTGCTCTGCGCCTTCAGCTATGCCGGCCAGTTCAGCAAATGGGGTTCGTGGGGATCGCTGGAATGGATGGATCAGCCTCTGGAAGCTGCCCCAAAATACCGCGCGTTGGCCGAATGGGCTCAGTCGCCCAAGCCCGTAAGGTAACGAAACTGATCCGCGGCTGATGCGCCGCTTTTCGATCGTAAGAACGCAACGATCTCCCACCCGTTCGCGACAGGCTATCGACCCCTCGCGCGAATGGCCGGCAGGCTTGTCGGGCAAAAATCAGAGCTGCCAACCCGGCCTGTGTACCTCACGCCGCGAACACCGGGCGCCCGTCACCGTCGGCCTCGAGCCGCCACTGACTGTTGAGCCTGGCCAGAACGGCTATCGCGCTGGCACCCCATCCGTGTGCGGAGTTGTGCGAGCATTGCCCGAAGCCTTCGCTCCACGTTGGCTCGCCGGCTTCAATCCACGGCCTGTAGAGGCGCTGCAGATGCTCGATCGCCGCGTCGGCGTGGCCGGCGTCTATAAGCGGGCCGAGGACGAGGCCCGTCCAACCCGGGCCGAACGGCAGGTGCTCGAGGTGTGTCGCCAGATAGTGGGCGACACGCTGTTGCCGCTCCGCGTCGCCCAACTGCGCGGCCAGCGCCAGCGCGTTGGCATGGGCCGATACGTCGGCCGACGGCATCGGGACTACCTGCGTTGGCTCAGCGAGCACCCTGGGGGGTGAAAGTCGATCGCGGTAACACCCCGCCGAATCGTCCCAGAAATCTGCCAGTCGCCGGCGCAAACGCGTGGCGTGTTCGTGAAAGCGGGTGCCATACGCCGCCCCCTCCGGCGCCAGTTCGATAAACGCCTCCAGCGCCCGCAGCAGCAACAGATTGATCGGCATCGAGTACGGGCGGCGGTCGATCGGCGCCCAGTCGATCCAGTGCCAGCACCAGTTCGGGGGCACGAAGAGGTCTGTGTCGGTCATGCAATCGACGCAGGCGACCAGGAATGTTTCAAAGCAGGGCATCATTGCGATGGCGAACGCGCGGTCGCCGGTGGCCTCGGCGTACTCCTTCAACACGGCGACGCAATGGAGCGTCTGGTCGGGCAGAATTACCCCACTTGATCCCGCCGGGACGACGGCGGTCGGCCAGGGGCCGCTTTGCTCGGCCCAGCGCGCGACAAGCGACAACGCACGCCGCCAGTGCGTCGCATCACCGAACGCCAGCCAGTGCGCGGCGCCGGCAACCGCAGCATCGAACGTCCAAAGCACGCTCTCGCGCCAGCACGTATCGACAATAACGTCCGTCGTCGCCGAACGTAGCGTAGCAACCGATCGTTCCCATATCTGACCCAGAATCGGCCGATTGAATGCGGGTGTGGGCCGCTCTGGATAGGGATAGTCGATCGCTTCAATTGCAGCCCGGACGAGGCACTCGCCCGTGCCGGCGTAACGGAGCGTGACGAATCGTGCCCCGCGCGGAACAAGCGGGTGCCATACGATCGGCCGATCTGTCGGCGCGTCGGGCGCGCGCGGCGTCAGCGCGATCGAGTCGGCAAAGCCTTCGCGGGGCGATTCAAATCCCAGCGACGCGCGCGGGCGGCCATCAAAACCGACGTCGTAGAAGACTTCGATCCGCCCGGCGCCACGCGGAGCGATCTCCAGTCGCGGCCGAAGCATTCGGGTCCGGCCGGCGTCGAGCGTGACCACATTCCGGCTCGCGTTGAGCAGGACGCCGTTACGCGCCGGGTCATCAACAGGCTCGACGGCAGTCAAGGGTTTTGCGTTGAAAGCCCTCGCCAGATCATTTTCGACCGGGACCGGCTGAGCATCGTCACGCCCGTGATAGACAATCCCGGCCGGGATCACGGTTCGTTCCAGCATTGCACAGTCACGCTGAAGCACCTTGCGCCAAGGCGGGGTTCCGAGCGAGCCAAGCACCCGCGCGGGCCTTTCATCGATCGATGCGCCCAGATTGCAGTCGCGCGGGTCGGCCCAGTGCTCCTGCTGATGCGTCGCCAGCGAGCAAAGACGACCGTGGAACCTGACATTTGAAAGCGGGGCGACGGTCCAGGTGTCGTCCGTGACGACGTCCGGGCTGCCCGGGATGACAAGTCGTGCGAGCAGGCCGATGCGATCATGAACGCCGTACGCGCTCACGCCGGTCGCCGGCACGACGATCACGACCAACGCGTGTGCCGCGCCCGAGCGTTCCACGAAAATACGCCGCTCGTCGGCAATCACTTCGCCAGGCAGTGAACGGGCGGGGCCCTCATGCACGAGCGCTGAATCCCAATAAACGCAGTATCGAAGTGAACAGGCGATATGAAGGACCAGACTCTCGGTGTCATCCGGCACGACCACCGGACGACGAAATGCGAACGGAGCATCGTGGGCCACCTGGGCGTCGTCGCGCCAGTCCGACACGCCGATCCAGCAACACGGGGGGGCGAACTGTCTGGATTCTTCAAAGATCATGCATACTCCGTATTGGGCCCACCTGGGCGCGGGATGAGCCGTGATGGCAAACGGCCCACACTTTAACAGACGGATCCGATCAAAGAAGTCTCAGAATCGCTATAGAAAAATGATAGAACCCGGAATCACACGAAGGCCCAACTGGTTTCGATCCTCAGGCCGTTCTTACACAATATTACCGATTCGCCGGATTTTTGTTGACAAACGAAGAATGTGAGCGCATTATGAGAACCGGAAGGGCGATGTTAAGCCCAACTGGTTTATATGACAGAAGTCGAAGAAATCGAATCCGGTACCGAGACGATCGCGAAGCAACGCGTTGCCCGCATCCTTCGTACACGCATTCTCGGCGGTGAGTTGCGGAAGGGGCAGTCGATGCCGAGCGAGCGCGAACTGTCGCGTGAGTTGAACGTCGGCCGCACCGTCGTCCGCCAGGCGCTTTCGATGTTGGGAAGCGAAGGCCTCGTCGCCTCCAATGGCGTGCGCATGCGGACGGTGTCCTACGACACGCCCGATGAGCAGTCCACGTGGATCAGTCGCTCGATCGCATTGCTGATCCCCTCGCTCGGCGATGGCGAATCGTCGACCACGCAGACGCGTTGGTCCCGCTACCTCACCCTGGGTCTCATCGAGCACCTTCGCAACCGCAATATCCACGCGATCACGCTGAGCAGCCAGGCGACCGACGTTGCCGACGCGCGGCGCATGGCCTCCTGCCGGCCGATGGGTGTGCTTGTGCTCGAGCCCGGAAGCAGTCAATTCGATATCGTCGGCTGGTCGAGCGTCTTCGCCGACGCAGGTGTCCCGGTCGTCTGTAATGGCGGCGATCCAGCGCTCGAGCAGTTCGATCGCGTGGTCTCTGATCATGAGCAAGGGTCGTACGCATTAACCAACAGGCTCATCGAGCGTGGCTGCCGGAAAATTGTCCAGTTCTGGCCCAAGCCTTGGGAAACCTATTGGTTTGACGCGCGGATGAAAGGGCATGCCGCCGCCATGGCGCAGCACGGCCTGGCGGCGCTGCCGACGTACGAATTCCCGTACACGGCGGCACCGATCGATGACGCGACGAAGTTCGATTATGCGGTCAAGATGGTTGCCGGCTTTCTTCTCAACGTGCTTCGCGAGCAATCGCCGGATGCGTTGCTGCTGAGCACGGACCGCGATGTGCCCTATGTCGCCGCCGCCCTGCGTCTGCACGGGCTGACCGCCGGCAAGGACGTTCTGCTCGCCGGCTACGACAACTACTGGCCCAACTGTGAAGAAATCGTGTTCGAGCCCAACCCGCCCGCATTGACGGTCGACAAGTGCAACCAGTCGGCCGGTTCGGAGATGGTGCAATTGCTGCTCGATCGTATTGAAGAGCGTCTGCCAGCGGCGCGGCAGATGCTGAAGATACCGCAAGTACTAATTGAAAGTGCGTCGGCGTCGATTGTCGATAGCCGCGTGGTTTAAGTGTCCAGTCGAGATCGCCAAACCTAATCAATGGCGGCCTACGACATATTGTGGAGAGGTGTCTTATGCGGAGTGTTCTCAAAAATTGCGTCGTTGTTTCAACCGTGTTCGTTGGATTGGCCTCGACAGCTGCGAGTGCGGCCCAACTGGCTTATGAATCATTTGCATATTCTGTTCCGCAGAACCTTTTTGGAGGTGGCGCTAATTCAGGTTCAGGTTTCAACGGTGGATGGAATGCTGGATTTGGCACACAAGGTTATCTCAACGAAGTTCGTACATCATCAGCTTTGAGCTACGCTGGCCATCTAACTTCTGCTGGAAATGGCGCAAGCCTCAGTGCGCAAGAAGGTCTAGATCTTTATTCAGGTTCGGGAAATATCAACTACTTAGCCCGCGGTTTGGATGTGGCTAGTGCTTTTTCAAGTCTTTCTGATGGTACGAATATCGGGGCTGACGGTACGACGGTATGGGGTAGTTTCCTATACAGTGGCCCGAACGATGCTGCGCAGCGCCCTTTGCAGTTTCGTTTGACCACAGCTACTGCCAATTCTTTTATATATCCGCTGCAGGATGGTGGTTCAAGTAGCCTAGTAGTGTTTAAAGTTGATTTTGGTGCTGCTAACGTTGATACGGCCAGCATCTACGTTAATCC
>JBBRFH010000011.1:0-23359 GCA_038224615.1 Tepidisphaerales bacterium
AACCGTGGTATGACGCTGCAAGACCTTGTGAAGTTGCTCGGCGAATTCCACACTGAAGCGCAACAACCGACCGGCGAGGGAGGCTGAATTGCTTCGTGAAGTTAAATCGCATGCCCGCGATGTGGACCTGAACCGGCTGCGTCAACACGGCAAGGTGTACGCTGCGATCGAAGGCGCATCGGTCGACCGCTCGGCTGCGGGAAAATCAAGTGACTCGTCGGCTTCGACCAGTGAATGTGGGTCCGTCACGCCTGGCGAAGCGGCAGCATCGGTCGACCCGATCAAAGACTCACGCTCGGGCGGAACTTTTCGCCACAGGAAATATCCTGAAGCAAAATGACGTTGCCGCCGGAGAATCAAAGGACTACATTGTCTTTTGTGTCGCGCCCACCGATTTCATACTCGCCCGCCGACTTTGGGCACAGTCCGTTGCTGGTCTTCTGGGAACTGACCCGTGCGTGCGATCTGGTGTGCCAGCACTGTCGCGCCTGCGCCCAGCCGACGCGCCATCCGAACGAGCTTGATACCGCCACTTCGCTCAAGCTGATCGACGCGATCACGTCGTTCCCCAAGCCGCCGATGCTCATCCTCACCGGCGGCGATCCGCTGAAGCGCGATGACCTGCGGCAACTGGTGAAGCACGCGGTCGAACGGAAGCTGCACGTCGCGCTCACGCCCAGCGCCACGCCTCTGCTGACGCTCGATGCGGTGCGCGAACTGCAGGACATGGGACTGGCGGGCCTGGCGATGAGCCTCGACGGCGCGACGGCGGCGCATCACGATACGTTTCGCGGGGTCGCCGGCAGCTACGACCGCACGCTCTCGATCATCCAGGGCGCCACCGCGATGGGCATGCATGTGCAGGTGAACACGACCGTCACCCGCAGCAATTTTGACCAGATCGAGACGATGGCCGAGACGCTTCGGCCGCTGGGCATCGGGACGTGGTCGGTCTTCTTCCTCGTCCCCGTCGGGCGCGGGCTGGCGACTGAGCGAATGAGCCCCGAAGCGTACGATCTGGCGTTCGCCAAGCTGTGGAAACTGGCCGGCGAGATGCCCTACCGCATCAAGACCACGGAGGCCCCGCACTACCGGCGATTCGTCGCCCAGCACGCGCCCGAGCAGGCCGCCCGCGCCGTCCTCTCGGTGCCGACCAACGATGGGCGGGGCGTGATGTTCGTCTCGCACACCGGCGACATTTATCCGACCGGGTTCCTGCCGAAGAAGTGCGGCAAATTCCCGGCCGACTCGCCGGTCGATATCTACCAGAATTCGCCCGTCTTCACCGAACTGCGCGATCCAAACCGGCTCAAGGGCAAATGCGGCGCGTGCAACTTCAAGACTGACTGCGGCGGAAGTCGCGCGCGGGCCTACGCCGTCACCCGCGACTACCTCGCCGCCGAGCCCGACTGTGCGTACATCCCGCCAGGGTGGACGCCGACCGGACCCGCGAACCAGCGACTGGCTTTGACTTCGTAGTGCCCGGCTCACGACAACACGAGAAGAGACGGTCGCGAAGAACGAAGAAAACGAAGGCTCGCGAAGAAGAAAGAGAATGATGCGAATCGTTTGAAGAACAAGCAGCTCCTTTGCCTTCTTCGCGAACCCTCGCCTCTTCGCATCTTCGCGACCGATCTGAATCAAGTACCGAGGAACACGACATGCTCAGCGTCAGCAATCTCTTGTGCGACCAGATCAGTGGCAGTGAAGACCTGCGTTACGGCCATCGCCGCGCCGACGCCAGCCGGACTGATGCAACGCCCAAGCCGGTCGTCGTGTGGGCGCTGACCAAGGCGTGCAACCTGCGCTGCGTCCACTGCTACGCGTCGGCGACGCCCGATCGCGATCCGACCGAACTCACCGATGAGGAAGGCCGCGCCCTGCTCGACGACCTCAAGGCGTTCGACGTCCCCGCGGTCCTGTTCAGCGGCGGCGAGCCACTGGTTCGGCCGGGCGCGATCGACATGATCGCCTACGCGCGCTCGATCGGCTTGCGCTGCACGCTCTCGACCAACGGCCTGCTGATCACCAAGGACGTCGCGGACCAGCTCGCCAAAGTCGGGCTTACCTATGCTGGCATCAGCATCGACGGCTCGGAGAAGCGCCACGACAAGCTTCGCGGCAAGCAAGGCGCCTTCGCCGGCACCTGGGAAGGCGTTCGTCGGTGCAAGGACGCGGGCATCAAGGTCGGCATCCGCTTCACGGTCCACGCGCTGAACCAGGAAGACCTCGAACACGTCTTCGACCTGTGCGATGAGCACGAGATCGACCGCCTGTGCGTCTACCATCTCGCCTACGCCGGCCGCGGCGGAGGCATGCAGAAGGTGGATCTGTCGAGCGAGCAGACGCGCGACGTCGTCGATCGCATCTTCGCCCGCACCCGCGCCAACCACGATGCCGGCCGAAAGATGGAAGTGCTGACCGTGAGCAATCACGCCGACGCCGCGTACCTCATCTGGACGCTGGAGCAGACCGACCCCGAGCGCGCGAAACAAGTCAGCGCCCGCCTGATGGGCACCGGCGGCAACCGCTCCGGTCAGAACATCGCCGCGATCGACCCCAGCGGCGGCGTCCACTACGACCAGTTCTCCTGGCACTACGCCTGCGGAAGCATTCGCGACCGCAAGTTCAGCGAGATCTGGACCAACCCCACCGACCCGCGCCTGCAGGCGCTGCGCCAGCGCCCCGCGAATCTCCCCGCCAAGTGCCAGGCGTGCCGGTTCCTCAGCCTGTGCAACGGCAATCTCCGCACCCGCGCCGAGGCCGCCACCGACAACTGGCTGGGCGACGACCCGAGCTGCTACCTCCCCGACGAAGCCATCGGCCCCGAAGCCGCCGAGCTCGCCGCGATGAACTGGAAGGCGAAGGCGCTGCGGATTCTGTAAGATCACTCCACCATTGCGACCGCGCGTCGGCACAGTTGGATCGACACGCCCCGCTCCCCCATCGCAGCGGGATCGGGAACCTGTAGGCCGATGTGTTTGATGCGCAACCACGAATCTTCACGAATCACACGAATCAGTAGCAAAGACGAGGAACCATAGGCGGGGCACAGATGCCTGCCGATTCATGTCCGCGCTCATCCGTGCCTCATCGATGGCAACGCTTTTCTGCTATACGTGCGATTCGTGAAGGTGCGTGGTTCAGGCCTTCCGTCTGTGCCGCACAACATCAAAGCCCGCCCGGGGTTGCCGGGCGGGCTTCGGATGGTGCGGGTCAGCAGGGCTTACGACCTGCAACCGTTCGCTTGCGTGTCAGAGTCAGACACGGTCAGGCCGATCGAACAGCTTAGTAGCTGAACGAAACGCCGACCTTGCCCCAGAACACGTTCGACTCGCCATGGTTGGCAGCTTCGGCGCTGTCAGCCAGGAGGTTCTGGTAGTAGCCGCCGACGTTCAGCGACCAGGCGCCGTACTTGCTCGGGATGAGCGAGTCGAGGGCGAAGCTGGTCTGGGCCCCGACCTGGACGTAGCCGAACCATGCGTTGTCGCCGTTGCTTTTGACGTAGTAGTCATCGAAGCTCATGCCCAACGCGACCGGGAAGGTCACCGGGATGCTGGTCTCGCCGGCCTTGAACGTGTAGCCCGGCGCGAGACCGAGCTCGAGGTAGCCGTCTTCGGAACCATTGCCGTCATCGAACTCGTAAGCGATGGTGGCGTACGGCGAGAGCTTGAAGCCCTCGAGCGTGTCCTTCCAGAGCTTGCTGTCGTCATAGGCGACGCTGAGCAGGACTTCCTGGACCGATTCCAGCGCGCCGTTCGGGTACTGGTACAGGTAGTACGACGGGGTGATGGTGAAATCACCGAAGCTGATCGGGAGCGACAGGTAGATGTCGTTCTCGTACCACGCACCGGCGCCGCCGCCATCGGACGGGATTTCCGCATCGCCGGCGCTGTGGGCGGTTTGGATCGAGTTCCACGTGCTGAGCGACAGGCCGATCTTGACATCCTTGCTATCGACGACCTTGATCGCCCCGCCGAAGTACGGCTGGAGGATCAGGCCGGCGTTCTCATTGAGATAGCCGCGGAAGTAGTATGACGACACGACGTCGACGCCGCCGGAGAACGTGATGCCCCCGGTATTCGGGGCGGCGTCAGCAGCCATGGTGAAAGACGGGACCGCCAACGCGGCGGCAAGAGCGAGCTTAGAAACGAGCTTCATAACGTAACTCCTTCACGATGAGCGCGGCACCAGAACCTAATCGGCGACGCCAACCATGTAAAGCGGCCGGAAAAATCCCAAACCGCACACACATCCCAAGGGTGAACCCACGACGGCTCACCCGACCGGAATAATCGGCATAGACACGCCCTAAACTTGCAAATTCATGGGCTGGATCACGTCTGAGCGACGTCGATAACCGGGAAAATCCTCGCTAAAAGCGATTTCGGACGTTGCAACCCCTGTTATTATCGCCCCCCGCAACATTACGACGCAGCCGGGATTTCTCATCTCCATCGGCGTCGGGTGGACTGGAAACCGGCCGCTTATCGGCTCCGGCCGTCTCCCCGACCGCTCGCCATTGCCTCCGGCGCGCCCACGCTATAATCCGCCCTCCCCATAATGTCCGAGGCCCAACGCATGGCGATCACCTGGCAGCAACCGATTCCCGACCTCTATATCCAGCTCCCCGAGCCCGAACTGCGCGTGCGCATCGAGATGGCCCGCCAATCGCTCGGTAAGCGCCTGGTCATCCTCGGGCACCACTATCAGCAGGACGGCATCATCGACTACGCCGATTTTGTCGGCGATTCCTTCGAGCTCAGCCGCAAGGCCGAGGCAGAAAAGGGCACCGAATACGTCATCTTCTGCGGCGTCCACTTCATGGCCGAGAGCGCCGACATCCTCACCGACGAATCCGTTCGCGTCATCCTCCCCGATCTCGGTGCCGGCTGCTCCATGGCCGACATGGCCAACCTCGACCAGACCCTCGAAGCCTGGGAACAACTGAAACAAGTGCTCGGCGATCATCCGATCGTCCCCATCACCTACATGAACAGCAGCGCCGCCATCAAAGCCTTCGTCGGCGAAAACGGCGGCGCCGTCTGCACCAGCAGCAACTGCCGCAACGTGCTGGAGTGGGCGCTGCAAGGCGGAGCGCTTCCACCCAGGCCCAAGCCCCAAGGCCCAAGCCCCACCCCAAAAATCCTCTTTTTCCCCGACCAGCATCTCGGCCGCAATACCGCCTACGCCATGGGCACCCCGCTCGACAAAATGATCGTCTGGGACCCCCGCCAGGATCTCGGCGGCAACACGCCCGAGCAGATCAACAACGCCGATTACATCCTCTGGAAAGGCCACTGCTCCGTCCACGCCCTCTTTCGGCCTGAGCACATCGACCAGGTTCGCATCAAGTACCCCGCGATGAAGGTGATCGTTCACCCCGAGTGCAAATGGGAAGTCGTCCAGAAAGCCGACCTCGCCGGCAGCACCGCCTACATCGTCGACCAGGTCCGCAAAGCCGCGCCCGGCACACAATGGGCGATCGGCACTGAGACCCACCTCGTCAACCGCCTTAAACAGCAGCACCCCGAGCAGGAGATCATTGTCCTCTCCGACTGCCAGTGCCTGTGTACCACCATGTTCCGCATCGACCTCCCCCACCTCTGCTGGGTGCTGGAGAACCTCGAGCAGGGCAAGGTCATCAACGAGATCAAAGTCGACCCCCACACCCGCAAGTGGTCGACCGTCGCGTTACAGCGCATGCTCAGCATCAAAGGCACCGGCAACCCGGTCGGCAAGACCGTCCCCGGCCCGACGTCGGACCAGCCGATGCAGATCTCGACGACTCCGGGGATCGCGGATTGAGGGCTGGGTGTACAGGGGGGGATTCGTCCACCCGCGGCCAACAATGTAACGCCATTGATCCGGTTCGCTGCGTGATACGATCACGTCGAAGCGCTTTGGGGTGAGCCCGGTGCCACAGGTCGGGCGTACGCGCCCCACCAGTGCCGTTCGGCGACCCTCGCACAGGTCTACCCCACACGTCTGCGGAGTACCGCCGACCTGTGGCACCTTCGCGCGTCGGCGTTGGTCATTGGTCATTATTCATTGGTCATTCGCCCGGCGCGGCTACACGATTATGGTGAAGCAGGCGGTTCGACGGCGAGTTTGCAGATGTGGGTGACCAGCTCGTCGAAGCCGGTCGTGCCTTTCAGGAGATAGTCGACGGCGCCCAGTCGTTTGGCTTCTTCCTGCGTGGCCGGCTGGGTGTCGGTCGAGTACATCGCCACGGGCACGTCTTTGAGTTCGTCGTGCTCTTTGATCGTGCGCAGGACGGTCAGGCCATCCATGTCGGGCATGTTCACGTCGAGCACAACCAGCGACGGCTTGCGGACGTGGAGCATCGCCAGCGCCTCGGCCCCGCCGGTGACGGAGACGGCTTCGTGGCCGGCGTAGCGCAGCAGGCGTTCGAGGCCGCTGCCGATGTCTTTCTGGTCGTCTACGATCAAAATCATGGGTTACATCCTCTTGATCTGCATTGTATCCATAACCGGCCGCGCGGAATCGTCGACCGGGTGTCGGGGCAGGTGAATGGTGAAAGCGGTGCCGTCGGCGTCGGTGGAGGTGACGTCGATGTGGCCGTGATGCGATCTGGCCACCTCGCGGGCGATGTACAGGCCCAGCCCGATGCTGCCGGGGCGGTTTTTATTGGGGTGCTCGGCACTCGCGCCGCGAATGAGCGGCTCGAAGTTGCGCTGTAACTCGCCGGGCGGGATGGGCGGGCCGCCGTTGTGAACCGCGATCATCACCTCGGACGCTTCGCCGCAGACGGTCAGATCCACCGGCACATCGGATGCGCCGTGCTGGACGGCGTTGCCCATGAGATTGGAGACGGCCTGTCGGAGGCGATCGGCGTCCCAGTCGCCGGCCAGATCGCCGGTGGCTTCGTAGTGGAAGGTGCGCTTCGGGTGGGCGGTGCGGAACTCGTCGTACAGTTCGCGGCAGAGTTTGCCGGCGTCCATCGGTTCGGGTTCCACCGGCATTCCCGCACCGAGGCGCGTGCGGGTGTAGTCGAGCAGGTCGCCAATCATCCGCGCCATCACCGTGACGTTGACCGAAATCTGCGAGGTCATCTCCGTGGATTCGGGGCCGAACTTGTTTAACCGCGGAAGGAGGGACGCCGTCATCGCGATGGAGTTAAGCGGGTTGCGCAGGTCGTGACTTAAGATCGCCAGGAACAGGTTGCGGGATTGATCGACCTTCTGCGTGTAGGACGTGACGGCCTTGGCGAGTGACTGGTCGATCGACTCGTTAAACCGCGTGACATCGGCGACGTCGCGCTCGTGGGCTGCGGGCTTGCTTTCGTGCCAAAGCCCCAGCACGCTGGCACGCAGTGCGCGGTATTCGGAGACGACTTCCATCAGATCAAATCCCGACCCGAGCCGCCCGACCGCATGAAGCTCAGACGCGCCGTTGAGCGCGCTGCTGCCGATGGAATCGCGACGATGCCCTTTGGATTTGGTCGACTGCTCGGCGGCGCTCTGCGCGGTTTTCATGTCGTCGACGGTGGCCTTGAGAATGTCCTCGGCATGGTCGCGCAGCGCCAGGTCGTCCATCTTCGCGCCCGGCGCGATGCTGCGGGCGAAGACTTCCCAGTCCATTAAAATAGGTTCGATGTTAGAAAGGATGAAATCAGCGAGCTGCATAGGTCGACATCTTTCAGCTCACATCTTATGCACGTTTTCCTCGTCGAGGATTTCCCGAACGGTCAGGAGCTTGATGAGTCTAACCGTTCTTCGGTAAAACACCGCGCATTCGTGATGCGCCTGCCCACTATACCCGAACGACCCAAAAAAAACCGGGCGATTTGTCGCGGCGGTTCGAGCCTGATCATACGTGCCCGGTGTGAAACCTATGACGCGGTGCGACATGCGAGCGGCGTGCATGCGCGCCGGCGAAGAGGTAGTCGGGGAGAAGGCCTGCGATCACTTGCCGTGGTCGGTCCAGGCACGGGGGATGAATCCGCCGACAATCTGCGTGACGCCTTCGACGGTGATGAAGGCCTTGGGGTCGATCTGGCGGACGAGCTGAAGCAAGCGACTGCGGCGCTTGCGGGGGATCGCGATGAGCAGCTCTT
Source organism: Tepidisphaerales bacterium (assembly GCA_038224615.1). Taxonomy (GTDB): domain Bacteria; phylum Planctomycetota; class Phycisphaerae; order Tepidisphaerales; family Tepidisphaeraceae; genus JBBRFH01. Next base: position 8,081 of record JBBRFH010000011.1, read on the forward strand.
CGACAGGCCCGCCGATGCCTTCGCCGCTGAAGCTGGTGACGCCGAAGCCCTCGGCGGCGAGGAGTTCCTTCATGTTGGCCTCGACGCGGCGGGTGATGACGCGGACGAGCTGTTCGCCGAACGCCATGTACTGCTCGGCCGCCATGCCCACGAGCGTGCCGGCGGCGTAGCCGGAGGCGTAGGCGAACATCTTGACCGGGTTGCCGCCGATCTCCGCAAACACCTTGGAGATGGCGAAGATCCAGATCGCCGACTCAAAAAACGCCAAAATCGTCGCCGGCAGCTTCTTGCCGCTGACGAGCAAAACCACCCGCAGCGTGCCGACGGAAACGTCGCCGATGCGAAGAGCGAAGATCACGAGAGCGCCGAGGAGAGGTTCGAGCATGGGCTATGGTTGGGCAAGGCGACACGAAGCACACAGCGGCGAACGACCAACGGTGCATTGATGTACTGTGGGCATCCTGCCCACGCTCTGAATCACCGCCGTGGGCAGGATGCCCACAGTACGTTATTCGGCAAGCTGCAAATCCTTCACTTCGAGCTCGACCGAACGGTTGCCGTTGTACTCATTGATGTGCGGCTCGCAAGCGAGATGGATGGTGCTGCCGGTGGTCAATTTGTCGCCCCACGTCGGGCCGGCGCCGAAGGCGATCGCTTTCATCGTGCAGCCGTTCTGCTTGACGAACAGTTGCAGGTGATCGCCGGTCTTGCCCACCTTGCGCGGCGGCGCGGTGAGCGTGAGATCGCGACATCGCATCAGCGGCTTGGGATTTCCGCGCCCGAACGGCCCGAGGCGCGCGAGGTCGTGGATCAGGGCTTCGGTCATGCTCGATAACAGCGCGTCGCAGTCGAGGCGCATCTCGGGCACGAGCAGCGCCTCATCGACGACTTCGCCGGCGTGGGCGATGAAGGCTTCACGGAAGGCTTCAAACTTGTCGACCCGCACCTTAAGCCCCGCCGCCATCTCGTGGCCGCCGTGAGATTCGAGGCAGTGGGTGCAGGCCTGCAGCGCGTTGGACAGATGAAACCCGTCGATGCTCCGGCCGGAGCCGTGGCCGAGCTCTCCGTCGAGGGCGACGACGATCGTCGGACGGTGGAACTTGTCGACAATGCGCGACGCGACGATGCCGATCACACCCGCGTGCCACCCTTGAGCGCCGACGACGATCGCCCGGCTGCCCTTCTCGATCAACTGCAAGTCGGCGATCTGCTGCATCGCCTGCTGGACAATGCCTCGCTCGGTCGCCTGGCGCAGGCGGTTCTGCGATTCGAGATACGTCGCGATCTCGATCGCCCGCTCCGGGGACGCATCCGTAAGCATCTGCACCGCAAGCCGCGCGTGGCCCATGCGACCCGCGGCGTTGAGGCGCGGCGCGAGCAGGAAGCCAACGTGAAACGAATCGAGTTTCTGCCCGTCGAGATTGGCGGATGAAATCAGCGACTGCACGCCGGTGAGCTTCGATGCCTTGAGCCCGCCGAGTCCGAAATGGGCGATGATGCGGTTCTCGCCGACCAGCGGCACGACATCGGCGATCGTCCCCAGCCCCGCCAACGCCATCGCCTCCATCAAAAACGTCTTGAGCGTTTCGTTGACGCGAGTCTCCCCACTGATTGCCTGCCCCACGCCCCACGCCAGCTTGAACGCCACACCGGCACCGCAGATGTGCGGATTCGGGTAACTGCCTTCGCCGAGGCGAGGATGGACGATGTAGTTGGCGTTGGGGAGAATGGGCCGTGGGCCTTGGGGCTTGGGCCTTAGGGATGCTTCTTCTTCGATCAAGGCCGAAGGCCCAAGGCCCGAGGCCCCTTCTGTTTTCCACTCATGGTGATCGGTCACAACGACATCCACCCCCCGCTCGCGCGCCAGCGCGACAGGCTCGATCGCGGTGACGCCACAATCGACGGTGATAAGGAGTTGGGCACCCTGATCGCAGAGTTCGCGGATGGCCTCGCAGTTGAGGCCGTAGCCTTCATCAATGCGATGGGGGATGTAATAGGAGACGTTCCCGCCGAGGAGGCGCAGGGCGTGCCAGAGAATCGCGGTGCCGGTGATGCCGTCGACATCGTAGTCGCCGTAGATCACGATCTTCTGCTTGTCGCGAACCGCCTGCGCCACCCGCGCCGCGGCGGCGGTGAGTCCCGGAATGGCGGCGGGGTCGATCAATGCCTTGAGCGTGGGGCGGAGGAACTGCTGGCAAAGATCGACTTCGACCAGCCCGCGATTAAGAAGGATCTGGGCGACCAGTGGGCTGGTGCGCAGGCGATCAGCGAGATCACGCGCCCGATCGGCGTCCGGCTCGGCGACACTCCATCGTCGCGATTTCATCATCCTCCTTGAAATTAGCATCTACGCCGGACTATACGGCGCGCCGGGTGCGGTAGCTATCAGGATGTCCACCGCGAAATAACCAATGACCAAACCAGAAATCCGAATCGAAGCCCAAGCCCGCGGAAAGCCGCGACGCTAAACGGGTTTACGCGACGTAAAGACAGCATATTTAGATATTTACGATCCATTCCGAGGCTTCCGCAAGTCCGGGGTATCAGTCGTCCGATAAGTAATGGGCAAGCGATCTTCGGGACGGCTTCGGGTTTGTCCGGTAGTCCGGATTGCTTTGCAGTGGCTTATCGCTCCCTCTACACTCCCCGCCTGACCGGTGTGGACGGCAGGAGTCGGGAACCGACGCCGCACGGCATGCACAGGCCTGCAAGCTTGTGGTCTCACACGCGGACTGAAACATGATCGTTGATTGTCATACCCATATCTGGCAAAGCCCCGACCAGCTCGGCCCGGCCGACCTCGGTGATCCGTCCCGCGCTGCTCGCGCCCGGGGCGTTCGCCTGACCCCGACCGGCCGCGCCTTGCGCCGGACGATTCCCGCCGCCGACCCAGACTTCCACTGGGCCGAGCAGGAACAGGCCTCGATTGATAAGTCGATCGTCCTGGGTTTCAAGAGCAAGTACCTCAAAAGCGACATCCCCAACCACTTCGTCGCCGACTACGTTCGGCGGGCGCCGGACAAGCTGATCGGCTTCGCCGGTATTGACCCGACCGATGGCAAAGGTGCCATCGACGAGCTGAACATGGCCAAGCTCGAGCTGCGCCTCAAAGGCGTCACGCTCTCGCCGGCCAACCAGGACTTCCATCCCTCCGACAGCCGGGCGATGAAGGTCTACGAACGGTGCGAAGAGCTGAAGATGCCGATCCTCTTCCACCCGGGGGCTCACTTCATCGAGCAGTCCAAGATCGAGTTCGGCCGACCTTACCTGATCGACGAGATCGCCCGCAGCTTCCCCAAACTCAAGATCGTCGTCGGACAATTGGGCCAGCCCTGGATCGACGAGACGATCGTCCTGCTCGGCAAGCATCCCAACGTCTTCGCCGACATCTCCGGGCTGCTCAATCGCCCGTGGCAGGCGTTCAACACGCTCGTCAACGCGTACCAGTACGGCGTCATCGAAAAACTCCTGTTCGGCAGCGACTTCCCCTACACAACCGCCAGCGACACGATCGAGGCGTTGTACAGCCTCAACCAGATGGTCCAGGGCACCAACCTGCCCCTGGTCCCCCGTGATCAGCTCCGCGGCATCGTTGAACGCGACGCGGTCTCGCTGCTCGGAATCGAATAAACAGAAACGGAACCACGAATTTGCACGAATCGCACGAATCAGAAGCATGGATTGAACCCTCCTTATTCGTGTGATTCGTGAAGATTCGTGGTTTGCATTTCATCGAATAATCGTCGCAAAGGATTGCGTGAGAGCTATGCGGAAGACACTTGCCATCGGAACCTGTCTGCTCGGCCTGGCGTTGGGCGCGGGATGCGCCAGTGAACAACCGTCGCTGAGCGTGCGGAGCGACCAGACCGACGCCCAGTACGTCGCGACCTTCGACCGTGCCCTGTTCACGCAGGCGGGCGACGGACAGGTCGATCTGATCCTGATCTCCGGCGCGCCGGGTAAGGACGCCAGCGTCGAACTGCCCCTGCAGGCCAATCACAAGCAGAGCGTGCAGCAGGTGGTTCACATGCGGGTTCTGTGGGCTCCCCGCAAATCGATCCGCATTGATTCACCGTCGGCCAGTAACGCCAGCATCGATTGGCATGTGATCGCCGGCGCCACGGATCATCTTTCTTACACCGGTTCCTGCTGGGCCAAGGTCGACATCGACGGCGACGAAGCCGAGGTCGATCTCCGCAACGCCACGATCACCGTTCGCCATGTCACCGGCAACGTCACCGATCCTCTCAAGCGTGCCAAGCTCGAAGGCAGCTTCGTCGCCACCCGCGCCGACTCCGCCGTCCGGACTTACATGAGCGAGCTGGCGACGCTCGATCAAACCTCCACCACCGCAATGGTTCGCCCATGAATCGTCCACCGAGCGTCCCGGCGACCCGATCGACCCGCCTGAAGTACTCCGTCCCCGCCTCCGGTGCGCTGCCGTTCACGCAGCAGGTGCTGCTCTATCAGGACGGGCACCCGATTGCCCAGGCCCGCTGGCATGCGACGGACTCCAGCGACGGGATCATCCAGATCCTCGACTTCGTCGTCGAACCCGCCCACCAGCGCCAAGGCCACGGCTCGACGTTGCTCCGCGCCGTGTACGACCAGGCCGGCCTTCTCTACACCTCGCTCGGCCAGCGCCCGCGCCGGGCTTGGATCACGGTCGAGCAGAAGCGCCACGTCACCGCCCGCGCCTTTTTGTCACGCCACGGCTTCCACCACGTCTCGACGATCAAAAACCTCTACGTCGACCAGGACGCGATGATCTACCAGCGCGCCTTCGACTGATCGCGATCCCGATCGTTGACACAAGCTGTCGCATTCGATCCGTCGATTTCCGATGTATCACCTGATACATCAATGTATCACCCCGTACACGCCCCCAATTGGCCGAACCCCAGTTCCAGCCGTCGCTTGCGCCATCGCGCGTCGCCGCTGCATCAGTGTGACGCGCGCTACATTTGATACATTCGCCCGACAACTCCGGCCGGAATTGCAGGACGAACCAACTTGCCAAAGAGCCAGAGACGCGAAGGTACAAAAACCACGAAGGGAATCACGAAGAAGACGTAAGACCTTATAGGTATGGCAACGCCGACCCTCGTATTCCCTTCGTGCTGAACTTCGTGCCTTCGCGTCTCTGCATCACTGCATCACCGCTCACCCTGACCGCATCACGCGTCACAGCGGCGTGTTTCACCCTTATTTTTACCGCCGTCGCTCGGAAAAAGCGGCGGTAAAATAAGCGATTCTGAACATCGCGGGCGCTTCTACCGACGCCGGACGCGGGTTGCGATATAATTTGCACCCATGATGCTCGCACCCACGGAGCTTGCGCGACGATCGCCGGACGCGACGGCGTTCAGGCATGACCCCCTGCGGCTGACGCTGATGATCGCCGACCTCGTTGCCGCCGACGGGTATTCGGTCGATATTCACGCCGCGTTGGGCGTGCGCGTCGTCGAGCGGGCGGTGGACATCGAGCTCTTCAAGGAGCATTTCCTCAACGTCGCCGCCGAGCCGCGCGTAAGCGTGGACGACGTGCGCAGCCGATTGGCGACCCCATTGCGGGCTTCGCTGGTCGAGTTCGTTGCGCGCCACGAGGCGGCCGCCTGCCTCAAGCAGCGCGAGACGCTGGCGCTGCTGTTGATCGATCGCGCCAACGCGGTCGGCTTCGGGTACGGGATCGAGTTCGTCCAGCCGGTGGAATTGACCGTGCAGAGCGATTCGCTCGCCTACGCCGCCGCCAAGGCGCGGGCGCAATCGGATCGCCAGCACGACGCCGAGCAGTCGGCCAGGCTCGCCACGCTGCTGCGTGACGTTCCCGCCCATCTGCTGCCGGCCGACCAGCAGTCGCAGGCGCTGGCGGCGATTCTGGGGGAGCAAACGTCGACCGATCGAGCGATCTACGTTGTCGCCGGCCCGGAACTTGCGACGCTCGACGTCGCGTCGCGCCGGCTGTCGCGCGTCCCTTCGACCGCCGACCTCGGCCCGCTGCGTTGCGCGCGGCTGCTGGAGATCGACGGCGCCAGCATCGTCGCAATTGGCGGACAGCGCGGCGTGGCGATCATGGGACGACAGGCATACACCGTCGCCGCCGCTTCTGAGCGCGGCTTCAACAGCATCGCGTTCCACGAGCCGACGCGCCGGCTGGTCGCGACCCACGGCGAGTTCGGGCTCGTCACATGGAACGTCGACGCTCCCGCCGCCGCACCTGAGGCGTTCGCCGCCCCGGCGCAGGCGCGATGCCTGCTCTCGCTCGACGAGCGCCTGCTGTTCGCGGCCGGGGGGCAGGTATGCACGTTCGACGGGCAAAGCGTGCGCCCTGTCGCTGGCGCTTCAACGTCAACCCTCCTCGCACTGCTGAAGGTCGGCGAGCGCATCGTCGCGTTGCGCGAGTCGGGACGGGTCGATGTGCTCGACCGCACGACCTTGGCGGCCGCGTCCGGATTCGACCATTCGACCCTCGCCAGCGCCTGCGCCGTCACGGCGGGCGGGCTGCAACTGCTCGCACTGGCCCAGACCGACGGCGAAATCGACCTCGTCACCCTGCGTGGCGAACCCGTCGCCCATTTCCGCTCGGCGCTCGGCGCCCCGCGCATGCTCGCGACGGCCGGCGGACACGTCATCGGCGTCAGCCCCGATCGCGCGTCCCTGCTCGTCTGGGATCTGAAAACGCCAACCGCCCCGGCCCAGTTGATCAGCGTGCTCGCGCCGCTCGGACACCGGGTGGCGGATGTGGTCGTCGGATGAATGGGTTTCGCGGGCCTTCAGCGCTTCGGCACGTTCTCACGAACGCTCACAACGCGCACGCGAACGCTCACACCCCTGTCATCCTGAGCAACGCGAAGGATCTTCTCGCGGATGCTGAGGCCTGATCGGCGCGCGTTGCATCTCCCGGCGTCGTTCACTCACCAACCAAAATCTGCTGCTCGATCGGGCCTTGAAACCGGCGAGGAGATCTTTCGCTGCGCTCAAGATGACATCGCGCGCTGCGCTCAAGATGACATTGCGCGCGGCGCTCAAGATGACATCGCGTTTGCACCCGCATCATGCGCTCACCGCTCGGTCGCGGCGAGCGTGTTCTGGGCCTGGTGCAGCATCGCGAGCACTGAATCCATGTCGGCAGACCGGGGCGGGGCGTGATGGATGATGATGGCATCGACGCCGATGTCGCGGGCGAGCGCAACGGCGCTCAAGTCTTCGACATCGACCTGCTGCGACGCTTCAAACGCCCATCGGCAGGCCGGGCGCAGCCAGGAAGCGTTGACGGAATCGGCCAGGATTTCGTCGAAACTGCCGATCGGCCGGTACGCGATCACGCGGTCGATGCCGGAGTCCTGCTTGCGGGCCAGCAGCGCGGCGGTGGCGCCGGTGCCGGTGGCGATGATCGAGATGCGCTCGCGGTCGACATAACTGCGAGATCGCAAATTGGCGACGGCGGCGGCGACGTCCTGTTGTTCGAGCAGGCCGAAAGTCTGCGCGGTTTCGCCGGACGCGCCGCGCAGTTGAAGCACCAGCACGACACAGCCGCTATCGTGCAGCGGGCGGATCAGGCGATCCAGATCGTGCCCGTCGCCCCGCTGGTCGGCGACGAGCACGACCGCCGGCCACTTGGCGCGGGCGGCAACGTCCTTGTGCTGCATCACCCGTTGGGCGTCAATCGCATGGGCGTGCCACGCGCGCAGTGATGCCCCGTCGGCGGCCTGCAGATGGACCAGTTCGGCAAGCACCCCCGCGCAGATCGGCGCATCATTGAGGCCGGCGACGGCGATTCGGTGCGTCATCAGGTGGACGACGCCGACGACCGTCCCCAGCAGCAGCAGTATCAGGAACATCAGCCGAAAGATCACCGGTGCCGCATATCGCGCCAGCCAGGACGGGCGTTCGAGGTCGGCATCGTCCTTGTCGGTACGGCGGATCGGGTGGACAGGCGTCAGCAACAACCGGACCGTCGCGGCCAGTACAGGACGAGGCCACGCGAGGAAAAGTCGCTTCGCCAGCCCGACCAAGGTGCCTTGCGTGTCGCGCGTCGGCGCGTCAGGCAGGCGATCGGGGTCGTCGAAGATCGACGGGTTGAGGATCGGCCGCTGCATGTAACAGAGGGTACGATTTGCCCGGACTGACGCGGGTGCGACGTATTTACCGGGACGATTTCTGAGGGATGTCCCGCACCGCGTGCATGGAACAAACACTTTTGACGTTACAAATTACGGTTGTTCTTGCAAAGCACCGTCGGCCGATGATAGTTTGATTACTACCGATGACATGGATGTTACCGGCACCACCCCGTGCGTCGTAAGTCGCCGTTCGCAGGATGCGAAAAATGAGAGGCCAGGATGGCAAAGCCTAAGAATGCACCCGCGTTGTTCGAAGTGATTCGCAACGCACAAGAAAAACAACGTAAAGAACAGGAACGCCAGAAGCAGTTGCAGGCCCAGCGCGAGCTGGCTGGCACGACTGCCGAAGCCGACGGCAACGCCGAGCACATGGCGACCTCGCTCTTGCGCTCGCCTTTGTTCTGGTTTAAGGGCCGACAAGCCCTGGCCGAGCATGCTGCGAAGCACCCGGAGCAGGCGACGGTGATCCCGGCGAATGTGATCCCGGTGATGCGTGAGATTCCGCCTGCACCGGCAGTGATGGCGGCCCCGGCGCGGTCGATCCGCGTCGATATTGCCGACGAAGCCCGCCGCATGCGCGAGGAGATCGCCGCGACGAGCAGTCCCGCGCCCGCATTCCAGCCCGAGCCGGTCGCGTTCGCGCCGACCGTTTACGATGCGCCGGCCCCGGCGCCCGGAGCGAACGTGGAAGCCGCGCTCGGCGCTCATGAATCGTACGATGACGTGCCGCGGTCGTTCTTCGATGGCCGTCCCATCGAGACCGGCGAGCCGGTCCACCACGCCCCGGCCGGAGACGATTTCGACCTCGAACGTGTGCTTTCAGGCACGTCGGGCGAACCCACCGCCGCCGGTGCGAGCCGCTTGAGGGAGCGCTTCGCGCTTCCGCTGAACTACACGACCGGCATCGTCGCCGGTTGCGGCGTACTGGTGCTGATCGGCGCGGTCTACCTCGCCACCTCGCTCGCCAGCAACCCGAAGACGGCGCTTGCGGAGGCCAAACCGAATCCCAAGGTGCTGGAGGTCTCCCCGCAGCCGGTGCAGCCGACCGCACCCGTCGTCGCCAGGACCGAGAAAGCGCGTCCGGTCGCCGACACCGGCCCACTCGCCCGACCGGGCAAGACGGCGGTGGAATCGACCAGCGTCGAGAACGTCCGCCCGGTCCCCGTGCCAACGAACGTGAAGCGGGTCTACAACCTGCAGTACATCGTGGTGCTCTCCTCGCCGATCGCCAAGGACGCCCAGGAAGCGGTCAAATTCCTCGCCGACAACGGCATCCCCGCCACCGCCGAACAGGCGCTGCCCGGGTACAGCCGCAGTTGGTATAGCGTCATCACCACCAAGGGCTTCGAGAAGACGCGCAACAATCCGGAGTTCGACGCGTACATGGGCCAGCTCTCCAAGCTGATGCAGAAATACGCCAAGGGCTCGAAGTTCAAGACCTTCCAACCCGACGTCTACAGTTGGCGCGCCAAATAGGCATCTGTCCTTAGGTTCGCCAACCGTTTCGGGATTCCGACACATCGGCGCTTCCGGATTGGGGGGCGTGAAGCACGCCGCGCCTGACGCGGCGTAACGCCGTCCCCTTGAACCGTGCCGCGCCACGGTATAGTAGCGGGCTCGGATGACGGAAGACCACCCCCTTACACCGCTGTCGATGCCGCCCCCGCTCCCGTTGCCTGTCGGAGAGGACTTGAGTGCGCAACTGACCGAGTTGCGCACCCTGGTTCGCGAGCAAGGCCAGCGGATTGAACGGCTCGAAGCCGCGATCGAGCAGGCCGTCCAGCTTCTGCTGCTTCCCGAGGCCGACCGCGCCGCGTTCGCGCAACACAAGCGGTACGAGCAGTTCGAGCAGATTCGCCGCGACGTCGAGTTGCGCCTGAGCGCCGGCACGTTCGCCGAGTTGCCCGCCTACGAGGCGCGCCTGCGGCAGAACTTCGCCGCCGACCCCGAGGCCCAGGCGCTGCTCCACACGATCGCCGACTCCCGCCAGCGTGCCGCCACCGAAGCGATCGCGTCGCTCGGACGCGAGGTCGAGTCGCTGATGTCGATGGGCCGGTGGACGGACGCATTCGCGCAGATCGATTCAATGAGTCACCGCTTCCCCGGTGACGTGAGCCTGATCAACCTCGCCTCGCGCGTGCAGCGTGAACACCACGGCTGGCGCGAGTCGGTGACGACCCACCTGTTTGAACAGGTGAAGCTGGCCATCGACCGGCGCGACTGGGGCACGGCGCTTCGACACGCCGAAGACCTCGCCAACCGCTTTGCCGACCATCCCAAGGCCCACCGCGTGGTGCAGCAGCTTCCGACGCTTCGCGAAAATGCCGAGATCGCCGCCCGCCAGGACCTGGAGCAGAAGATGCAGCTCCTGATCCGCGCCCGCCGCTACGACGAAGCGATCGTGCTCGGCGAGCAGATCATCCGCGACTACCCCCACTCCCCGCAGGCCGCCGAGTGCAAGTCGCTCGTGCCGCGGCTGGAGCAGCTCGCGTTGCAGCACGAGACCGACGAATCGATCATCTAGTCCCCACTGCGTCCCCGAAAAAAAGAAAAGCGAAAGAGACGATGACGACCGATCCCTCCACCGATCCCACAGCGCCGCCCGAACCGATCGAACCCGCCGAGCCGCGCCCCCGCGCGGTGACCGTTCGCAGCGTTCTGCTGGGGCTCCTCGGCGTGGTGCTGATCGCCGCGCTCACGCCGTACAACGATTACGCGATGGGGAACACCTACCTGATCGGCAACTTCCTGCCGATCGGATTGGTGCTGGTGACGCTGGCGATCCTGTTCCTGATCAATGCCCCGCTGCGCAAGTTCGCGCCGAAGCTGGCGATCCGCGAGGCGGAACTGGCGGTGATCCTCGGCATGATCCTCGCCGGCTGCGCCGTGCCTTCGAGCGGGTTGATGCGTTACCTGCCCGCGGGCATCGTCGGCATCTACAACTACGCCTACGAGAACCCCACCTACGCCGCGCTGGTCGATGAGGCGAAGGTCCCCACGTGGCTCTTGCCCGAGGTCGACGGCAAGAACGCCGCCCAGATCGGCGACAGCGACGTCTTCAAGTATTACCGCATGCGCGCTCCCGACGGCGTCGTCCCCTGGGGCGCCTGGGTGCGGCCGATGCTCACCTGGGGCGCGTTCTTCGCGATGTTCGCCGGACTGGTGATGAGTCTGTCGATCATCATCCGCCGACAGTGGAGCGAGAACGAGCGACTCGCCTTCCCCCTTGCCGGAATCTACAGCTCGCTCATCGAGGCCCCCCCGCCGGGCAAGGCGATCAACCAGACCCTCAGCGCCGGCGGATTCTGGATCGCCGCCGGCGCGGTTTTCTTCATTCACGGGCTCAACGCGCTGCATACGTACTTCCCGTCCGCACCCGCGATCCCGATCAGTTTTGACTTCAGCCCCACGCTCGGCGACGAGCCCTGGAAGTACATGCACGGCGACTTCAAGGCGTCGCAGATCTACTTCTCCATCCTCGGCATCTCGTTCTTCCTGCAGGCCAAGGTCGGCTTCAGCCTGTGGTTCCTCTTCGCGCTCTACCAGGTCGCGCTGATGCTTATCCAGACCGGCGGCGGCGACGCGATCTCGTCGCCGATGCAGCAGGATCAGACTTTCGGCTCGCTGCTGGTGATGACCGGAGTCATCCTCTACATCGGCCGGGCGCACTGGTGGATGGTCGTTCGCCATATGGTCGGCCGGCACCGGCCGGACGAGACCGAATCGCGCTACCTCCCCTATTCGGTCGCGGGGTGGCTTTCGGTGCTGTTCTGGGTCGGCATCGTCTGCTGGTTTCGACTGGCGGGCACCACCTGGCTGGGCGGCGTGGTGATCTCGCTGTCGGTGATGCTGATGCTCCTGATGTCCGCCCGCGTGCTCGCCGAGACGGGCATGATCTTCGTGCAGATCAACTGGCTGACCCCGCGCATCTGGCAGTACCCGATGCTCCTGCCCGCCACCCCCGTGCGCACCAGCGCCACGACGTTCTTCATGGCCGGCTGGTTCGGGCAACTCTTTCACGATCTCCGCGAGAACCTCGCCGGCTTCTTTCAGCAGGGCGTGCGCGTCGCCGACGAGGCCGCCTACGAACGCTCGCGCACCTGGCGCACCGCGTTCCCGTTCCTTGGCGCGATCGTGTTGGCGCTGGCGGTCGCGTACGTCGTGTCGTTCTGCAGCATGCTCAAGACCGAGTACAGCTACGCCAACACGCTGTCCTCCACCCCGAGCACGCCCGTCAACCAGTACGCGATCGAGAGCGCGGTGAGGAGTAACGTCCTGGACCCCGCCGTCACCTACAAGGCCGGCCCTCCGCGCGAGAGCCACAACTCCGCGGTCCACGTCGCCATCGGCGCGGGCATCACCGGGCTGCTGGCGGTCCTGCGCCTCACCCTCTCGTGGTGGCCGCTGCACCCGATCGCGTTCGTCGTCCTCTACGCCTGGGCGACGGGCAAGGCATATTTCAGCGTCTTTCTCGGCTGGATCTGCAAGGTCGTCGTCGTCAGACTGGGTGGCGCGTCACTGCTCAAAAAGGCCCGCCCCGTCTTCATCGGGCTGATCGTCGGCGAAGCCTTCGCCGCCGGCTTCTGGCTCATCACCAGCCTGCTGCTGCACTGGGCCGAATTCGACTACAAGTCGATCATGCTCATGCCGGGCTGATTCCGTAGAACGGGCGTCTCGCCCGTTTCTGCTCCTTCTGCAAGAATGGCAACGGGCGAGACGCCCGTTCTACGCATGCAAGACATCCTCCACCAACTCTGCGCCATGCCCACCGCTTCGTTCGTCGAAGATCGCGTCGTCACGTTCATCGAGCAGTGGGTGAAACAGCGCAAGCGGCTCGCCCTCTCGCGCGATCGCCATGGCAACCTGCTCATCGCCAACAAGACGACGAGCAAGCTTCCGCGCACGGTGATGGTCGCCCACATGGATCACCCCGGCTTCGTCGCCGAGAGCATGACTGAGGCGAGGACGCTGCAATGCCGCTTCCACGGCTACGTGAGGCCCGAGTTCTTCGTCGGCACGCGCGTCCGCTTCTTCGATCGCGACGACGAAATCACCGGCACCGTCACCGACGTCCGCGCTGAAGCCAATGGAAGACCCGCCGGCGCGACCGTGCGCGTCAGCAAGCCCGTCGCCACCGGCTCGATCGGCATGTGGGACGTGGGCGGCCCGCGCGTGAAGGGCGGCAAGTTCCACTGCCGCGTCTGCGACGACCTCGCCGGCTGCGCTTCGGCGCTGGCCGCGATCGACCTGCTGCTGGCGAAGAAATCCAAAGCCCCCTTCGCGTTATTGCTCACCCGCGCCGAAGAGGAAGCCTTCATCGGCGCCATCGCCGCCGTCAAGAACCGCCAGCTTCTGAAGAAGACCGACCGCATCGTCTCCATCGAGACCAGTGCCGAGCAGCCCTACGCCCAGCAGGGCAACGGCGTCATTCTCCGCGTCGGCGACCGCACCAGCATCTTCCACTCCGCCTACACCAGTTTCCTCAACACCCAGGCCGAGCAACTCGCCAAGCTCGACAAGACTTTCAAACACCAGCGTGCCCTCATGCCCGGCGGCACCTGCGAGGCCACCGTCTTCGACGCCCACCACTTCACCGCCGCCGCCGTCTGCGTCCCGCTGGGCAACTACCACAACATGAACGCCGCCTCGGGCAAGATCCAAGCCGAGTACGTCGACCTGAAGGACTGGACCAACATGGTCAATCTCCTCGCCGCCGCCTGCGCCAACAGCGCCGATTTCACCGGCGACCACACCGCCCTCCGCGACCGCCTGGACAAGCGGTTCAAGCAATTCGAGCGCTTCCTGTAGGACGCGATTCATCGCACCACGTCATGTCATGGTGCGTTAAATCGGGAACTACGCGATGTCGACGGCGTAGCACGGGCGTCTCGCCCGTGTCCTCGTGTGAAAGACCACGGGCGGGACGCCCATGCTACAACACGCCCGCGAAGCTGTAGAACCTCCGTGATCGGTGGTTCCGACTCCGCACGCCCGTATGATGCGAGGCGTGCAGAATTCCCCGGGACAAATCGCTGCGGCGATCAAGCAGAAGGCGGCGCAGCTCGGCTTCGATCTCGTGGCGATCGCCCGCGCCGAGCCGACGGCGCGCAGAGAGTTCATCACGCGCTGGCTCGATGACGGCCGCGCGGGCGAGATGCATTATCTGCACGAGCGACTGGACGAGCGGCTCGATCCGCATCGGTACTTTCCCGCGGCGAGGTCGATCGTCTGCCTCGCGCTCAATTACCACGTGCCGCTCGAACCGACCCCGCCGCATCACGCCCGGCTGGCGCGGTACGCGCAGGGGGATGACTATCACGACAAGCTCAAGCAGATGCTCTACGACCTGGCCGACTGGGTGCGCGAGACGTTTCCAGGGACAGAGACTCGCTGCGGGACCGACAGCGTACCCGTGCTGGAGCGCGAGCACGCGGCGCGGGCGGGAATCGGATGGGTGGGGAAGAACACGCTGGTCATCCATCCGCGCATCGGCTCGTGGCTGCTGCTGGGCGAGGTGATGACGAGCCTGGAATTGCCCCCGGACAGGCCGATCACCACCGACCATTGCGGCACCTGCACGCGCTGCATCGACGCCTGCCCCACCGCCGCCATCACCGGTCCGCGCCAACTCGATGCGCGGAAGTGCATCAGCTATCTCACCATCGAACACAGTGGGGAAATCGACGACGCATTGAAGCCGAAGATGGGCGACTGGCTCTTTGGGTGCGACATCTGCCAGGACGTCTGCCCTTTCAACGGCAAGGCCCCGATCACGCTGACGCCCTGGCTTCAGCCGCGGCGGGCGACGAACTCGATTGACGTTAATGCGGTCGAACACTGGTCGCTCGACGACTACCATGTCGCGACACGACGCTCGCCGATGCGGCGGGTGAAGCTTCCCATCCTGCAGCGAAACGCCAAGATCGTCGCCGCCAATCTCAGCGATCACCTGAGCGGCCCTGAGATCGACTAGCGCGTCCGCCAGCACCGCATCGACGCGATGCGGAGGCAGCAGCAGACGATCGACCGTCGGGTAGTTATCACCCGCCGCATTGGGTCTTCAGAACCCTACGAGCCGCGAAGATGCGACGAGCGCGATGATCAACGCGAAGGAAAATCCAAAGAGAAATGAGCATTCTTCGCGTCTGCCTTCGCG
>JBBRFH010000012.1:0-23040 GCA_038224615.1 Tepidisphaerales bacterium
CAACCTCGACCCAAGCTCTTCCGAAGGGGGCAGCAGCCGGAAGCTCTTTGACAAGTGAAGAATCCGCCCTGCAATCCCGGCCGGATTAGTGGGGCGAATGTATCAAATGTAGCGCGCGCTACATGCTGCTACATTGCTACAACACCCGCGTAAACCGTGGCCCGGCCGATGGTTCGGCCGGGCCGGGTCTGCGCAGGGTGTCACACGATGTATCAGGTGTCACATTGCCCGCCGGCCGTGGCATGTCGCGCGGGTACTGCGTCGCGTCCAATGAGTTGCCGGCTACTTGCCGGTGTTCATCTGGGCGATGAACTGGTCCGCCTCGGCGATGCTCTTCTCCATCTCGGCGATGAGCTTGTCGATGTCCTTGCCGAGATCGGCCTCGGTGCCCTGGAGTGACGCGATGGCCTGTGCGTTGAGGTTGGCCTTGATAAACAGCACCCGGTTATTGAACTTCGTCAGCACCGGCTGCATCGTGGCGGCGGCGGCGTCCATCCGCTGGACGAGCTGCTCGTAATTGGCCTTGGTCTTGTCGAGCAGTTGCTGGCTTTGCTTCTGCATCGCGTCGTCGTCCTTGATCTGCTTGACCTCGCCTTGCCACTCGGTGAACAGCGCCGTCGCGACGTTCTTCACCGCAAGGATCTTGCTGTTGACCTTGTCGGCCTCGGCGGCGCTGGCGTCGTGCTGCTTCTTCAGCGTGTTGTACGCCTTCTCCAGGTCGCCCCCCTCGAACCGGGTGACGGCCTTGAACTGCTCCAGCGCCGAGACGAACTGCGTCTTGGCCATCTGCTGCTCCTCGCGGGCGGCCTTCACGTTGTCAACGAGGCGCTCACGCTTGGCGTAGCCGAACTTCTCCCAAGTGTTGTAGTACGCCTTGCGCGTCGTGGCGCAGCCGGCAAGCGTGATGGCGATCAGCAGGACTGCGAGGTGAGTATGGCGCAAATGGGGTTCCTTGAAGAGAGGTTGAGGCAGTATAGCGAACCGGGCACCCCAGAAGGGATGCAGAGTGACCGGACTTGGATCGGTGTCGAAATCGTCGCCTGTTATTGACGGTTGCCAAACTTGACAATTTCGCGTAGAGTCCGTGGACAACAGTCGTGATCCTTCCTTTTTGCTGGTTGATCCCAAACTTATCTGTTGTAGCGCACTGACCGGCCTTTTTTACGGCGCCTGCCGTGGCCTTGGGTTTCTGGTGCGCAACTCGCACCGGGCTTTTTAAGCTCCCAAGGTGTTTGATGCAATTTGCCCAACTCGGGCTGGTGGACGCAGTTTTGCGCGCCGCCGCCTCCGAAGGTTATTCCATTGCCACGCCGATCCAGGCACAGGCAATTCCCCATGTTATCGCCGGCAAGGACGTTCTGGGCTGTGCCCAGACCGGCACCGGCAAGACGGCCGCTTTTGCGATGCCGATCCTGCACCGGCTGGCTGCCAAGCCGAGCAGTCGCCGGGCCCGCTGCCTGGTGCTGGCGCCGACGCGTGAACTGGCGTCGCAAATCTCCGATTCGTTCCGGACCTACGGAAAGAATCTGCAGTTGAAGTACTCGATCATCTACGGCGGTGTGAACCAGAACCCGCAGGTGGACACGCTGCGTCGCGGCGTCGATGTGATCATCGCCACGCCCGGCCGTCTGCTCGATTTGTACGAGCAGCGTCACGTTGACCTGTCGGGCATCGAGACGCTCGTGCTCGACGAGGCCGATCGCATGCTGGACATGGGCTTCATCCACGATATTCGCAGGCTCGTCGGCTACATGCCCAAGCAGCGGCAGACGCTGCTGTTCAGCGCGACGATGCCGGACGAGATTCGCCGGCTGTCGGGGTCGATCCTGAATCAGCCCGTCAGCATCCAGGTGGCGGCGGCATCATCGACGGTCGATCGCGTCGAGCAGCACGTCTACTTCTGCGAGAAGAACTCCAAGCCGGCGCTCTTGGCGCACCTGGTGAACGAGCTGCCGATCTTCCGCGCCATCGTCTTCACCCGCACCAAGCACGGGGCCGACAAGGTTGTGCGGCAGCTCAAGCTCAAGGGGATCGACAGCGAGGCGATCCACGGCAACAAGAGCCAGAACGCCCGCGAGCGCGCCCTCAAGCGTTTTTCGATGGGCAAGATGCCGGTACTGATCGCGACGGACATCGCCTCGCGCGGGATCGACATCGACGACATCTCGCACGTGGTCAACTTCGACCTGACCCACGAGCCGGAGACCTACATTCACCGCATCGGCCGAACGGCTCGAGCGGGGGCGACAGGCGTGGCGATTTCGTTCTGCGACCGCGACGAGCGCGGCAACCTGCGTGCGATCGAAAAGCTAACCCGCCAGAAGTTGGTCGTGAAGGAAAATCCGCTCGGCGACGCCCCGCCCGAGCCGCGCGAAGCGCGCCAGGACGATCGTCGCGAGGACCGGCCGCAGCGGCAGTCGCGCGAGCAGCGTCCGCAGTTCCAGAAGTCATCGGGCGGATACGGCAAGCCGCAGCACGCTCCGCGTGCCAACGCCGCGCAGCATCCGCCGCGTGCGCGTCCGCATATCAGTGGGCAGCAGGCGGTCGGGCACAACGCTCCGCGTGCGCACAACGCGGCGCCGCGTGTGGAAGGCCAGCAGCGCCCCGTCGCGAGCACCGGCGCCGCCCGTCCGGCGACGCCGAAGGCGAAGTTCAACCGCGCCAAGCACCCGCTCGCAGGTCGCGGCCACGGCCGAACCGGCCCACGGCACTGATCGGTTGAGTGCAGTTTAGAAAACACGAAGGGTCCGCAGCTTCATCGGCTGCGGACCCTTCTGTTTGTACTGTGGGCATCGTGCCCACATCGCATTAATGCAGCGGCTGTGGGCCGGAAGCCCGCAGTGCGAATCACTTGAGATAGATCTCGATCACCGGCACTTCCACGGACGGCTGCATCTGCGGGATGTTGAGCGCCAGCGTCTCGGCCCCGATGTTCAACTGACTGCCGTGCCACGCGTCCATGCCGATGGTGATCTCGCTGGCGTCGTGAAGGAACTGCGCGTACGCGACGCGCTCCGGGGAGAGACCGTCAATGTAGACGTGCTTGTAGGGGTAGGCGAACAGGTGTACGTACAGACGCTTGGTTTCGGGGTTGTACGTCAGTCGCGCATCCTGAGGTGCCTTGATGTCGGCGGGCGCTTCGGTGCAGCCGTAGATACTGCGATTGTGTTGGCGCATCCACTTGCCGATTCCCTGCAGTCGATCGATCGCCCGTACATCGAACTCGCCGCGCCCGGTCGGGCCGACGTTGAGCAGAAGATTGCCGCCCTTGCTGACGCAGTCGATCAGCGTGCGGATCAGCTCGTTGGTCGATCGCCAGCTCTGCTCGTCGCGGTGGTAGCCCCACGACCCGCTGAAGGTCTGACACGCTTCCCAGACGACGCGCGTGCCCTCGACTTCGACCCAGTTGCGCGGCTGCGCCTGCTCGGGCGTGGCGAAGTCCCATGAGGTGGGGTCATCCTTCAGGTCGAGGCGATTGTCCAGCAGCACCTGCGGCTGTAATTCGCGGATGGTCTTCAGCAACTCGCGACTCTTCCACGCGAGGTGTCCCTTGCCGGTAACGAAGTCGGCGGCGTCCTTGTGGAAGGGGAACGAGAAGTCGAACCACAGCACGTCGATTTTGCCGAACTCGGTGAGCAGCTCGCGCACCTGGGCGCGGAGGTAGTCGGCGTACTTCCCCTGGTCGCGTCCGGCGTTGAGCTTGGCGAGTTCGTCCGTGGGCAGGCCGCGGTGCGGGTGATTGCTGGTGTCAACGATGTAGTCCGGGTGATGCCAGTCGATCAGGGAGTGATAAAGCCCCGTGCGCAGCCCGTGCGAGCGGAACGCCTGCACCATCGGCGTGAGCAGGTCGCGCCGGCAATTGGGAGCCGCAGGTGCCTTGTAGTCGGTGAGCTTGGTGTCCCAGAGACAGAAGCCCTCGTGGTGCTTGGTGGTGATGACGAAATACTTCATCCCCGCATCGGCCGCGGCGCTCGCCCACAGCTCAGGGTCGTAGAGGTCAGGCTCGAAGTGCTTGAAGTATTTCTCGTAGTTCTCGTTGCTGATGCGCTCCACGTTCTTCACCCACTCGTGCCGTGCGGGCATCGAGTAGAGGCCCCAGTGGATGAAC
Source organism: Tepidisphaerales bacterium (assembly GCA_038224615.1). Lineage (GTDB taxonomy): Bacteria > Planctomycetota > Phycisphaerae > Tepidisphaerales > Tepidisphaeraceae > JBBRFH01. Next base: position 4,109 of record JBBRFH010000012.1, read on the forward strand.
AGGCCGAAGCGGTCGCGGGTGAACCAGGAAGAATCGCCAGTGGTCGGACGGATGGTCATGAATGTTGCTCCTTGTGCGCGAAAAAGCATAGCGGCACCTGCGTAGCGTGCAACGACGCGCCCGCGCTGCCAATGTGCATCAGCGGGCCGAAGCGGGGTTCGGCGCGAAGAGACGATCGAGCGAGGAGCTGAACTGCTGCAGCGCCAGCGCGATGTTGACGTTGCCGTCGAGGTAGCGCTCGCAGCGGACAACGTGGTCAATGGCGGCGCAGAGGGCTTCGAGCATCACGTCGTCGTCAGTCTGCCGGAGCCCGGCACGGAAATGTCGGGCCGCGAGTTTGAGATAAACCGACAGGCCGATGCGTGTGGCGTTGTCCTTGCTGGTGTTCTCGTCCTTCTCCAGTTGCTTGGCGGCGTAGGCGTCGGCCGCCTGCTTGAGCCAGTCGGCGAGGTCGACGGTCGGACGGCCTTGCAGCAGGCCGTCGAGGTGGGTGCTGAGGTCGCGCGCCTGGTCGACGACGCCGTCGGCGACCCACTGGATCGCCACGCCCAGCGAGCCGTCGGCAAGGCGCGTCGCAAGTTCGGCCTGCTTGGGGTCGATGCTGCGAAGCTTAAGCTGCGTGAAGACGGTCTTGTCAGGCAGCGCGCCGAAGCGGAAGACCTGGGCCCGCGAGCGGATCGTCGGCAGCAGGTCCTCTGGACGCGGCGTGAGCAGGACGATCAGGGTCCGCCCGGCGGGTTCTTCGAGCGTCTTGAGCAGCGAGTTCTGCGCCGCCGACTGCATCAGGTCGGCTTCCTCGACGATGAAGACCTTGCCCTTGCCGAGGATCGTCTTCCGCATTGCCGGCGCGACGAGGTGATCGCGGATGACGTCGATCGAGAGCGTGGTCGCCTTGCTGGTCTTGCTGGTGAGGCGGATCAATTCCTTGGTGATGACATGGAAATCCGGGTGGGTGCCGGCGTCGATCAGCTTGGCGCAGTGCGCGTCTTTGCCTTCATCGCACAGAAAGAGCTTGGCGAGTGCGATCGCAGTCATCGCCTTTCCCACGCCCGGCGGCCCCGCAAAGATCACGCCGTGCGGGAGGCGGCCGTTCTGGTACGCCGTGAGCAACTGCCCGATCGCGTGCTGCTGGTCGAGGATGTGGGCGAAGAGATCCGACATGGTCAGCGCAGTTCGTTGACGAGCTTGAGGACGTCTTCGTGGACGACGCTGGGGGCACGATCGGCGTTGATCACGCGATAGCGCTCGGGCGACTGTTTGGCCTGCTGCGAAAAACTCTGCCGCACGCGTTCGTGGTATTCGCGGGCGCGCTTTTCGATGCGGTCCTTCACTTCCTGCGTCTCGACGCCGAACAGTGTCGTCGTCTTGTGTGTGAACTTCGCGGTGACACGGGACTGGCTCTTCTCGACGGGCATGTCCAGGATCAGCGTCACGTCGGGCCAGCGCTTGCTGATGGCGATGTCCGCAACAGCGCGGATCTCGTCGGCGGCCAGTCCGTCGCCACCGAGTTGGTAGGCGAGGGTGCTGGAGACGAAGCGGTCGGAGATGACCGTCTTCCCCGAGTCCAGCGCGGGGAGAATGATCTGCTTCATCATCTGGGCGCGGGCGGCCATGTAGAGCAGCATTTCGCAGCGCATGGCCATCTCGTCGTGATCTGGATTGAGCAGGATGGCACGGATCAGCTCGCCGATACGAGTTGTCCCCGGGTCGCGCACGAGCAGGACCTGGGTGCCGTGGCGTTCGAGGTGTTCCTTGAGCAGGCGGGCCTGCGTTGATTTGCCGCAGCCCTCGTTGCCGTCGAACACAATGAAGCGATTAGATGCGCTGGCGGTCATTCGCGGGCACTATACCGCAGGCACCGATCGTCGCCACGCTTGACCCGGTTTACAGATAGTTCGTACAGTGCCGCGATGAACCTCGCGCAGCTCAAAGCGGATTTTGCCAAGGTGTTCGGAAACGGTGGATCGATTCGCGTGATCCGCGCCCCCGGCCGTGTCAACCTCATCGGCGAACACACTGATTACAACGACGGCTTCGTCTTCCCGATGGCGATCGAGCCGCAGATGCTTTTCGTCTGCCGGGCCCGCGCCGACGCGAAGGTGGTCGTCCGCTCGACCCTCTTCCCCGGGCAGACGGCGACGATCGAACTGGGCGCGAACGTCGCCAAAGGCGATCCCAAGTGGAGCAACTACGTCCGCGGGCCGATCGCGATGCTCCTTGAGCGCGGAATTCCGCTGGTCGGCATGGACTGCCTGATCGTCAACACGCTCCCCATGGGCGGCGGGCTATCAAGTTCGGCGGCGATGGAAGTGGGCACGGCGCGGTCGCTGCTCTCGCTGGCCGGGCAGGAAATTGACCTCACCGCGCTGGCGCAGCTCTGCCAGAAAGCCGAGCACGAGTACGCCGACGTGCCGTGCGGGATCATGGACCAGACCATCGTCGCCAGCGGCAAGGCCGGCCACGCCATGCTGCTCGACTGCCGCGACAACTCCAAGCAATTCGTCCCCGTCAACCCGAATGACCTGACGGTGATCGTCGTCAACAGCATGGTCAAGCACGAGCTTTCCGGCGGCGAGTACCGCGAACGCCGCGAGCAGTGCGAGGCCAGCGTCAAGCATTTCAAGAAAGCCAATCCGGCCGTCCGCGCCCTGCGCGACGTGACGATGGAGCAGGTGCTTGCCGCGAAGGCAGCGCTGCCCGACATCGTCTTCCGACGCGCCCGGCACGTCGTCGGCGAGAATCAGCGTTGTCTCGACTACGCCGAGGACCTCAAGACCCAGCACTACGAGCACGCCGGAACGCTCATGGTACAAAGCCACGACTCGCTGCGTGACGATTACGAGGTGAGCACGCCGGAACTGGACTACCTCGTCGAGGCGGCGATGAACATCAAGGGCACCTACGGCGCCCGCATGACAGGAGGCGGCTTCGGCGGATGCACCGTCTCGCTCGTGACCCCGCGCTTCGCCGACGCATTCATGGTGGAGATCAGGAAGGTCTACCAGGCGAAGTTCAAAGTGGACGCAGTCGTGTTCGCAACCAATGCGACCGACGGAGCAAGCGTGGTGGAGTGACCGGCGCTTACTTAAGCAGATCGGACACGTTGAGAGAACCGACAACCACGTCGCCGAGCACCACTTCGATTGCGTCCCCCCGGACGAAGCGCCGGGCGCATGCATAACGGGGTTCCGGAGCAACATTGTCAGGCAACGTCAGGACGTCAATCGAACGATTCTCCAAATCGATGATCCAGTATTGCGGAATCCCGGCACGCGCATAGCTCCGCAACTTGATCCCGCGATCCCGTCCGATCGTGGTATCGGCAACTTCGATCACAATGGCCGTTTCAGCAGGCCCGGGGTGCCGATCGGGGTAATCATCCAGCGTACCGCGAACGACGGTGACGTCGGGTTCGGGTTCACCGTCAAATAGCGTGATTGGCTCCTGAATCTGGCAGTGCCATGCTTCGGTAGCCATCCCTTGCAGCACGTCAAAAACCGCGCGCGTAACCCGGCGATGTAGTGGCTTCTTTGGCATGCGAAAGACCAACACCCCTTCAATTAGCTCTACGGGATCATCGTCCGTCAGCACAGCAATCCGAATCATCTCGTGATACTGCTCCACTGAGAGTGGAAACACCGCCTCCGTCGAGTACACAGGTTGAACTTTAGTGGGCGCAGTGATGGACATGGCTTGGTGTCTAGTGTGCCGCAGTATAGCATCTCTGATCCCTAGCGCATGCGAGATCTCCTCCACAAGCTCATTCACCGCCAGCACCTGTCGCGCGACGAGGCAAAAGCCGCGTTCGAGGCAATTTTTTCGGGGCAGGCGACCGATGTCCAGATCGCGGGTTTGCTCGTGGGGCTGGCGACCAAGGGCGTGGTGCTCGACGAGCTTGTCGGCGCACAAGCCGTGATGAAGGAACATCTAATCATCGTCCCGCGGGGGGAGGATGAAGTCATCCTCGATACCTGTGGCACCGGCGGGGACGTGAAGGGAACCTTCAACATCTCCACCGCGGCGGCGCTGCTGGCGGCGGGGTGCGGGGTGAAGGTCGTCAAGCACGGCAGCCGTTCCGCCAGCAGTAAGTCCGGATCGGCCGACGTCCTGGAGAAACTCGGCGTGCAGATCGATCTGCCGACCGACCGGCTGCGCGCTTGCCTCGATCACGCGGGCATCTGTTTCGCCTTTGCGCGCAACCATCACCCCACGATGAAGCATGTCGCCGCGGCGCGATCGGCGCTGGGCGTGCCGACGATCTTCAACCTGCTCGGGCCGCTGACCAATCCGGCCCGGGCGCACTATCAACTCCTCGGCGTCTACTCCAAGCACCTGACCGAACTGCTTGCCGCTGTGCTGAAGGAGTCCGGCAGCAAGCGGGCCTGGGTCGTGCATGCCGAAGACGGGCTCGATGAGCTTTCGACACTCGGGCCGACCACCATCTGCGAGTTAAAGGACGGGCGACTCGATTGCTGGACCCTTGATCCGAGTTCGCTCGGGCTGGATCGGGCGAAAATCGAAGACCTGCAGGCCGACTCGGTCGAACAAAGCGCCGCGGCGATCATACGGATATTGGACGGTGAACCCGGTCCGATGCGCGACATCGCCGCACTAAATGCGTCGGCCGGTATGGTCATCATGGGGGCGGCGTCTGATTTAGCAGAGGGCTTGCGCAAGGTCGATCGCGCCATTCGCAGTGGCGCGGCTCGGAACACCCTGGCCAAGCTCGTAGAATTTACTTGATCGGCGTGCGGACGGCGGGTCGATGAAGCCGCCAGCCGCCGCCGATCGCAGCGAGGGTCATTTCGTCTTGGAAGCAACCGGCCCGCAACCTTCGATCGCCTCTGTGTCGCCTGCCACGCCGGTGAACGCGCCGCCGCACCGCGACTGGCTCGACGCGCCGGCCACCCCGTTCACGCGCTGGCTGGAGAAGTACCGGTTCGTATTCCTCGCCGCGATGACGCTGTTCGTACTGGTGCAGTTCAACGGGCAATGGCGGATCGGGCTCGACTCCTCCCTTTATCGCGGCGTCGCCGAGAACCTCTGGCAGGGTAAGGGCTACACCTTCGCCGGGCGTCCGCAAACCCTGGTCTATCCGGGGCTTCCGGTCCTGTTGTCGCTGTCGCATAAGCTCACCGCCAGCAACTCGATCGTGCCCCTGCTGGTGCTGCTGAACGCACTGACCGTCGGAACGATCATCGGTGTGTATCACTTGATCCGGCTTCGCTACCCGCTCTGGATCGCGGTCGTCGTGATGTGCGGCGTCGGGCTTAACTCGCGCTTCATGCAGCAGGCCCAGGAGGTCATGACCGACGCGCCGTTCCTCTTCGGCTGCGTGATGGCGATGCTGGGGTGGGAACTGCTGGCGATCATGAAGACGCGCCAGCGGATCGGCGCCGCGATCGGATTGCTGCTTGTCGGCCTGTTCATCGCCGCCACGATGCGGCCGACGTTCTGGGTGCTGGCGCTGGCGTGGGGGCTGGTCATCGCCTGGGGCGCGATTCGTCATCGCGACCGCCGCTGCTGGATCGGGCTGGCGGCGCTGGCACTGGTGCTCGGCGCATTCGCCGTCTGCGACCCGCGTGTGCGCGGCCTGAATATCCTCAAAGGCGGCTACGAACAGCAGTTCCTGCAGAGTTTTGCGGCGATCACTGACAAGGTCGTTCAGACCGCGCCCCGGCTCTTCGGTCGCGAAATCCCCGAGGCGTTTTTCAACGAGTCGCTGTGGTATTTCGGCCTGCCGATGTGTCTGCTGATTCTCGGTGGCTGCGTGCTGGTCGCCCGCCGCCAGCCGTTGTGGGGATTGCAGGTCTTCATCCTCACTGGCGTGATGCTGATGATGAGCGATGTCCCCCGGTATTACCTGATGGTGTTGCCGACGCTTTGGCTCGGCTACGTGCTGGCGCTGCTGTGGGCGACGCAACGGCTTCCGCTGTGGGCCCGGGATTGGACCCTTTTCACCCTGTTCGGGCTTGCCAATTTCATCAACATCGCGATCAGCCTCTCGCTGTTTCGCGAGCAGCACTTCGGGCAGTTCCTGCAGACGTATCGGGACGGTGCGTACCTGCCGATGATCGACTTCGCGAAGGTCATCAACGCGCGGTTGAAGCCCGACGAGACGGCGATCGGCCCGTACGGGCAGATACTCAGCTATCTCAGCGGCCGACAGGTCCTCAATGGCAAGTTGCTGGGGTTCGAGACGCAGCCGATCTCCAAGTACCCGCGGCTCATCGCCGCCGCCAAGCCGACCTACGTGATCGGGCCGGACTCGGCGTACGAAGCCAAGGACCCGAGCCTCCGCAGTATGCTCCGCCGGGGCATCGTCACCCCGGGGAAACTCGTCACTCAGACCAAGACCTTCTGGCTCGCCCAGGCGACGGTTGTTGTGCCCGCGAGCGATTGGCGAAAGCTGCCCACCGCCCCCATGCGCCCGACCGCCGACCGCCCGGAGCGACGCGCGGTTTCGCCCGAGGAGCAGGCCCAGCGCGAACTAAAAGCCAAGCGGTTGCGCAAGCAGATCAAGGCCGAGCGGGAGGAGCGCCGCGCATACAACGAGCGCAAGGCACGTAAGTTGCGCCGCCAGCAGCAACAGGCACCCCCCGCCACGCAGCCGGCGGGATCGGCGGTGCCGATTATCGGCTTGCCGCTGAGCGAACTCGGACGCGTGGCGTTCTTTGCGTCCCCCGACCGTTCTCAATAGGATGCCGCGATGCACTTGCGACCGGGAATCCCGCTCCTGAGCGAGGTCGACGCCCTGATGCGTGACCCCCTCTATGCCGAGCACACGACGTACAACCAGCAGTTCCTCGTCCGCCATGGCAAGGCGCTCGAGGGCTACGGCAAACTTTGGGGCCAGGATCCGTTCAAGCTCTGGTCGCGCCGGTGGGAATACCCCTTCGAGGTCCAGAAGGTCGTCTCCTACTGCCAAGCCAATCGCGACCGCCCGCTCAAGATGCTGGACGGCGGGTCGGGGGTCACTTACGTCCCGTATCTGCTTGTCGAACGGTTCCCCAACCTCGAAGTCATCTGCTGCGACACCAACACGTCGTACGCGCCGATGTTCGAGACCATCAACAAGACCATCGGCCATAGCCGTGTGACGTTCCAGGAGGCGATGCTCCAGAAGCTCCCGTACGAAACGGGGACACTGGACATCCTCTGCTGTATCTCGGTGCTCGAGCACACCGACAACTACGCCCAGATCGTCAGTGAATTCGCCCGTGTCCTGCGCCCGGGTGGGCTGCTGGTGCTGACGTTCGACCTGTCGCTGGACGGCAAGTTCCGCCTGGACAAGCCGACTGCCGCCGACCTGCTCAACGGGGTCGTTTCGCAGTTCGACGTGCAGGAAGCGCTCGAGCCGATCAAGGAACTGGATCGGATGAGCGACACCAACGCCGTGCTCAGCACCGACGCCGTCAAGCGGACTCAACCCGACTTGCTCCCGTGGCGGTTCCCGGTGCTCAAGGGTGTGAAAGACCTGATCGAAGGCCACGGCTGGACCGGTGGATTCCGCAGCAAGTCGGTGTTCTGCCTAAGCGCCATCCGCAAAGGCTGAGGCCGCAAGAGCTAAGGCGATATGCCCGAATCCGTCAGTGCGATAGAAGCCGCAGCCGTCCTGCCGGTCGAGCCTGATCCGCTCGCCGTGCCTCTCCACGACCGCCGAAAGGTGCGGCTGTGGGGTTGGACCGTCACGCTCGTGCTGCTCGGGGCCTACCTCCTGCTGCAAAACCCGTACTGGGTGCCCGGCGGAGACAGCGACTTCTACGTCTCCATCGCCCGAACGTTGGCGCTGGAGGGCAAGTACACCTACAACGGCCTGCCGGTCGCCATCAGTCCGCCCGGTTGGCCTTGGGTGCTGGCAATGGTGATGAAGGTCAGCCCGACCTTCCTGGCGATGAAACTCGTGACCATGACGTGCATGCTCACGTCGCTGGTGATCGGCTACTTCATTGCCCTCCGCTTCGTCAAACCCAGCGCCGCCGGCGTGTCGATCCTGCTCGCCGGGCTGCTGATGCCGGTTTACTCGCTCACTTACTTTCTTCACAGCGAGGGCCTCTACTGCCTCCTCGCGGCTTGGGCGTTGTTGATCAGCCTTCGCGTCCGCGAGTCACGGGCCTTGCTGATCGAGAAGCTCGTCCTCGTGCTGCTGTGCATTGCGCTCCCGATGATCCGCTGGGCCGGCGTCTTTCAGGTGCTGCCGATCGCGGCAGTGCTGATGAGCGGCCGCGGATGGCGCGACGCCTGGCGACGCGGGCCGCGCGCTTGGATCCGGTACGTTGCCATTCGCCGCAACGGCATCCTGGCGCTGCTGTGCCTGCTCGCGATCGTCGCCACCTGGCAGGCGACGCGCAAGTCGCTGGAACTGACCGCCGAACAACTCGAATCCCTGCGCCGGAACGGCGGGACTTCGACGATGGACCCCGAGCAGGAAGAGCCGCCCACCGAAGTCGCCCCCGTCCCCACGATGCCGCAGGGCAAGTCGGGCAAGGTGACGGTCCTCGAAGAATACACCCAACGCTTCCTTCGCGCCGGCAAATGGTTCTCCTGGCTGCTCTGGCAACCTGCCCGATTCGCGTCGGTGAGCAAGCTTACAGACAACCTCGTCACCGTCGCGGGGTGGGTTGTGATCCTGATGCTGGGCGCGCTCGCAGCGCTCGCGGTCGTCCAGCGCCGCGAGTGGCTTTGGGTGTCGCTGGCGCTGTACTGCGGCGGGCTGTGCATGAACTGGCCGAACCCCAACTCGCGCTACTTCGTCCCCGTTGCGCCGCTGATCATCCTCGGGCTGTTCGTCTTGCTGTACGAAGCCGCCCGCCGATACCCGGCGAAGAGTTTTGACGGCTGGAAGTGGCTCCGCCGCGCCCTGGTTTACTCGATCCTGCTGTGCAACCTGACGATGTACGGCGTGGATGTGATCGTCATGCGGTCGAGCCGGTTTTACGAGACCTTCGAAGCCGGGCAGCACAAGGACCTGGTCAACATCGCGCATTACCTGGTGAATCTGCCCCCGCTCGTCGAAGGCGACGCCGCGACACAGCCCGCGCGGCGCGCGATCAACCCGAGCAGCCTGCCGTCGCCGACCACGTCGCAGAGCACACCGGTGCTGGCGCTGCGTCGCCCGACCGACGGGCGGATCATGATCAACGAGCGTTACGACAACCTCGGCCGAGTCCGATTCAGCAAGGCGGGAATGCGGGCGATGGTGCTGCTGACAGACATCGACATCAAGCCGTTGGACCCTGGCCTGTCCAAGAACGTCGCCCCGCTCGATCCCACCACCACGGGCAACGGCAAGCCGTGGCCGGGCTCGCTCCTGCGCTTCGTCAAGGGACGCGGCACGCGCTTCCTGCTCATGCAGGAACCGGCGATCCCCTGGCGCGTCTGGCACTTCCGCCTCCCCATGGACTGGCACAACCAACTGACCAAGACGCCCGGCCTTCCGCCGAGCGGTGGGTGGAAGGTCTACTATTACGACTGGCAGACCAACAACCTGTACGAACTGCCCGTGCCCAACGTCGACAATTGGCCCACCCGCGTTCCGGGCATGTGACGTGATTGGCGACTGCCGATTTGCGATTTGCGATTGATATACACGCCCATGTCCGATGATCCCGCGCTCAACATCGCCGACTGGCACCCGCCGGGGACGATCGTGATCCCGATCGTTGCCGGGATCGGCAACGCGCTGATGGCCGAGCCGATGGTGCGGCAACTGCATGCCGCAAGGCCCGATTTGCACATGGTCGTCAACGCGATGATCGACCCGATGGGCGAACCGTTCCGCCGAATCGGGCGCGTCATCGTCAACGTCACGGGCAAGGGCCTTAAGAAGATGCTGGCGACGACCCTGGCCACGCGCCGGATGCGGACCAAGGCGTATGTCGTGCCGTTTCCATCCAATCGCTGGGAGTACAACCTCCTCGCCGCCGCCAGCGGGAGCGAAAACGTCGTCATGCACGGCTATCCGGTCCGCGCGTTCGGCGCGCGGCTCTCGGGGGCGAATCGCGTGGTCGCCGAGCGTGGAATCCATGACGTCGCCCAGAATCTGCGGCTGCTCCAGGCGATGCACCTGGCGCCGGATTTCACGATGGCGCCGCGTTTCTTAGTCAGCGAAACCGAACGCGCCGGCGCGATCACACTGCTCGACCGCGCCAAGGTCGATAGGCCGTTCGTCGTGGTACACGCGGGCAGCGCCAGGACGATCCTCGCCGCGGCCAAGCGTTGGCCGACGGAGAAATACGCCGAGCTGGTGCAGGCGATCGTTCGCGAGACCGGCCACAGCGTCGTCATCGTCGAAGGCCCGGACGAAGCCGGCGTCAGCGAGACAATTCTCAGCCACTGCACGGACAAGGCTCGACTTCATTCGATCCCCCTCAAAGGCAGACTCGGCGACTCCGCCGCCGTCCTGGAACAAGCGGCGTTCTACTGCGGCACCGACAGCGGCCTGGCGCACCTGTCGGCGGCCGTCGGGAAGCGGGCGATCACGCTCTTCGGCCCGGCTGACCCCGAGCGCGTCTGCCCGTTCGGCAATCGTGACCTCGTCATCCAACCGCCGGGGATCGAGCGCGTCCCGTTCCTGTATCCGTGGGAAGCGACCAAGCCGAAACTTCGAGCGCAAGACGTCGACCTCATCAAGCGAATCACGGTCGAGCAGGTGATGGAAAAAGTCCGCCTGCTCAGGAGCGCCCCATGACCGAATCCGCTTCAGGCTCGTCCCCCGAAGGCGAAGGCTGGGTGGGCACCCCGTGTCGAACCGGCAAGCCCTGTCATCCTGAGCGCCAGCGAAGGATCTTCTCGCCGGTGCCAAGGCGTGAGCGGCCCGCGCATCCGAGCGTGAGCTTGTCCACTTGCGCCCCCGCGTCGACAGCGCACCACGACACCGCCAGCAGATCCTTCGCTAACGCTCAGGATGACACCGTTGGTCTCCGTGCAAGGTTCTCGCGGTGACGCAGGACATCACTGACATCACCCACTTCCCCCCCACCGCGCCAAAGCCGCGACGCAAGCGGTTGTTCGGGATCGCCAAGGCGGTCCTGCTGGTGCTCGTCTTCGCGCTCGTCGGCTACGCGGTGTATCGCCAGTGGAAGCTGATCGATTTCTCCACGGTCACCATTCGCCCAATCCCGCTTCTGCTGTCGTTCGTGGCACTCGTCGCCGTTTCGACGGTGCAGATGATCAGTTACCGCACGCTGCTCGGCGCTTACGCTCACGCCCCGCGGTGGCTCGACATGCTCGCCGTCGCGTGGGTGCCGCCGCTGGGGAAGTACGTGCCGGGCAAGGTCGCGGCGCTGCTGGCAGCGATGTCGATGTTGCGGCGGTTTGCGATCCCCATGGGAGTCGCGGTCGCGGTCGTGCTGGTGCTCGACGGGCTTGCCGTCATCGCGGGGTTGATCACCGGCGCCCCGCTGCTGTTCTGGGAACCGGTCCGCCGCGCCGCGCCCTGGGCGTGGGTGGTCTGCATCCCCGTCGTCGTCGGCGGGATCGTCGCGCTCTACCCGGCGATCTTCGGCCGGCTTATCAACGTCGCGCTGCGCAAGCTCAAGAAAGAGCCGCTGCCCAGGATGCCGCCGGTGTCGGAGTACCTGATCCCGGTCGCCTGCGCGTTCGCACAGTGGGTCTTCGCAGGACTGTCGCTGATGTGGATCGTCCAAGCCGTCACCGGCGACCCGCACTACGCGCAGTTGCCGCTGTTCATCTCGTTTGCGGCGTTGTCACAGACGATCGGCTACCTCGCACTGTTCGCGCCCGGCGGCATCGGGGTGCGTGAGGCGATCCTGCTCGCCGGCCTGCAACCGGTCGTCGGCCCGCTGGTCGCGATCATCGTCCCGATCCGCGCGATCGCGCAAATCGCCGTCGATCTGACGCTCGCGCTGCTCGGCCTGCTCCTCCTCCGTCGACGCCGCCGTCCGTCCATCTGAGCAGCGGTCGCGCGCCGACGTGCTGGCGTGGAAACCGAACCGCGAAGGCGCGAAGGACGCGAAGAAAAGAAGAGCGTAAAAAATAACAAATAGAGCCACACATTCCCCAGAGTCCTCTGAATAACCTGATTATCTCCAGAATGTCATGCTGAGGTACGTCGAAGCATCTACTCGACTACGTGATTTGCGGGCCTTTTTGCGGGCCGACAAGATCCTTCGGAGTACCGTAGGATGACAACTTGCGCAACAGCCGGGGTTATTCAGAGGGTTCCACAGATAACCACAGACCAATTTCATCTGTGCGCATCGGTGTAATCTGTGGCTCTATTTTTTCTTCTTCGCGTTTTCTTCGCGCCCTTCGCGCCTTCGCGGTTGCTCTTCAGACCGCCGCTTTTTCGGGGGCGGGGCGGGTGACGTGGACTTCGGTCTCGTGGTGATCGTGGTGATCGCCGCCGATGCTGCGGATGATCGGGGCCCAGGCGTCGGACATCGTCGGCAGGCCGGCCTGGTGATTTTCGTCCGGCAGGCTCACCTTGATCGTGCGCTTCGAGCTGTAGATTCGGCGGCGGGCGAGATAGAGCATCTCTTCGCTGATCTTGCGGTGCCGGCCCATCATGTCGGCCAGCAGCGCGACGGCACCGATCAGGAACGACAGCATCAGCAGCACGCCGCTAATGGTGATCAGGCTCGTGAAAGGCGAGGTCTTGTGGACCGAGCCGATGATCTCGCCTTTGAGGTTGCGCACGAGGTCGGTGTTGAAAATCCACCATCCGAACACGAACCCGCCGGTCAGCACGCTCATCAACAGCAGGATCCCCGCGATCCCGCCGAAGAACTTCAGCGGCTGGATGTCGCGCATCGCGCGGAGGATGATCGGCAGCGAGTTGGTGGCGTACTTGATGATCGACGAAGCGACGCGCGATTTGCCGTGCTCGCGCACACCGCGCACCTTCAGCGGCACTTCCGCGATGCGGACGCCCTTGCTGAACAGGTCGATGAAGCATTCCTGCGTGTACGTGTAGCGCCCGAACAGCGTCATGCGGTACATCGCCTCGCGATTAAACGCGCGGAAGCCGCAGGAGACGTCGGAGAAATCCGTCCCGCCGCACACCCAGTTGATGATGCGGGTGACGGCCTGGTTGCCCCAGAACTTCACGCCGGGCATGGTCGGGCGCAGCGCCGGGTCTTTGAAGCGAGAGCAGGTGACGAAATCGGCCTCGTCGTTGAGAATCGGCTGGATGAGCTTGCGGATGTCGCCGGCGTTAAATTGGCCGTCGCCGTCGATGTTGACGATGATGTCGGCCCCGCGGCGCATGGCCCGCTCGAACCCGGTGCGGAAAACGCGCCCCAGCCCCGGCCGGCCGTGAATGTCGATGACAATCGCCCCCGCTTCTTCGGCGAGTTCGGCGGTCTTGTCCGTCGAGCCATCGTTGCAGACGATCACCTCGACATCGTTGATCCCCGCGATGTCCCGCGGGACCGCACGGATGACGTCGGCAATGGTTTTTTCCTCGTTCAGCGCGGGGATGGTGACAACAAGCTTCATAGGTTCCACCTCCCCGAACACAGACCGAAATACCGGATTGGTAGTGTGCATGATGTTAGCGATTTGCGGGTTTCCCTACAACAGAGGACAATGACGGTGCCGTACCCCCCGCGGTTACACCAAAAACGCCCATGAAGCCGCGCAGCGTGCCCCGCGCTCACAGAAGCGCTGGGCAAACCCACCGGTTTCATGGGGTTGTAGCAACCCATGCGACAAATCGTCGGCGATGACCTGGCGCGGTTATTCCGTCTTGGCGGTGCGTCCGCGGAGCATCTGGATGTAAGTGCCGTACACGCCCCGGATCGGTTCGACTTGCCGGCTCAGATTGCCGTCCGGGGTGAGCGTGATGGTGTAGAGCTGGTCCGGCTCGAACGGCCCCCATACGCCTTTGCCCACCGCGACCTTCACGCCGACTTTCTGGCGAAGATTCTCATCGGCTTCGAGCTGCCAGAACTGCTGCCAAAGCCCGGTCTCGAACTGTGTGATCGACGCATCGGCGGACTGGTAGAACGCCGGCACCTTGCCGGGCGTGTCGATGCGCTCGGCGCTGGCGGGGGTCTGCTGGTCGCCGAAGATTTTCGTGAACAGCGCGATCGCGTGCCCCTTCAGCGGGTCGCCGGCCATCACGAAGTCCTTCTGGAACTCAATGACCATCGCCTCGACGTGGGCGGTCGTCCCGTGAATCACGAACTCGCGTGGCGGCATCGCCTTGCCGGCACGGTCGTACTCCACGAGCAGCAGCGTCGTCAGCGTCTGGTCCCCCTGCTTCTTCTGGTCGGTCACGATCAGGTCGGCGACGCGCTTATCGGTCGTCAGCCGGGTAACCACCTGCTCGAGCTTCTGCTTCTGTTGCTCCAGTTCGACGATTCTTCGCTGCTCGGCAGTCGCCGAGTGCCAATACGCGACGATGGCGCCCGCAATGACAACGAGCGCGCAGACGACGGAGCCTCGGATGAGAGCGCGGTACACCAAGAGCGAACATCGACCGGAGACGCGCCAAAACTTCACGCGCGTTCCACGCCAACCCCTGCGGAGTCGGCGTGGGAGCGCAAAAATCCGCTTCAACATGGAACGGCGTTCGATAGCCGACCGAAAAAAAGGAGATCCACGAATCTCCCCGAATTTGCACGAATAAAAGCATCCATTCGTGAGATTCGTGAAGATTCGTGGATTCGTCTGCTTCTGCGGCGACGGAACGATCGAGGTCAGACCGTGCCGGTCGTGGTATCGGTCGTGGTGTCCAGCGCGTCGAGGTTGGCCTTGAGCGCTTCGCGATCGGTCTTGAGTTGCTCCTGTTGAGGCGCGATCACGGCCTTGTACGCGTCCAGATCAGCGATGAGCTTGGCTTTGGCGGCGGCGAACGCGGGGTCGGCATCGAAGAAGGCTTCGATCGCATCACGGGCGGCCGTCACCGGGGCGAGGTCGGTTTTAAGCTGCGTTTTCAGCGACCCAATCGCGGCTTGGAGCGCGGCCTTATCGGTATCGAGCTGCGCCTGGGCGGCGGTCTTCTCCGCGTCGGTCGTCGCTTCGCGCAAAGCCATGTGGTCGTCATGAATCGTCTTGGCGAACGGCGCGGCGGCGGCGCGGATGGCCTTGCGATCGGCACGGACGGTGTCCTTCACGCTGTCCATCGCGGTTTTCAGATTCGTGCGGAGCGTCGCGAGTTCGGTCGAATCCTGCAACGCCGCGACGGCGGCGCGGAGCGCCTTGCGGTCGGCTCGCAGGACCGGAATCCACTCTTCGTTGGTCGCGGCAATGGCGGACCGGTCAGCCTTGATGGCGGCGAGGTCGGCAACGATGGTCGGGTCGGTGGCATGCGCAGTGATCTGGTCGGCCAAGCCGCCTCGCGCTCCACCGTGACCGCCGCGCGGCCGATGGACTGGCGTGCCATCCCTCGGCGGAGCGTCGGTCGGGGCACCCGTCGGTGCTCCGGTCGTGGTCGTGCCCGTTGTGGTGCCGGCCACCGGAACATCGATCACCGGCGCCTCTGGCCCACCGCGCGGGTGGTGTGCGCCATGTGGCAAGACGTGACCGGCCAATAGTTTACGCGGCTCGAGTGAGTCCATGAAAGGGGTTCCGAACATACGTTGTCTCCGAATTGGGGTGAAATCGTTCCTGGCGCTCAAGAGCTGCGCTCCGTCCGCCACACGCACACATAACGTCGCTTCCGGCGGATCATTCCCGTGATTCTTCCGCCGACCCATTAGTGCCGGACCGCGGGGCGCGGTTTACAAAGAAAAAGAACCGGTCGGTGATCGTCGTTACAACGACATTCCCGCGTTCCCAGGAACGTCGGGTTATCGCGGCTTACAATTGCCGCGCGGGAACGCATGCGGCGGCGATTCGTCGTTTTCGTTCGCACGGCTCGTTTTTGTGTGTATTATCCCCCGCCCGCATACCAACCGCCGCGGGATCGCGTTTTAGAAGCAAATCATGGGCAAACCCACCGGATTCAAAGAATTTCCCCGCGAGACCCCCAGAAAGCGCCCAGTCGAGCTGCGCGTTCTGGACTGGAACGAGATTTATCTCGAGCTGCCTGAGGACAAGCTCAGGAAGCAAGGCGCCCGCTGCATGGACTGCGGGGTTCCTTTCTGCAACAGCGGCTGTCCGCTGGGAAACCTCATCCCCGACTGGAACGACCTCGTCTACCGCGGCCGCTGGCGCGAGGCGATCGAAGCCCTCTCCAAGACCAACAACTTCCCCGAATGGACCGGCCGAATCTGTCCGGCCCCGTGTGAAGAGGCGTGCGTGCTGTCGATCAATGACAAGCCCGTCACCATCAAGACCATCGAGCAGGCGATCAGCGACCGCGCGTGGAAGGAAGGCTGGATCAAGCCTTACACCCCCACCCAGCGGACCGGCAAGAAGGTCGCGGTCATCGGCTCCGGTCCCGCGGGCCTCGCCGCCGCCGAGCAGTTGAACAAGGCCGGCCACAGCGTCACTGTCTACGAACGCGCCGAGCGACCGGGCGGATTGCTGTTGTACGGCATCCCTGACTTCAAGATGGACAAGCGTACCGTTCATCGCCGCATCGCCTACATGGAGGCCTGCGGCATCCTGTTCATCTGCAACGCCGACGTCGGCACGACGATCGCCGCGCAAGACCTCCGCAACCAGTTCGACGCGATCATCCTCGCCACCGGTGCCACCAAGGCCCGCGATTTGCCGATTCCCAACCGCGATCTGGACGGCATTCACCTGGCGATGAACTACCTGCCGCTGCCGACGCAGAAGAACCTCGGCGACGAGATCTTTGAACATCATCACATCGACGCGGCGAGCAAAGATGTCGTCATCATCGGCGCCGGCGACACCGCCGCCGACTGCCTCGGGACGGCGCACCGGCAGAAGGCCCGGAGCGTCACGCAGCTCAACATCTACCCCAAGCCTCCTGACGAGCGCGACGAGAACACCGCACCGTGGCCGTACTGGCCCAACGTCTTCCGCTCCAGCCCCGCCCACGAGGAAGGCGGCGTCCGCGAGTGGTCGGTTCTCACCAAGTCTTTCCAGGGTGAGAGCGGCAAGCTGACCAAGATCCTCTGTGCCCGCCAGGAAGTCGCGGAGTATCGCGGGACCAAGGCGATCATGCGCGAGATCCCCGACAGCGATTTCGAGATCCCCTGCGACCTGTGCCTGATCGCCATCGGTTTCAGCGGACCGGAAGCGGGCGGCATCGTCGACCAGTTCGGCCTCGAACTCGACACCCGCGGCGGCCTCGTCGTCGACGACAACTACCAGACCCGCGTCCCCGGCGTGTACGCAACGGGCGATTGCCGGCGCGGCCAAAGCCTTGTCGTCTGGGCGATCAGCGAAGGCCGCTGCGCCGCCGCCGGCGTCGACGAGTTTCTCATCGGCCGCACCGATCTGCCCAAGCTCAAACTCTTCTGAAGCCTCAACGCGAAGAGAAACCACGAATCTTCACGAATCGCACGAATCAAATTCTTTCCATTCGTGTGATTCGTGGATTCGGTCTTCTTCGCGTTCGCCTTCGCGCTCATCGCATCTTCGCGGCTGATATTGGATCCCCTGGGGCGATTTCGCGCAGGGAAAGTCTCGATTGAGCGCTCCTGCGCGGCGGTCATAATGGTCCGATAACCACATGGTTTAATTCGGTCCGGGTCCAATTGCAGTTTGGATGCGTCGGAAACCGATGAGGGATGCAGTTCGTCGAAGCGGCGGCCCAAGGATGCGGGCAGGCCTGTCTGGCGTGGAACGCCGGTCGCTTCGCACGTTCGAAAAGACCGGGGCGTAGCCCCGAGGTCAAGTCGTAGCGAACGGAGTTCGTCCCATGCAAGTCCGCCCTGCAGATCTATTGTCGTCCGCGCTGGAGATCACCATGTTCCTGGCCGCCGCCGCGATTCTGGTGATCGGCGTGGCCGCGGTACGTTAAGATTACATAAATACCTTGCCGGTGCCGGATCCGGCGGTACGCTCGGGCGTAGCCTATTGGAATGGCTCGCCTTATGACGACCGCCGCACTTGATCCTCGCCCGCCCGCCACGGTGTCTGCGGTGATGCGCCACCTGCCGCAACAGCGCCCCTCCGACCTCGGCACCTCGACATCCTCGCCAGCCGTCGTGCAGGCCCGCGACGTCAGCGTCTTCTATGGCCCGTTCGAGGCCATCAAGAAGGTCTCGCTGGAGGTCGCCCAGCATTCGGTGGTCGCGTTCATCGGCCCGAGCGGTTGCGGCAAGAGCACCTTTCTGCGTGCCATCAATCGTATCAACGACCTCATCCCCGGCTGCCGGGTGACCGGCAACATGCGGATCGGGGGTCATGACATCTACAGCCCCGACATCGATCTGCCCCAGCTCCGCCGACAGGTCGGGATGGTCTTCCAGAAGGCCAACCCGTTTCCCAAGTCAATCTACGAGAACATCACCTACGGCCCGCGCCTGCAGGCGGTCCGCCGCAGCGAACTCGACGCGCTGGTCGAAGACTCGCTCACAAAGGCGGCGCTCTGGAGTGAAGTAAAGGACCAACTGCACGCCAGTGCCTACAGCCTGTCAGGCGGACAACAGCAGCGGCTGTGCATCGCCCGCACCCTGGCGACGAAGCCGGCGATCATCCTGATGGACGAGCCGACCTCAGCGCTCGACCCGATCGCCACCGCCAAAGTCGAAGACCTGATTGTTGGCCTGAAGAAGCACGTGACCATCGTCATCGTCACCCACAACATGCACCAGGCGGCCCGCATCAGCGATAAAACAGCGTTTTTCTATCTGGGACAGTTGATCGAGTACGATAAAACCAACACAATCTTCACCAATCCGTCGCAGAAGCAGACCGAGGATTATGTGACGGGTCGATTTGGATGACCGGCGCCCATGTCGCGCCGGAGCGCGGTGACCTGTCGCGGACAGTGCCTGCGTGCGGAGCGCGAGCGCGAGGACGGGTGGCGAGAAGAGAAGGCCTGAGTCGGGAAGGCGTGTAAGAGCGATGTCCACTCATTTTGTCGATCTTTTGGATTC
>JBBRFH010000013.1:0-22483 GCA_038224615.1 Tepidisphaerales bacterium
TAGCCAGCAGCGTCGTCGAGCAGCTTGTACTTCGCCAACTCCATGGCGGCGGCGATGTATCGGGTGAGCATCGGCATCGATATCCTGTCTCTGGTTTGGGCGAACACCCGCAATCATATACCTTATCCGGCCCGGCATGAAGATCGTCCACATTATCACGCGCCTGATCGTCGGTGGTGCGCAGGAGAACACCCTCTCCTCCTGCGAAGGCCAACACGACCTCGGCCACGACGTCACCCTTATCACCGGCCCGGCGATCGGGCCCGAGGGCTCGCTGCTCGAACGTGCCCGCGCCTACGGGTATCGCGTGATCGTGATCGACGACATGGTTCGCTCCATCAAACCGTGGACCGACTACCGCGTCTACCGCAAACTCATCCGAACCCTGCGCGACCTCAAGCCCGACGTCGTCCACACCCACTCCAGCAAGGCCGGCATCATTGGACGATGGGCGGCACATCGCGCGGGGTGCAGGGCAATCGTTCACACGATCCATGGCCTGGCGTTCACCGCATCGACGAGCGCGGTCGTCAACGGCGTCTATTGCTGGCTCGAAAAAATCACCGCCCCGATCACCCACAAGATCGTCTGTGTCGCCACCGCGATGGCGGACCAGTCCGTTGCCGGCGGCGTGGGGAAGCGCGAACAATACGTCACCGTCTTCAGCGGCATGGACACCAAGCCGTTCATCAGCCCGCCGGTGTCGCGCGACGACGTTCGCCGGGCGCTCGGCATCGCGCCAAAGGACGTCATCGTCGGCACGATCGCGCGGCTGTTTCATCTCAAGGGGCACGACGACCTGCTGACGCTGGCGCCCGAGTTGTGCCGCAAGCACCCCGCGCTCCGCTTCCTTTGGATCGGCGACGGCCTGCTGCGCACCGAGTTTGAGAAACAGATCGCCGCGATGAACCTGAAGGACCGCTTCGTCCTCACCGGCCTGGTTCTGCCGACCAAGATTCCCGAGCTGGTCGGCGCGATGGACATCCTTGTACACCCGTCGCGGCGCGAAGGCCTCGCGCGGGCGCTGCCGCAGGGACAACTCGCCGGAGCGCCGGTCGTCACCTACGACATCGACGGCAACCGCGAGGGACTGATCGACGGCGAGACCGGCTTCTGCCTGCCGCCGTTCGACCGCAGGCTGCTGGCCGAGAAACTGTCGGTGCTCATCGAGGACGAAGACCTTCGCCGCACGATGGGCGAACGCGGGCGAGCATTTGCACTTGGCAGATTCGACACAAAAGTGATGATTGATGCGCTCGAAGCCATCTATAGGGACCTGACATGAATCACCGCCGTCGTTGTCTGGCGCTTGCGTTGCTCGTCGCTGCACCTTCCCTCGCGCAGTCGCAGGATCGGCCCAACCGTCCGCCGGCCGACCGCGCTCAGCACCCCGCCGTGCTGAAGGTGTACGTCGCCGATCAGGTGAAGAAGGTCGAGCAGGAACTGGCCGACCTCATTCAGCGCCGCAGCGCCACGCGGGCGACCGATCTTCCGTATCTCGACCTGCAGATCGACCTGCGCATTGTCTCGCGTTGGCTGGCCCAGGAAGTGCTCGTCGCCGACCCGATGAGCGATGCGCAGGCCGTCGCGTGGCTGCGGCTGCGCGACATGCAGACGATGATCGCCACCATCGACGCGTGGGCGCCGCAGCAGTCCGGCCGCACGCCCGCCAAGCCGCAGGCGGATGCACTCAAGGCGATCAACAAAGCCACCTACAACCTCCCGCAGCAGGCCGACTCGGGCGTAATCGACGGCGTGCTGCAGCCACTGCGCGCCCCGCTGCTGATTGCGCTGGGGGATGCCAAGGGTGAAGCCCCCGACATGCGTCCGCCGAACCCTGCGCCCGGCGCCACGACGCAGCCAAAGAAAGATCCGACCGACCCCGCGCCGCCTGTTACAGCGCCGCTCACGCTCGACCAGATCAACGGCCGCGTCACGCAGCTACCGCTTTCGCCGGCGCTGCGACAGCAACTGCTCGCCGCCGTCGCCGCGGCGCGATCGGCGCAGGGGAATGAGTCGACGACGATGACCGAGATGCTCCGCCGCTCGATGGACACCGTGTTGTCGATGCAGGCCGACATCTCCGTCGACCCGACCGGCCGCGCCGAGATGGAGCAGAAGCTCGGGCAGGCCGTCTCGCTCTACACCGACCCGCGCCTGCGCGATGCCGCCGACAAGACCTTCGACGAACTCATCCGCTACCGTGAAGGCGCGACAAAGATGGCGGCGATCGGCTTGCCGCGTGACAAAATGCAGTCGCTGGCGCCCGTTTTTGCGTACGCCCGCGCCCACCCGCAGGATCAGACCAAGTTGCTCGAAGCCGTCACTCGTTTCGCCACGCTCGAGAAAGAGGTTGGCGAGATGAAGACGCCCGCTTCCGCCGTGCTGGGCTCGCGGCAGGTCGATGCGCAGCTCAAGGCCTACACCGCCGCACGCGAGGCGTTCCTGTCCGAGTGCGAGAATCTCGCCAACGCCGGCGGCGGCGCGTTCACATCGGACAGCAGCGCCGTGCCCGGGCGAGCCGCCGACATGGAACGCGTCGCGTCGTTCCTGCGTGTGCTCATGCGCTTGGCTCAGACGCAGGAGCGGTTGCTCACGCTCAAGCCGCGTCCCACCGGCAGCTTCGAGAAGCGCATCCTGCAGACGCTGGCGAAGCTGAACGACAACGACGCCACGGTGCGCGCCAGCGCCCAGACGCTGCTGCAACAGGTCGACGAGATCGCCAGCGCCTGGACCGACGCGCAGGAGGCGACCGCCAACCCGATCGAGCCTGAGGCCTTTAAGGCGCTCGCCGGCAAGGCATGGCCGGAGATCGAGGTCAAACTCAAGACCACCGCGACCGAACTCACCAGCGCCATCGCCACCGGCGGCGCGCCGGATGCGGCCAGGCTCAACACGCTCCGCCAGTCCAAGGCGTTGCTCGCCGACGTGCGCAAGATCGTCGACCTCCGCGTACAACTGGTCGGCGCGACCGCGCTGGCGCGCTGGGCGGACTGCAATCTCACGCCGGCCAAGATCGACGCCCTGCTCGAGCTGCACCGCAGTGACTACGGCCCGCTGATCGCCGCCGCCCTCGACGGCAACGGCGACGAGAAGGCGCTCAAGCAGCAGCAGATGCGTTATCGCGGGCTGCTGACGACGCTGCACCGTGCCGCCGACCGCGCCGCCGGTTGCGAGGCGCTGCCTGCCGACGCGCGCGGGCTTGTCGGTCGGCTCACCACGCCCAGCGAGAAGACGCCGCACCAGTCGATCCGCTTCGTCAGCTTTGTCAGCGATCTGATCGAGTTCGCCCGCGCCTCGCCGGAGGTCGACCAAGTCGAGATTACGCAACTGCAGGACCAGATGCTCATGACGCTCAACCGCATGACGCAGCGCCAGTAGCCTATACTCACGGACACCATGGCATCTTTCTTAGTCATCGGCCCGCACCCGGACGACCAGGAACTCGGGATGGGCGGCACCATCGCCAAGCTCGTCAGGCAAGGCCACAAGGTCCACCTGATCGACATGACCAACGGCGAGCCCACCCCGCGCGGCTCCCCCGAACTCCGCGCCGCCGAGGCCGCTTCAGCGGCTCGGGCATTAGGCGTCGAACGCACGCTTCTTGGCCTGCAGAACCGTGAGGTCACGCACACGCTCGAAGCCCGCTACAAGCTCGCCGCCCAGATCCGCATCCATCGACCGAACGTCCTCTTCGTCCCCTACGGCGTCGATGCCCACCCCGACCACACCGCCGTCACCAGGATCGCCGAGGACGCCCGCTTCGACGCCAAGCTCACCAAGACCACCATCCCCGGCGAGCCGTGGCATCCCAAGCGGATCCTCTACTACTTCTGCACGCACCTGAAGCTCAACATCAACCCGACGTTCTGCATCGACTGCAGCGATACCGTCGATGCGAAGATGGCGGCGCTGGGCGCGTACGAATCGCAGATGAACCCCGACCTGATCAACCTCGTCAAACTCGCCGGCGACTACTTCGGCTCCCGCATCGGCACGAAACACGCCGAGCCGTTCTTCTCGCACGAGATCGTGGCGTTCGGGGGGCTCGATCAACTCGTCTGATGTGCTGTGGGCATCCTGACCACAGCGTTTCAAATCAGTGAGCCGTGGGCAGGAAGCCCACAGTACAAAGCCATGCGTCTCTACATCATCATCCTGGAGTCTGCTGCGCTCAGCACGACTTACTGACCTGAAAACTACTCGATCATCTTCAACACCGCCGCCACCATCTTCTCCGCGCCTTGGTAAACCTGCCACGGCGTGCTGTCGTCGTACATGTAGCACGGCGTCGTCACGACGCGATTGGCTTGGTCGATCACGATGTCAGTGAGGCCGGCGGTCTCGTGAGTGCCGCCCATGCGAGTGATGGCGTCGGCGGTCGACGGGTCATTGCCGATCGTCACCCGCGCGCCGAGCACTTTGGCCGCCAGCACCGGGGCGATGCAGGCGAAGCCGATCGGCTTCCTGGCGGCGTGCATCTGCTGGATCAGGCGGGTGACGTATGGGTTGACGCTGCAGTTGGCGCCTTTGACTGCGAAGTCGCTCAGATTCTTGGCCGCGCCGAACCCGCCGGGGAAGATGACGGCATCGAAGTCGGCGGCGGAGACCGTGGCCAGACCTTTGATCCTGCCCCGCGCGATGCGGGCGCTCTCGGCCAGCACGTTGCGCGATTCGTCCATCGGCGTGCCGGCCATGTGATCGACGACGTGCATCTGCGCAACGTCGGGCGCGACACAGATCGCCTGGGCGCCGAGCTTGTCAATCGCGATGAGAACGCTGACGGCCTCGGTGATTTCGGTCCCGTCGAACACGCCGCAGCCACTGAGAATGACGCCGATCTTCGCAGCCATGCAAACCTCCGGTAAGATCACCAGTCGATTGTGAACGATTCTATCGAGCCCATTTCACTTCCGCCGGCGCTGATCGAGATCGGCGTGCGTGTCCGCGTGCCGGTGTCGGTCGTGCGACTGCAATACTCGCGCTCCAGCGGCCCCGGCGGGCAGAACGTGAACAAGGTCAGCAGCCGGTGCGAACTGTGGGTCGGCGTCGGCGACATCGTCGGTCTCACCGACTCCGCCCGCACGCGCCTGCGCGCCATGGCCGGCTCGAAGCTCACGCAGGCGGACGAAATTCACATCGCGTCCGATGAATCGCGCGGCCAGGAAGGCAATCGCTCGCTGGCGATCGAGCGCCTGCGCGAGTTGATCCTGCAGGCGATGCACGAGCCGAAGAAACGCCGCAAAACCAAGCCCTCCTACGGCAGCAAGCAGCGCCGCCTCGAAGGCAAAAAACGCCGCTCGGATATCAAGCGCGGCCGATCGGGCGGGTTTGAGTGAACGATCCGCCCCGTGCAAAACCAGTGTCATCCTGAGCAACGCGAAGGATCCACTCGCCGCGTTGGAGCCCGCACCGATCACTGACGACGTCCCACTTCGCGCGTCCTCTTTTTCCGACCCCGGGCCGCGGCGTCCGCGAGCAGATCCTTCACTGCGTTCAGGATGACAGAGGCATTTACCGCCCGCGAAACACGGCACGCCCCGCGAATGCTCGCGGGGCGTGCAGCGATTAAGTTGAACATCAATGACCGGGCCGGCGATCAGTCGTCATCGGCGAACTCTTCGTCATCGTCGTCGAAGTCATCTTCGTCATCGTCCTCTTCAAAGAACTCGTCCTCTTCTTCCTCGTCATCGTCATCGTCGTCATCATCGTCATCGTCATCGTCGTCGTCGTCTTCATCGTCTAATTCGTCGTCCTCTTCTTCGTCTTCCAGCTCCTCTTCCTCTTCTTCGTCTTCGACTTCCTCTTCGGCTTCCTCAGCTTCCTCTTCGTCGTCGCCGGGGGCCTCTTCCTCTTCCTTGGCGGGTTCTTCGTCATCGTCGGCGCTGCGGCGTTTGGCCGCCTCGGGGGCGAAGATGGCGTCGAGATCACCCAGGTCAAAGTCGACGCCGCCGAGACCGGTCGGCGAAGAAGACAAGAGCAACTCGAGAACGTCCGCGTCGGTCGTCACGGGGGAGAGAGTCAGTGTGTCATTTAAAGCGATCATGATGCATCCGCGTAAAACGTACCCGCAAGCGATCTCGTTCCGCACTCGTTCGCCTGCCGGGGCCTTCGGTATTCCTACTTCGACGCAATCATACGCAAGGCGTCACGCCCCGCGAATGATGCCGACCGCTTCAAGACGGCCGACGCGCGGTATTGAAGCGGCAGACGGTGTGAAGTCAAGCGCCGCACCTTACTTCACGTCAACAACTTTGCACGCCGGGAGCGCCTCGAGGAACGCCTGCCCATACCGCTTGGTGCGAACGCGGCTGTCAAGGATCACCACGATTCCCTTATCCGTCCGACTCCGGATCAATCGGCCAAACCCCTGCTTCAGCTTGATCACCGCTTCCGGCACGGACAATTCCATGAAGGGATTGCCGCCGTTTCGCTTGATGGCTTCGAGCTTTGCTTCCACCAGCGGCTCGTCGGGAACGCTGAACGGAAGCTTCACGATAATCACGTTCCGCAGCTTCTCGCCTTGCACGTCGATCCCCTGCCAGAACGACGACGTCCCAAACAGAACGGCATTTTTTAAGGCGCGAAATTGGTCCAGCAACAATTTTCGCGGCGCTCCCTGGCCTTGCACCAATAGGGGAAGTCCCATCCCTTCGATCCGGTCCTTCAGGAGATTGGCCGCGTCGATGAGCATCTTGTACGAAGTGAACAACACGAACGCCCCGCCGTTGGTCTGGTCGAGATAGCGGATGATCTTGTGCGTCGCGGCGCTCAGAAATTTCGGGTCCGATGGATCGGGCAGATCCCCTTCGATATACAGGATCGCCTGACTCTCATAATCAAACGGCGACCCGAGCAGCAGCGTCCGGCAGTTATCCACACCGAGCCGCCGGCGGATGAAGTCGAAGGCGGGAGAGGAGGGAGAGGCGATTTTCGTACTGTGGGCATCCTGCCCACAGGCCTTCGTTGCCTGGGGAATGATGATCTCATTCACCACATCCTCATCCACGCAATGAAACGGCCACTCCTCCAGCTTCGCTTGCTGCGGATTGGCATCGATATACAACACCTGTTGCCGCAATTCTTCCTCATCGCGAATCAGAT
The DNA here is from genome assembly GCA_038224615.1 of Tepidisphaerales bacterium. Taxonomy (GTDB): domain Bacteria; phylum Planctomycetota; class Phycisphaerae; order Tepidisphaerales; family Tepidisphaeraceae; genus JBBRFH01. The sequence continues at coordinate 7,105 of JBBRFH010000013.1, forward strand.
GATCAAAGTACTCGCGCGCCCAGACCGTACCCGAGCGGCCCAATCGCTTGTTGATCTCGTTCGCAGTGAAGCTCTTCCACGAATGAATGATCGCAGGCAGTTCAAAACCGCGCCGCGGACGGAGTGCGACGTGGACGTGGTTCGGCATCACCGCCCATGCCAACAGGTCGTACCGCTCGTCCGCGAAATGTTGGAGACTGTCCTGAACGAGTTGGGCATTCGCCGGATCGCGTAACAGGCATGCGCCCCAGCCCGTATCCTCGAAGCGTTCGATCTTTGCTGCCAGTTGCTCGGCCTCCAGTGCGGTCTGATCCTCGCCCGAGCCGGCGCTCGCCAATTCGTCTCGCCATCGCTGCAGCTGCGCATGCGGAACACTGTCGGCCAGCCTGAAAGTCACGTGGTAGACGCCGTTCTGCTTCGTCAGATGCGGGAGATAATTGGATTGGCGGAATCCTTCGGATGCAGAGTGAGCTGTGGGCAGGATGCCCACAGTACGGGCAGACGCGGTCTTCCTCACATCCCGCGCAGACGTCGCCAGCGTGGCGCTGGTCAGGATCACACTCCGCGTGTTGGCGAACAATTGCTGCCGTAAACCCATCGCGACGTCGATCGGGGCGGCGTGGAGGCTGATGCGCTTGGGGGTGCGATGCGTGACATCGAACCAGTACACCGCATCCGGCATCGACTGCGTCATCACCGCTTCGATCGTGTCGGCCAGGCCGCTGACGCGGGCGCTGAGGCTGGTCAGCTCGCTGATCTCCTCTTCGCTGGGCAGGCTGGCGATGAGCAGCTTCAGGTGCTTCACCAGGTCGTTCAGCTTGGGCGTCAGAATGTTGGGCACGACATTGGCCTCATGCACGCGCCCGTTGCCGCGGCCTTTGTTCTCGTGCCACCAGGCGATGTGATCGAAGAACTCATTGACCGCCGACTCCAGATCGGTCACGCAGCGGATCGCGTCGTTGGCCTTGGCGCCGTGGCTGTTGAGGACGCCCTTGCCCTTCTTGGTGTCGTAGAGGACGCGAAGCTGATAGCGCACGCCGGCCTCGGTGACCTTGATGCCGAAGTGCTGGCCGGCGACGTCTTCGATGGTGTGGGCTTCGTCGAAGATCACCGCGTCGTACTTGGGCAGGTAATTCACGCCGGCCATGCGCAGCGCGAGGTCGCTGAAAAACAGCGCGTGGTTGACGATCAACAGTTGCCCGCTTTGCATGCGTCGCTTGGCGGCCTGCCAGTGGCATGTGCCGTAGAAGCTGCACTTTTTGCCCATGCAGTTGCCCTGCTCGGCGTTGACGCGGTCCCACACTCGGCCGTCGGGCTGGATGGGCAACGACGACAGCGAGCCTTCGCTGGTCCGCTCGGCCCAGTCGTGGATCTGGTGCAGTGCCTCCAGCTCGAACTCGGTGTCGAACATCATGTGCTGCCGCGTCATCGCCTGGTCGAGCCGGCGCTTGCACAGGTAATTGCCGCGCCCCTTCACCAGCACCGCGCTGAACTCATCCGGGTAGACGCTCTGCAGCAGCGGGATGTCTTTCTCGACAAGCTGTTCCTGCAGCGCGATCGTGTGCGTCGAAATGACCACGCGCTTCTTGGTGCGCAGGACAAAGTCGATCGCCGGCACGAGGTAGGCGAACGACTTGCCGACGCCGGTGCCCGCCTCGACGATCAGGTGATGCGGCTCGCTCATCGCCGCTTCGACGGCGGCCGCCATATCGAGCTGCTGGGGGCGCGGCTCGTAGCTTGTGCCAAGACGCCGGGCGATGGCGCCGTCTGCACCGAGGATTTTGTCGATGACGCCGGTCATGGGGTCGGGGGATTCTACAGTGCGCCGATCCGAAGTGGCGCTGCCGTTTTCGTCGCGCAGCACGTGTAGCAACTGATACATTTGATACATCGCCTCCACCCCAGACCCTTCGCCGTGAGTCGCCAATGCGGTTTTCGGTCGAAAGCGGCGCGCACAGGTGTCACACGGGTGTGCATCAGGTGTCACATTGGCTTGAGTCGAGTCGTGGTAGGTCATTCGCGCTGCGCCTCCCTAAGACCGGGGCTGTTGCGCGAATCGGGTGTGAAACGCGCAACGGGGGCGTGGATCTCAACTAAATGCTTCTTGAAAAATTCTTTTTTAGGTGGGCGACGCGTTGCGCGAAAGGGGGAGATAGGCAGAGAGGCAACGAGGCAGAGAGGCACGGAGGGGAAGGCCATGCCTGCGCTTTCCCTCATTGCCTCATTGCCTCTCTGCCTCATTGCCTCATTGCCTCGACACCGGGCGTGCGGCCCCTCACAATCACGCCGATGTCGCGCCTGTTCGACCCCCTCACCCTCCGCGGCGTCACGCTGAAGAACCGCATCGGGATGTCGCCGATGTGCATGTTCTCGGCGCGGCGCGGGCACGTGACGGACTTCCATCGCGTGCATTACCCGACCCGGGCCTCAGGCGGGTGCGGGCTGGTCATCGTCGAAGCGACCGCGGTCGAACCACGCGGGGTAATTGCGCCGGACGACCTGGGCATCTGGTCAGACACTCACATCGACGGCCTGCGCGAAGTGGCGCGACTGATCGCCAGCAACGGCGCAACCCCGGCGATCCAACTCGCGCACGCCGGACGCAAGGCGGGCAGCTATCCCGTCGATGACGAAGGCAACACCACCATCGACATCGTCGGACCGAGCGCCATCCCCTTCGAGGCCAAGCGGGCGACGCCGCGGGCACTCTCCGGCGATGAACTGGTGACGGTGCGCGAGGCGTTCGTGAACGGCGCGCGGCGCGCCGTGGCCGCGGGGTTCCAGATCATCGAACTGCACATGGCCCACGGCTACCTGCTCAGCTCGTTCCTCTCGCCGATCCCCAATCAGCGCGACGACATTTACGGCGGCGCGATCGACGCACGCATGCGGTTTCCGCTGGAGGTGATCGACGCAGTGCGGGCGGCGATCCCCGAATCGATGCCGCTGTTCGTCCGCGTCAGCAGTGTCGACCCCGAGCCCGGCGGACAGACGATCGACGACACCGTCCACTTCGCCCAGGCCGCCAAGGCGCACGGCGTCGACCTCATCGACTGCTCCGCCGGCGGGCAGACGCCCTCAGGCTGGCTCAAGGCCCGCCCGGGCTACCAGGCGAAATACGCCGCCCGCATCCGCGCAGCCGCCCGCATCCCAACCGCGGCGGTCGGCGTCATCACCGATGCGCGGCAAGCCGAGCGCGTCATCGCCGACGGCCTTGCCGACCTGGTCCTGATCGGCCGCGAATTGCTGCGCAACCCCTACTGGGCGATCCACGCCCAACGCGAACTGATGCCGGATGGATCGGTCGCGCCGAAGCAGTACGCGGGGGCGTTTCAAATGGGGACGTAAGCTGCGTCAACATATCAGGTACAAAAAGCCGATTCTGCTTGAAGTGAATGGCGTCGAGTAGTTAGGATTCTGTTCGAGGTAAATATGGCTCAGGATTCCCGAATCGAATGGACCGATGCGACATGGAATCCTGTTACAGGATGCACAAAGGTTTCCGCGGGCTGCAAGAACTGCTACGCAGAACGGATGGCCAAGCGGCTCCATGCGATGGGCGTGCATCAGTATCGGAACGATTTCAAATTGACGCTTCATCCGGAGGTGGTTGAGAAACCACTCCAATGGCGGAAGCCAAAACGAATCTTTGTAAACTCGATGAGCGATCTCTTTCACCCAGAGGTGCCAGGAAGTTTCATCCGAAGCGTCTTTGACGTGATTGTGCAAGCACATCAACACTCATTTCAGGTCTTGACGAAACGCCCCGAGCGGGCGCTCGCTTTGGCGACCGACTTACCCTGGCCCGAAAATCTCTGGCTAGGCACGAGTATTGAAAATGCACTCGTCGCGTCGCGCGCTCATCTGCTGGCCCAAATTCCAGCTTACGTCCGCTTCTTATCTGTAGAACCCCTGCTCGGGCCAATTCCCAGGTTGCCGCTAAATGGAATTGATTGGGTGATTGTCGGAGGTGAGTCTGGGCCGGGATCCCGACCGATCGAGGAAACGTGGGTTCTGCAAATCCGCGAGCAGTGTCTCGCTCAGTCAGTTCCTTTCTTCTTCAAACAATGGGGCGGCACAAACAAAAAGCGGACTGGCAGGCTACTTGACGGTCGCACCTGGGACGCAATGCCGACACCAAACACGGGGAACGAACGTGCTCAAACTACCTACGCCCACCGATGATGGTTTGGTCATCCCCGAGGTTGGTTCTTGGTCTGCCGATAAGCACCACTTCCTACTTCGGTATGTAGACGCCTTCACCACGGCGATGCGGAAGAAAGGCTGGAGTGGCCTTCACTACATTGACCTATTCGCCGGCGCCGGCATCGAGCGAATCAAGGGATCAACCCGGCTTGACTGGGGCTCCCCACTGATCGCCTCGCAAGCACCGTACCCGTTCCAACAACTGCATCTTTGCGAACTCGACAAGGTGAAAGCCAACGCGTTGCGGCAGCGCGTCGATCGGTTCCCACAGCCGACTTCACCTCAGATCCTCAATGAAGATGCAAACCAGTGCGTCAATAAGATCGTCGGCTCGATTCCGCCGCACTCCCTCAGCTTGGCATTTCTGGATCCTTTTGGACTCCACCTTCACCTTGACACTATCCGGGCGCTGGCCCAATGTCGTTGCGATCTGATTCTGTTCTTTCCGGATCACCTCGATGCCTTACGCAACTGGAACGAGTACTACTTCAATCCGCAGGACTCGAATTTGGATTGCGTATTGGGAACCACGCTCTGGCGCGAAAAATTGAGCGAATCCAATAACGATGCCCATGCGCAGATCCTTCGGCAAATCTATGAGTCGCAATTGCGAACACTCGGCTACGAGCATTTCGACTACGAACGTATCAACCGCGACGATGGCCGCAGCTTGTACTTGCTGGTCTTCTGCTCCCGTTCGAAGGCGGGCGGGGTGATCTGGCACGGCATCGCGAAGCGGAAACGCGGCGGGCAGGACGATTTCGGTTGGTGATGCCCGCGTATTCCATTTGCATAGCGATTGGCTATCATCCGCGGTTCGACTTTTTGGGAGCAACGTATGCGATCAGTGATTTCAGCGCTCGTGATCAACGAGCCCGGTGTTCTGGCGAGCGTGGCTGGCATGTTTTCGGCGCGGGGCTTCAACATCGATTCGCTGGTCGTAGGCCGGACCGAGAACCCCGAGCTTTCGCGGCTGACGGTCGTTTGCGACGCCGACGAGAACACGCTCGAGCAGGTCCGCAAGCAGCTCGCCAAGCTGGTGCCGGTGGTCAAGGTGCGCGATTTCAAGGACTCGGATTTCGTCGAGCGCGACCTGGCGCTGATCACGGTCGCCGCCGGGCAGGACAAGCGCTCGGAGGTCATCGAGATGGTGAATCTGTACCGCGCCAAGGTCATCGACGTCGCGCGCGATTCGCTGATGATCGAGATCACCGGGCATGAGCAGAAGATCGAATCGTTGATCGAACTGCTGCGTCCCTACGGTATCAAGGAGATGGCGCGGACCGGCGTGATCGCGATGGCCCGCGGGATGCAGACCGCCAAGGACGAGGCCGCCCAGAAGGCCGCCGAGGCCGGCAAGAAGCGCGTCCGCAGCATGAACGCCCCCGCAACCGCAGCCCTGCCGCCGTCGTAGGCGCGGCGTGAGCTCGCGCTCGATCGAAATGTCCAGTGGCGAGTGGCAAATGCCGTTCGTAGCGTGGGCATCGCCCACCATTGCGGACAGTGGCGGGCGATGCCCACACTACGCACTCACGATTCGTTCGACGCCGACCAGCACTTCGCTCGCGAGCCGCGTAGAGCGATCAAATCCAAGGCCGCCATCGATGCGTTCCCCGAGCCCGGATGGTTGGTTGCCGACGGACAGCGCCGTGGCCGGGGCGTTGTAGATTCGGTCGTTGCCATCGCCGCCGTTGAGTCGGTCGATCCCCGACCCGCCGCGGATGTACCCGTAACCACCCCCGCCAATGTAAACGTCGTCGCCTTTTCCGGTCGACGCAAAGATTGGTTTTCGGAACGCTTTGGCGACATCAAGGACGTCCGCGCCCGCACCCAAATCGACGCTCAGCCGTTCGCCAGATGTGTACTGGATAAAGCAACGTGTTTTGCCGTAGGTGACAGACACGATCGGCTCCGAGCCACCCCGCCAACAAAGCTGCAGAGAGAGCCATGATCGAAATGTGTGAAAAAAGATTCATCTTCACCAACTGCTCTTAGAGCGGATCTTGTTGATGGATGTTGCGGAGAAGGCTCGTAGCGCGGGATGCAATCCCGCCACGCCCCGGCCCGCACGCTTTACCCGATGGTGCGATGAATCGCAACTTACGTCGCCCCGAGCGCAGCCCCGACGCCGGCCCGGTGTGGTGAGCGGGCCGGCGCGGATGATCGCAGAGCAGCATGGGCAAGCCCGAGCGAGGCGGCTTACTTGTCGTTCTTTTTTTCGTCGGGCTTGGATTCGTCCTTCTTAGGCTCATCCTTGCCGTCTTTTTTCTTTTCTTCGCCGGCGGCCTTTTTCTTGGTGGCGTCGTCTTCCTTGATCTTCTGCAACTCCACCTTCTGCTCATCGGTCAGCAGCGCGGTGATGTCGGCTTCTTCCTTGGTGTCGATGACGTGGCGTTCTTCGAGCGCCTTCTTGTGGATTTCGTCGATCTTGATTTTGGTCTCCGGCGACAGCGTGGTGAGCCGGGCCCACAGGCCGAACAGACGCGGGCCTTTTACGGGCTTGGCCTTTTCGTCGGCGGCCTTTTTCTCGTCCTTCTTCTCTTCCTTCTTGGCGGCGGGCGCGTCTTCGGCGCGGGCGGTCGGGACCGGGGCCAGAATGGCCGCGCCAAGGATCAACGTCGCCAGTGAACAGGTCGCGAGCAGCTTCATCGTCAATACCTCCTTCGAGAGTTGGGTGAATCGGGAACTGCCTATACATATCGCGCAGGCGGGTCGGATGTTGAATATCGCGTGCCGGCGCGACAGGGTGTCGCGGGCGCGGTGATTATGCGGAATCCGGGCACTTCCGTACCATGCCGGTCATTCGCGGTCTGGATAGGCAGGTCGTGAACGATCAAAAACATGAAGCGCAATTTGACGCACCCTCGATCCGGCCATGCGGACATTCCGCCGCACGAGCGGCAGCGGCGCGTGCGCGTGCTTCACGCGGTGAACCGGTTGCTCTGTCGCGGCTATCACCACGTCAACGTGGCCGGTGGCCCGCTGCGCGTGCCGCGCGTGGGACCGATGATGATCGTCAGCAATCACATCAGCGGGCTCGATCCGCTGCTGATCCAGTCGGTCATCGCAAGGCCCATCGTCTGGATGATGGCGCGCGAGTACTACCAGATCGCGGCCCTTAAATGGGTCTTCGAGTCGATCCGAGCCATCCCCGTCTCGCGCGACGGCAAGGACAGCACGGCGTTGCGCGCCGCGTTGCGGGCGCTGGATAATGGCTGCCTGCTCGGCCTGTTTCCGGAGGGAAAGATCTCGCTCACGCCGGAGGTGCAGCCCTTCCAGACCGGTGCCGCGATGATCGCGTTGCGCAGCGGCGTTCCCGTGCTGCCGGTCTACCAGACAGGGACGCCGCGTGGGCAGGAGATCATCGAGGCGGTCCTGTTGCCGCAACAGGTTGCCATCCGCTTCGGCCGACCGATCGACCTCAAGGCCGAATTCGGGCGCAGCAAGGATCTGCAACCGCCCAGCGATCGCCTGCACGACGCCGTCCGTGCCCTTGCCCCGGGCTAGGAATCGCGCGTCTCCCGGGTCGCCGTACAAATTCCCGTTTCTCGCGCCGACACCTCATCAAAAGCGAATCCATGCCGATTGAGAGATTCCGTTAATTTTTTGACTCAAGAAACAAAAGGAGATCGTCCGATCAGTGTTCTGGAAAGTTAAATGATGTCACGCGAGTCAAGCTTGTTTGACTTTCGTGTCTATCCGGCTAAGGTAACCTAGGTAATTCGATTCACGCGCGTGATAGCGCATTTTCTCCCCTCCGGAAGACACCGTGGTGCAAACCCGGTGTCTTCTTTTTTTTCACCTCCGCGTTCACGCAACCCTCGTATGGGCACCGCGTCACGCCCCTGCGTCGTTACGACGCGATCAATCTAAGTTTGTTGTTTTCCACCCGTTAGGTTGATCCTTGGCGCGGAAATCCGTACGCTCCGCGGCTGCACGTCGGCCGAGGAATTATGAAGCGTGGTCCGCATTGTTTCCGCTCGCGGTGGGTTCTGGTCCTGATGGCGTTGGCGATCGCGCTGCCGCCGCTGCTGGCGCCCGGGCTGTCAGGACAGGCTTTGGCACAGTCCGGGGACGACATTCAGTTCAACGCCACGCTACAGACCGGCCCGATTTTTCCGCTCGGCCGGCTGCTGCCGTTCCAGGTGCGGATCAACAACCGCTCGGCGAAGGACATCGACGGCTCACTGCAGGTTGACCAGCTCGAAACCCCCGCCGGTGCCATCCGGGTTTCGCGCCCGGCGCACATTCCCGCCCACTCGCGGACGACGCTGGACCTGCTCCTGCAGCTTCCGCCGCCGCCCCCGCGCGACAAAAAAGGGCTTCTTACGCCCACGACCGAAATCGTTCTGTGGAATGCCGCCCACACCCGCCAGGGCTCGCCTGAGAAGGTCATGGCGTTCCCCGATTCGTCAGAAGCCTTCCAGGGCAGAGAACCGACGGAAACGCCCGGCGTCATCCTGCTCCACTCGGTCACGCGCGCCGAATCGGGAGCGTTGTCCCAGCCGGACGATGCCGACCCGACCGACGCCGGCGACGTCGCCGCGGCGCTCTCGGGCACACTGCCTTACGCGGTGACGCCGCAGTCCATGGAGCCGGACGAATTATTCCGACGCGTCGAAGCCTACGACGCCTGCCGGCTCATCGCGCTCGACGCCGCCGCCCTTGAACGACTTGATGCCGCCCAGCGCGGCGCGCTGCTGCGGCATATCCGCGGCGGCGCGACGTTGATCATCGTTGAGCCGACCCAGGCGCTTCAATCGAGTTGGATCGCAGGTTTCCTGCCGATGGACTCGTTGAACGCAAGGCTGTCGTCCTCGATCGACACGCGTGAGTTCGGCCGACTCGCCATGAGCCGGCCGCTGACCGAGTACGAATGCGAACCGCGCAGCGACGGTGCGCAGGCGAGCGGGCCGGTCATCGTCGTTGCCAGCAACGACCGCGGCGCGGTCGCCGCGTATCGCGAGGTCGGCTTCGGGCGCATCGCCATGACGGGCTTCGCGCTGAACTCGCTGGACCTGAAGCAGCCGGCGTCGCTGCAACTCTGGATGGCGCTGCTCAAACCGCAACGCCCGGCGTTTCACGATCCAAGCTCACTGAGCGAGACGCCGGCGCTGCGCGAGCAGCTCCCCTCGATGATCGGTGCCACCGCCCCGCCATGGCGGACGGCGGCGTTGATCGTCATCGCGTACGTTGCGACGGTCGCCGTCCTGCTCACCTTCAGCGGTGCCCGCCGGCGCCCGATGGCGTTCGCGGGCAGCGCCTTGATCGCCGTGCTCGCGGCCGGCTTCGTCGTCGGACTGTCCCGACACAAAACCAGCGCCGCCCCGCTCATGGCGGCGAGCATCAACGTCGTCGACCTCAGCGGCGACGTCGCCAAGTCCGACTCCCTCGTGACGTACTTCGGCGACCGCGAAAGCGACCTCTCCGTCACCGCCGAGCTCGGCACTGTCATCACGCCTGTCGTCCTCTCCGGCAATCCGGTGGCGACGATGTTCCCGCTCAAGTTCGATCATCTCAGCGCCAGCCTTGGCAAGCTTAATACCGTGATCCGCGCCCAGTCGACGACCGCGACGCCGGCGACGAACGTCTCCGCGACGCTCACCTTTGACGCGCAAGGTGCTGCCGTAAAGGTGAACGGGCTGGACAAGCCGCTGGAAGGTGCCCGGCTGGTCACCGGCGGCGGCCTGGTATTCCCGCTGGAACAAGCCGCTGCAGCTCAATCTGCACGCCGCGTCGGCGCCCACAATCCGTTCGGGATCTGGAGTGATGCCGGCGGGATGATCGCCAGCGAGCAGTCCAAGCTGCGCGACGACCTCGTCCGCTCCGCTGAGCGCCGCGACCCGAGCCTCAGTGCCAGTATTCGCACCGTCGCCGGTCGCAGCTCGGTGCTGCGGCTGGTCGGCTTCGCCGATGCCCCCAAGGGGGCCACGGGCGTCACGCTCTCCGGCGTCGACATCGAGAAAAACGCGACGATAATCCGCATCCCCCTCGACATCGCGCAAGCACCGGCGGGCACCGCGGTGCGGATCGATCCCGGGTTCGTACAAACGCGGCGCGACGCGCCGGCGACCAACGCGCCGTTTGCCCCCGACACCGGCGAATGGAACGAATCGAGCCAGACCGGCACGTGGCTGATCGCGCTCGCCGGGCCCGAGATGCTCGGCAAGCTCGCGCCCGAAACGCTGGCGCTTGATGTCGACTTGCGCGGCGCCGGCTTCGACATCGCGTTTCGTCGCGGGCAGATCGCTGGCGACGGGAAATTGCGCCAGAATGAAACCGGCGAACCCGTCGTCGAGTGGTCCAATGCCAGCGGCCCGAGGCACGCGGTAATCGAACTGTCGTCGCAGGATGTCGACGCCAACGGCTGGGTGTGGCTGCTGCTGACGGTAAACAACTCGCAGCGCGCGTCACCGGGGCTGGACGCCCCCTCCCCGTGGCAGATCAGCCGATTCGATCCGACGATCAGCGGCACGGTCATCAGTCGCCCCGAAGCGCCTCGCGTGACGTGGGAGACCGAGCCGCCGGCCGCGCCGAAAAAGCCGGACGACAAGAAGCCCGACATCAAGAAGCCCGACATCAAGAAGCCGCCAGCACCCAAGCCCGCGGCCGCCAACAAAGACGACAAGCAGAAGTAATCCTCAGCAGGAGCCGTTCAAGCCCATGGCATCCATCGCAACGCATACGCCCCCTCTCCCCGCCGCGTTCGCCTCAGGCGTGCAGCCGATCCTGCGCACCGAGAACCTCACCCGCAAGTTCGGCGAGCAGGTGGCGCTCAACAATCTGAACATCACCATCCACCCCGGCGAAGTCTTCGGCTACATCGGCCCGAACGGCTCGGGCAAGACGACGACGTTCCGCATCCTCTGCGGTCTGCTCGACCCGACCTCCGGAGCGGCCTACATCGACGGACAGGACGTGACGGGCAACAAGGACCGAATCAAGCAGCTCGTCGGCTACCTGCCCGACAATTTCGGCGTCTACCCGACGCTGCGGGTCTGGGAATACCTCGACTTCTTCGCCGCCGCCTACCGCATCCCCAAGAAGCAGCGGGCCGAGCGGATCGAGACGTGCCTGAAGATCGCCAACGCCTACGAGTTCAAGGACAAGTTTACCGGCGCGCTCTCACGCGGCATGAAGCAGCGCGCCGGCATCGCCAAGACGCTCTTGCACGATCCCAAGGTGATCATCCTCGACGAGCCCGCCGCCACGCTCGACCCCCGCGCCCGCGTGCAGATGCGGGCGTTGTTGCGCGATCTGGCCAAGCTCGGCAAGGCCGTCTTTGTCAGCAGCCACATCCTGCCCGAGCTGGCCGACGTGTGTAACACCGTCGGCATCATCTACAAGGGCAACCTCGTCGCCTCCGGCCCGGTGTCGGAGATCCTCAAGAACATCCGTCAGAAAAAGGTCGTCGAAGTCAGCGTGCTGAAGTTCGCCGACAAGGCCAGGGAAGTCCTCGCCTCAGCGCCCGGCGAATGGACCCCCGTTGAAATGGAAGTCCCCGTCCCCGGCAAGCTCCGCTACGAAGTCGCCGCCGACGACGCACAACTGGCGCAGGCACTACTGGAACTGCTGAAGAAGGGGATTCCGGTCAGCAATTTTGGAGAAGTCGAGGCGGATCTCGAGGACGTATTTATGACGCTCACGAAGTGACCGAATGACCAATGACTAATGTCCAATGACCAAGAACCAATGAACACGATGCGCAGCACGCTTCCTTCGATCTTCAGGAGCGCACTGCACGATTTGGAGAAGCCGTGATTGCATTTGTGCGATCGATGCATCGGGATGAGGTGACCAAGCCACTGATCAACCAGTGCGTCAGGTCTGGGACGAGCGTTGGAGCGAACTATGTGGAAGCTGACGAAGCTGATTCGCGGAAGGAATTTCTCTATCGAATCGGCCTGGCACGGCGAGAGGCTCGGGAGACGATGCATTGGCTGCGCATGATCGTCAAAGCAGAGCCGGCTTCGCGCACCGCCGCTCGGGAAGTGTGGCGAGAGGCGGATGAACTCGTGCGAATTTTCAGCAAGATTAGACAGTCGACCCAGCGAGGCGGGTAATCCGCATTGGTCATTGGTCATTAGTCATTGGTCATTCCTCCCATGAATCCTGTCCTCCGCAAAGACATCCTCTCTCTCCTCCGCCTCTGGCGCATCGCCGCGGTATTTATGGCATTTGTGGGGCTGCTCGGCGTGTTGCTGATGGCGACATGGCCGCAGCAGGGGCTGGTGGCGCTGGCGACCCGCGGGCAGGACAACCTGCTGCTCGGACTGATCGTCGGGCAGCTTCTGGTGCTGATCCTCGCGGTGCCCGGCGTGGCGTCGGTGCAACTCACCGAGGAGAAGGAAGGCAACACGCTCGAGATGCTCTACGCGACCCGGCTGTCGCCGCTGTCGATCGTGATGGGCAAGGTCGGGTCGGCAATCTGCTTCCCGATGCTGCTGCTCATTTCAGGCCTGCCGTTCGTCGCGTTGCTGAATTTTCGCGGCGACGTCGATACCAACGCTTTGGCGCAGGCCTACGCGGTGCTGATCGTCACTGCGGTCTTCCTGGCGATGCTGTCGCTGGCGATTTCGGCGCTGTGCCGAACCAGCGCCACCGCACTGGTCGTGGCGTACGTCGTCGTGCTGGTCATCTGCGGCGCGGTGCTGGTCCCGGCGCTGATCATGCTCGATGTCGCCGAAGGCGAGATGGCGATGGGCCTGCACTACCTCCGCTCGATCAGCCCCATCGCCGCCGAGATGTCGATCCTTAGGCCGGCGCTCAATGACTTCAACGGCGCGATGCGAAGCAACCTGCCCGCGTGGCAGGTCTTCCTCGGTTTCGCAGCGCTGGCGATCGTTCTCAGCGCCGCCATCATCGTGATGAAGTTGCGCCGGCCCCCGGTCGACCCCGAGCGCGCCGGGGGCGGCAACCCGGACGAGGTCCGCTCGCTCGGGCGCAAGCTCATGTTTCTGATCGACGACAAGAAGCATCGCAAACCGATCGGCGGCTTCAATCCGCTCATCGCCAAGGAACGCCGCACCAATCAGCTTCGCTCCGGCAAGTGGATGATCCGCATCTTCTACAGCGCCACCGTGCTTGCGCTGGGCCTCTCGCTGATGGCGCTCCTGGGCGGCTCGGAGCACGAGAACATCCAGACCTACGTCGCCACCGTCATCGCCTCGCTGCAGTTCGCGGTCGTCGCGCTGGTCACGCCCTCGCTCGCCAGCCCGGTCATCAGCTCCGAGATCGAGGCCGGCACGTTCGAGATGCTCCGCATGACGCGACTGGGCGGCGGACGCATCTTCTGGGGCAAGTTCATTCCCGCGTTCCTCCCGGCGCTGCTGCCGGCGATCGCGATCATCCCGGCGTGGGTCGTCGTCAGTTTCGTCAACATCGAGTACATGAACTACGCGATCAAGCTCGCGCCGGTCACACTGCTGACAATCCTGATGTGCTCGACGATCGCCATGGCCGCCTCGTCGCTCAGCGCGTCCAGCGCGCGGGCGACCGTTTCATCGTACCTGGTGGTCGCCGCCATCGTGATCGTGCCGCTGATCGCCTGGTGGCTGTCGGGGATCCTGCTGGCTCCGCGCATTGCGGCGTGGATCGCGATGGTCTCGCCGCTGTCGATCGCGCTGGACCTGCGTCCGGCCATCGTCGGCCAACCGCTGACGCGCGACCTGTTCAACGTACACCTGATGACGATCGGCGGCATCTGCCTGGTGTCGCTGCTGATCGCCCGCATTCGCTTGCGGCAACTGATGAGGCAAGGATGACCCGACCAAACCCCGCTCTTTCCCTTGTCGCACTGGCGCTGGCAACGGCGTTCGTGCAGCCGCTCGCCCGCGCCGATGACAGCGGCGCGCCGCTGATTCCGTACGGCGTGCTGCCGGCCTCGGCGCCGGACACGGTGTTTTTCGTTTTCGAGCGCACCGTCTCGCTCATCGTCGCCGAACTCGGCCGCGAACAAGACGTGCCGCGGCGGACGCGGCTGGTTGCCGATCTGGGCAAATGCGACCAACCCGCGAGCATCGCGGCGCTCGCCCGACTGCTGAACGATCCCGCGCCGCTGGTGCGTGCCGCGGCGGTGCGTTCGCTGGCGCAACTGAAATCCGCCGCGCCGCAGTGGCCGGCGATCGAGGCGAAGATGGCCGACGAATCGCCGGATGTGCGGTTGGAGGTCGTGCGCGCGGCGCAGCAGTTCGGCACCGGCTCCGCGGCGCTGGTGAAAGCGGTCGCCGATACAGATGACGCCGTGCGCGGTGCGGCGGTCAGCGTCTCGGTTGACGACGCGACCGACCAGGCGATCGCCGGCAAGCTTGCCGATCTCCCCCCGGTCACGCAGGCAAGCGCCGCCCGCGCCCTGGGTCACCGCAAGTCCTCCGCCGCCGTGCCGGCACTGGTCAAATTGCTCGACAGTTCCAGCGTTCTGGTCCGCTGCGCCGCTTTGGACGCGCTCGCCGAGATCGGTGCCGTTGATCGCGCGCTGGTCGAAGCGCAACTCGCTCACGCCCACCCCGCAGTCCGCACCGCCGCAGCGCGTGCCGCCGCAAAGCTGCCCGATGCCGCGGATCGTCTGGCGATTGGGCTTCGCGTCCTGGGAGACAAGGATCTGGCCGTCCGCGTCCCGGCCGCTGGGTTGCTGGGAACGCTCGGCAACGGCGAGGTGATTGGCCCGCTGGTCGCCCAACTCGGGCAGGGATACGAGCCGCTGCACCAGTCGGCGCGCTCCGCGCTATTGACGCTGGCAAAGACAACACCCGATCAGAAGCCCGCGGTGATTGCGGCGGCGGTTCCGCTGCTCACCCATGCCGACGCCGGGCGGCGCGAGGACGCGTCGTTGCTGCTCGGCGAACTGCGGTCCGGCGAGGCGTTCGAGTCGCATGTAAAGCTGCTTGAAGACCCCGATTGGCTCGTCGTCAACCAGGCGGCCAAGTCGATGGGGCTAATCGGCAACCCTGCGGCTGGTGAGGCGCTCATCGCCACCATGCGCCGCGCCATCGGCGAAGGCGATACAGGATTCGCCGCCTGGTACGAAGCCGCGCCGTTCCTGCAACGCATCGCCCGCAGCAGCGCCGGCGAGAGTGCCGTCCTGAGCGCGACGGCGCTCAAATACGAGCCGATCCTGGCCGCCACCAAGGCAATGTACCTGTCCAAGACCGCCGCCCCGCAAACGCGCGGTGCT
>JBBRFH010000014.1:0-21977 GCA_038224615.1 Tepidisphaerales bacterium
GTGGTTGAGTTGCTGCTCGTCGGAGACGATCTCCATCGCCCGCCCGCCGAGCACGAAGCTGGGGCGGACAAGGACGGGATAGCCGATCTGTGCCGCGATCTTGCGGGCATCTTCGACCGACCGCGCGATGCCGTTCTCGGGTTGTCTCTGTCCAAGTTGCTTCAACAGATCGCGAAACTGCTCGCGATCGCCGGCGGCGTCGATGCTGTCGACGCTGGTGCCGATGATGGGCACGCCGGCTTCCTGGAGGCCGCGGGCGAGGTTCAGCGGGGTTTGGCCGCCGAACTGGACGATGACGCCTTTCACAAGACCCTCACCCCTGCCCTCTCCCGGAGTACCGGGAGAGGGAGAACGGCGAGCGAAAGGCCCGCCGTTCAGGCGTTCGCAGATGTTGAGGATGTCTTCGTGGGTGAGGGGTTCGAAGAAGAGCAGGTCGCTGGTGTCGTAGTCGGTGCTGACGGTTTCGGGGTTCGAGTTGATCATGACCGACTCGATGCCCAGCTCGCGCATCGCGAACGCCGCCTGGACGCAGCAGTAGTCGAACTCGATGCCCTGCCCGATGCGGTTGGGCCCGCCGCCGATGATGATAATCTTGGGGCGGTCGGTGAGGCGGATTTCGTCTTCGTGAACGGGCTTGCCGTTGACGGTGAACGGCGTCTCGTACGTCGAGTAGTAGTACGGCGTCGAGGCTTCGAACTCGGCGGCGCAGGTATCGACGAGTTTGTAGACGGGTGAAATTCCCTGCTCGAGGCGCATGTCGCGCGCATCCGCCGGGGACATTCTTAGCGCTGCGCCAATCTGGACGTCGCTGTAACCCAGTTGCTTCGCCTTCGGAAGCAAGGAGGCCAGTCGAGCGAACTCGATCACCCCGAGGTTCGCCTTCTGCGTTTCGACGTAGGTATGGAAACCGACAAGCTCGTCCTCAAACTCCACCAACTCCTTCATCTGCCCCAAAAACCAAGGATCGTAATTCGTCAGCTCATGCACCTGCTCGATCGTCCAGCCCATCTTCAGGGCGTAGCGGATGTAGAACAGCCGGCCCTGGCTCGGCACGGCGAGCTTGCGGCGGAGGGTGTCCTCGGGGATGGGCCAATTCGTAGTGTGGGCATCCTGCCCACGCTCTTCATTGGCTGTGGGCTGGAAGCCCACAGTACGGGAATTCAGCCACTTGTCGTTCTTGTCGAGGCCAAAGCCGTAACGCTTCACTTCCATCGAGCGGATGCCTTTTTGGAGGGCTTCCTTGAACGTGCGGCCGATCGCCATCGCTTCGCCGACGCTCTTCATCTGGGTCGTCAGCGTTTCATCCGCATCGGGGAATTTTTCGAACGTCCAGCGCGGGATTTTGATGACGCAGTAGTCGATGCTCGGCTCAAAGCAGGCGCTGGTGTACAGCTCCCACTTGCCGTCCTTGCCCCGCTTGCTGGTGATCGGGTTGGGCAGTTCGTCGAGCGTGTACCCGATCGCGAGTTTGGCGGCGATCTTCGCGATGGGATAACCCGTCGCTTTCGACGCCAGCGCCGACGAGCGACTCACGCGCGGGTTCATCTCGATGACGACCATCTCGCCATCGGCGGGGTTGATGCCGAACTGAATGTTCGATCCGCCCGTCTCGACGCCCACCGCTCGGATGACCGCGAAGCTGGCATCGCGCATCTTCTGGTATTCTTTGTCCGTCAGCGTCTGGATCGGCGCGACGGTGATGGAGTCGCCGGTGTGGACGCCCATGGCGTCGATGTTTTCGATGGAGCAGACGACGATGCAGTTGTCGTTCTTATCGCGAACGACCTCCATCTCGTATTCCTTCCAGCCGATGACGCTCTGCTCGATCAGCACTTCGTTGATTGGTGACGCGTCGATGCCGCGGGCGACGATCTCTTCAAACTCGTCCTTGTTGTACGCGATCCCCCCACCCGTGCCGCCGAGGGTGAACGCCGGGCGGATGATCGCAGGCAGGCCGACGGTTTTGAGCACTTCGCGGGCGTCTTCCATGTTGTGGACGACGCCGCTGATCGGCACTTTCAAGCCGATCTCGTGCATCAGTTCTTTGAAGCGCTGCCGGTCTTCGCCGCGCCAGATGGCCTCTCGGTTGGCGCCGATCATCTGCACGCCGTACTTTTGCAGGATGCCCTGGTCGAAGCACGCCATGCCCGTATTGAGGCCCGTCTGCCCGCCGAGGGTGGGCAGCAGCGCGTCGATCGGAGTGCCGTTGGCTTTTTCTCGTTCCAGAATTTTTTCCACGGCCTCGGGCGTAATCGGCTCGATGTACGTCGCGTCGGCGAATTCCGGGTCGGTCATGATCGTCGCAGGGTTGCTGTTGATCAGGACAATCCGGTACCCCTCCTCGCGCAGCGCCCGGCACGCCTGGACGCCCGAATAATCGAACTCGCACCCCTGACCGATTACGATAGGTCCGGAGCCGATAATGAGGATGCTGTGGATGTCGGTTCTGCGCGGCATGGTGGCGAGAGAATGTATGCGAGGAATGACCAATGACCAAATTCCAATGACCAATGAAGAATCAGCAACGCATTCATAGGTCATTGGTCATTTGACGTTGGTCATTCCGCGCCGGCGATTCGCCGCCGCGGGAAAGTCCTGAGCCGGTTTTCACGACTTTCGGAGGCGGCGGACAAAACGCCCCGCTTGTTGGACAAGGCAGTCCCATTTAGAATCCCATGACACGCGAAACGACAGCTAAGACCCGGATCATCCGTATGAGCACCACCAAAGAAGCAAAGATCGTCATCCGAATCAAACGTCAAGACGGCCCAGGCAAGCCGACTCGATACGAAGAGTTCGCCG
Source organism: Tepidisphaerales bacterium (assembly GCA_038224615.1). Taxonomy (GTDB): domain Bacteria; phylum Planctomycetota; class Phycisphaerae; order Tepidisphaerales; family Tepidisphaeraceae; genus JBBRFH01. The sequence continues at coordinate 2,803 of JBBRFH010000014.1, forward strand.
TTCCCAAGCGGCCGAACATGAACATCATCTCGTGCCTGCAGTACATCGCCGCCAACCCGACGACGACCGCCGGCGTGGCGACGACGACGCCCGTGTGGGATTCCGGCTGCCTTGAAGAAGTCTGCGGCGCCTGCACCATGATCATCAACGGCAAGGTCCGCCAGAGCTGCTCGGCGCTGGTCGACCGCGTCAGCCCGGACGGTTCGCCGATCACGCTCGAGCCGATGACCAAGTTCCCCGTCGTGCGCGACCTGTGGGTGGACCGCTCGCGGCTGTTCAATGACCTGAAGCGCGTGAAGGCGTGGGTGCCGATCGACGGCACGTACGATCTCGGCGCCGGCCCGCCCATCAGCCAGGAACTGCAGGACGAGCGCTACCCGCTCAGCCGCTGCATCTCGTGTGGCTGCTGCCTCGAGGCATGCCCGCAATACACCCCCAGCAACAACTTCGTCGGCGCCGCCGTCATCAGCCAGGCCCGACTGTTTAACGACCACCCCATCGGCGAAGCCCTCAAGACCGAGCGCCTCGACGCCCTCATGGGCAAAGGCGGCGTCCAGGACTGCGGCAAGGCCGGCAACTGCGTCGAAGTCTGCCCCAAGCAGATCCCGCTGCTTGAATCGATCGCCGCGGTTCAACGGCAGGCGACGGTGTATACGATCAAGAAGTTCTTCTCGCGGTAGGACTGAAGAACTCGAATCGATGACCCGACGCAAATGAACGCTTCACCGCAGCAGCATTCCCGAATGCCTGCTCCCGGGCTCGTGCTCGGTTCGATCTGCGTCTTCGAGCACCCCCGCAACCACGACGGCGATGGCCTCAACGTTCTTTACGCAGACGAGGACGTCGATCGGATCGTCAAGCCGCAGTCCGATGCGTTCATTCAATCCATCATCACCGGCCCGAATGCGCCTGCTACTCAGCCTGCGCCACATTGATCCGCGTTCGCGCAGGTTCCTGCGCACGATCCTTCGCTATACTGCCCTCCAATGAGCGCAACGAGCATTCGCATCCTCGCTTTAGGCGACATCGTCGGCCGGCCGGGTCGGCAGGTGATTCATGACCGGTTGCCGGGGTTGGTCCGCGAGAAAAACATCGATTTCGTCATCGCCAACGCCGAGAACATCGCCGGCGGGTCGGGGATCACGGCCAACCTGTTTCACAAGATCCGCTCCTACGGCGTCGACGTCTGTACGCTGGGCGATCACGCGTTTCGCAAAGCGGAGATCGGCACGACGCTCAACACCTCCGAGCGCATCCTCCGCTGTGCCAACATGCCAGCCAGCAGCCCGGGCAAGACGTTCACCGTCGTTACCGCCAACAACGGTGTGCAGGTGGCGGTGTTTGCGGTGATGGGACGCATCTTTATGAACTTGCCGTGCGACGACCCGTTCGCGGCGTCGGACAAGGTGCTGCAGCAGATCGCGCCGGGCGTGAAGGTGAAAGTCGCCGACGTCCATTGCGAAGCGACGAGCGAAAAAGTCGCCATCGGCCATCACCTCGACGGCCGCGTCGGGCTGATCTTCGGCACGCACACCCACATCCCCACCGCCGACGCCCGCATCCTCGGCGGCGGGTCGGCTTACATCAGCGACGTCGGCATGTGCGGGCCTTACGACTCCGTGCTCGGCCGGCGAAAAGACCGCGTGCTGCAATACATGACCACCGCCCAGCCCGCTTCGTTCGATGTCGCCACCGGCGACGTCAAAATGTGCGGCGTGCTCGCAGAAATCGACACGTCGACCGGCAATGCGATCAGCGTCGAACGGATCGAAGTCCAGGGCGCCAACGTCGAACAAGCCTACGACGCCGACGACAAAGGCGGCGAGCGACATTGAATGGGCCGTAGCACGGGCGTCTCGCCCGTGTTTCGCTTTGAAAGAACGGGCGAGACGCCCGTGCTACGACCATCCATCAGTTCTCCGCGGCCTTCATCAGCCGGCGATAGTCAGTGATTTTGATTTCGCCGATCAGGAACTTGTACGACAAGGCATACCGCACGACCCGGCGCGAATCCTTCTCCGCCTTCTTCACTCGGAAGGTGACGTTCGGCAGGCTGGCGTTGTCGAGCAGGTCGGCGATCTTCACCGCCTTTGCAAGCGGGTCCTTCGAGAGCGCGATGACGTAGTCGGCATAGGTCGACTTGCTCTTGTCGTGCGTCAGCAGTTCGATCGCGCGGACGATGCTCTTGTCGAACTTCGCTCGCCTCAGTTCTTTCGGCGAGATGCCAGCGCGTTCGACAACGTCGTGCAGGATCGCCGCCGTCTGCGTCGTGCGATCGGCAAAGCGAAGCATCACGCGCATCGGGTGCAGGATATAGGGCTCGCCAGGCGGGTCTTCCTGCTTGCGATGCGCTTTGACGGCCAACTCGATCGCGCGTTGCAGGTCGGACATGCTTGCTCCGTTTCAGGCACCTCGTGCATCATCGAAGCTTATGAACCCCGGATTTCGCCGATGACGCAGATTTCCTGGTTCATGGCTTCTGAACACTCGTCCATTACGCCGATTGTTTGTGGGGGAATTTCGGCGGCGAGACATCCAACGCCCGCGCCAGCACTCCGCGCAGAACGTCAGCACCTTCGATAAACCACGCGACCTGCGAGCAGCCTGCAACATGATGAAGCCAAGCCACCAATGCGTCTTTCCCGGCGAGCGGGGAGTGATTGACCAGCTCAACGAACTCCGCACGTCGCTCGTCCTTGATGGGTCCGTCCAACTGAGACGCGATGCCGGCAAGGTCATCGAATGGCACTTCGATCAGATGAAGCGCCTCGTCGGCATAGGACGCAGCACCACCCATCGCCATCTCGTGCAATTGCTTGCGCTCGTCCGCCATCGCTTTGTAGCGATCGACGAGGCGGTCGACGATGAAAGCCGCGACCTCTGATACGACACGATCGGAAGAGGGTTTAGTGGTTTTCGCCATAGGACACAATCAAACCGGTATTCGTTTGAACGATTAAAAATCGTCCAAAACGATCCTCGAAACGGGTTGTCTCGTCCGCGCGATCGGCAGTCTGACGGACCTGATGCCGCGGAAATCGCTCCGCAGCCGCAAGGTACTCCGGCAACGTCAAGTTACCGCCATGCTTATCGTAGTGGAAGTAAATGTTCTGAGAGCGACTTCGGCGCGTTGCGCGAGCCCATTGTCTGAGGTAGTGCTTTGCATCGGATATTTTCATCCGTCACGCTTCAACCCGGCCGCCAAAACCTCACCGCGTTCCACTCACTTACGCCGCTTTCACGGCGTTGACGATCTTTTCGGCGGCGTCGGTGAGGTCGGTGGCGCTTTGCATCATGGGCAGTTCGGCGGCGGCGCCCTTGAGGATTTCGCGGGCCTTGGCGACGTTGGTGCCTTCCAGGCGCACCACGACCGGCACCTTGAAGCCCACTTCGCGCCCGGCCTTGATGAGGGCCTCGGCGATCAGGTCGCACTTGGCAATGCCGCCGAAGATGTTGACCAGGATGCCCTTTACCTTGTCGTCGGCGAGGATGATACGGAACGCCTCGACCGCGCCCTCGGCGGTCACGCCACCGCCGACATCGAGGAAGTTGGCGGGCTCGCCGCCGTGCAGCTTGATGATGTCCATCGTCGCCATCGCCAGGCCGGCACCGTTGACCAGGCAGGCGATGTTGCCGTCGAGGTTGATGTAGTTGAGGCGGGCCTTGGCGGCGCGGACGTCGAGCGGACGCTCCTGCGATTCGTCGGCCATCGCCTCGATGTCCTTATGGCGGAACAACGCATTGTCATCAAAGTTAATCTTCGCATCCAGCGCCAGGATCTGCCCATCCTGCGAAACGACCAGCGGGTTGATCTCCGCCAGCGACGCGTCGAGCTTGATGAACTGCTGCGCGAAGCGCGTGATGATCGAGGCGCACTCACGGGCGGCCTTCTCCTTGAAGCCGAGCAGGTAGGCAAGCTCCGCCGCCTGGAACGGCTGCAGGCCGAGCGTCGGGTGCATCGGCACTTTGTAGAGTTTCTCCGGCGAGTGCTTGGCGATCTCCTCGATGTCCATTCCGCCCTCGGCCGACGCGATCACCACGGCGGTGCCGGTGCCGCGATCGAGCACGATGCCGAGATACACCTCGCGATTGATGTCCACGCCCGGTGCGACCAGCAGCACACTCACCGGCACGCCTTCCGGGCCGGTCTGATACGAGATCATTCGGTTGCCCAGCATGAACACGGCGGCGGCCTTGGCTTCCTCGGCGCTCCTGACGAGCTTCACGAACCCTGCCTTCCCACGCCCGCCGGCATACACCTGGGCTTTAACGACGCACATCGGCTGATTGAACTTCCGAAACGCGTCTGCAGCTTCCTCAGGCGTATGCACGACCGACGCCGCCGGAACCGGAATGCCAGCTTTGCTCAACAGGTCACGGGCCTGGTATTCGTGAATCTTCATGTTGAACGCGATTGTGGTGCGAGCGCGACCGAAAGTCGAGTACACATGCAGAATCCGGTCTTCAAACCGCTATTGCATTGCTCCGCGCCACTGACGCGACGCACTCAAACCGGCCGGTCATTGGTCATTAGTCATTGAAGCGCAGCGCAAAAAGCGGCTCGCCTGCCATCTCGGCGAGGCGAGCCGCAAGGGAAGGAAACCGTTGCCCTCACTTGGCAGGCTGGCTGGCGTCGCGGAGGTCGCGCACACGGTCGTGCGCAGCCTTGATGCCGCGATATTGCGTGGTGAGCAGGTCGGCGATCGGGCTGCCGGCGCACTCCTTCAGAACCTCTTCGTAGCGGTGCTTGATGGCGTCTTCGCCGCGCTCGGCTTCAGACAGCACGCTATGAATGGTGCCGCCAGTCACCTTGCCGCGCAGTTCGAGCCACCAGCGGTGCAATGTGCCTGACGTCGAACCGTGGTCGACAGGTTCGTCGCCGTTGTAAGCGACACTGGCTTTCAGTTCCTCGGCGTTGTCGGCGCGCTGCGCGCTGTACTCGCGGAACAGGTCGGCCAGCGTGCGATCCTCGATCAGGTCGGCCGATGCCGCGAATCCTTCGGAGGAATCGATGTTGAGGCGGATCAGATCTTGGACAGAACTGGCCGCCTTTTCTGACATGGATACAAGCACGTCGTTCATGACTTTTCCCTTTCGATTGAACAACCCATCGGTTCCCTATGAAACCATCGGCGCGACGTTAATCGCGCCGGCGGAAATTGCGATCTGCACACCGCGTCAGACGCGTGGGTTTGGCCCGCCGCGGAAGAGGCTGACCAGCAGCGATACGACGAACAGGATCACGAAGATAAAGAACAGAACTTTCGCGATCGAAGAGGCACCGGCGGCGATGCCGCCGAACCCAAAGACTGCTGCAACAATCGCAATAACGAAGAATACGGCTGCCCAGTAAAGCATGACAAGCTCCTTTCAGAAGCGATTCGTGGATCACCCGCGCTACTTCCGAACGGTCCTTCCGGTCGCTTCTGGGCGGCCGATGAGCCATTCGAGCGCGAGTCGAGTCCAACCCGAGGATCAGACACATGGGGCACACGATGTGCCGCTCGAAAAGTGTCAGCGCGGCTGTCCGCCGCACCGACGCGGAATCGGATCAGTCCTTGGCGTCGCGGGCGGCATCCTTGATGCCGTCGCCGGCCTTCTCGATGTCCTTGCCGGCGCCTTCGGTGGTGTTACAGGCGATCGCCGCACCGAACAGCACGACGGACATGACGCTCAACGCCAACAGGCGGATAACGGTCTTCATGACGAACTCCTTGGGAGTTGTGGAGCGAGCGTGCCAGTTCCTTCGGCCTGCCGCTTCCGGATGTCCTTCAGCACTGCGTTCCGCGCTCGGCCCTTCGCGTTGCGATCGGTGCATTGCTGACACCTACATCATTTCGCGTGCGTCCTAGGCGAACGCTAAAAGTCGTGTGAATCGAGTTTTATTTTTCGGTTCAGGACGCTGGCAAGGACGCTCAGGTGGCAGGCGCATCCATGAAGAACGATTCACGGCCGCGAACGGGCTGTCTTGAGACTGCGGCGCTAGGATTGACGCTGCGGGTAGCCTGTTTGCCCCGCATGCCTTTTCCAGCCCCAAGCAGCCTCCTGATGAGTCAGCCCAAGAACGAACCGGTGAAAACACCCGATCCCGCGACGACGTATGAGCGGGCGAAGCCCACGGAGCAGTCCCCCTCGGGCATGCTCAGCGATCCCTCGCCACCGCCGGCGAACGAGCGCGACCATCACCAGGCCCGTCGGCCTCGACAACGCCGGCCGGGCGGGACGGCGGGCTAGCGGGCGCGCCCGCGAAAACAAGCCATTTTCAGGGACCGCCGGCCAATCCGCATCGGCAGGCCCGGCGGGCGTGGTTAGCGGACGTCGGCGAACCTGTTGATAAGGCCCGTTGCCACTACACTTTTCCAAGCAACTTGATACGCTTTTGACCGATCGGCTTGAAACGGACGAATATGCCTCAATTCAGGGTGATAGGCTCCAATCGCGAGACGGGCGCCCGCATGACTCTTGAGATCGCAGCAGCGAGCAAGGGAGATGCAGAACGCAAGGCAGTTCAGTCTGGCATGAATGTGAATCATGCCGCGCCGATAGACACCTTTGAGGAGCTGCGAACACCCATGGCAAAGAACTACCGCGACGAAGCCCCCGCCAACAACCAGAAGAAGCTTGTCATCGCCTTCGTGGTGCTATTGGCAATCTTCCTTTTCACCGGCTTGGTTTGGCCGGGCTTCTGGAAGTAAACGCTTGAACTGACCGCTGGCGGAATCTGTAAGGCCGCGCGGATTGCTGGCGTTCAGCGATCGACGCTCGACCCCGCCACGACGGAACGGATCAAGCCGGGCCGACATTTTCGGTCCGGCTTGATCTGCGCGCTGACTTGGCACGGGAGGCCCACGCGGCGCGTTGCCGGCGGCCTAACCGATGTCGGCGATCAGTCGCTCCAGCACACGCCGCGCATCGAAGTGGTCCTGGGCAATGGAACGGGCCGCCTTGGCATGACGCGCATAGTCCCCGGCGATCTGCGCCATCGCCGCTGCGGCTTCCTCGATCGTCTCGAAAGCGAAAAGCCCCTCCCCCATCGGCAGCCATTGCTCGAAGCCGCTACGCTGGGTCACCACCGGCTTGCCCGATGCCAGGAAGCAGGCGCTGCGGTCGCTGAACCATCCGCTGGGCAGCCCCGAGTAGATCTGCTTGGCGACGGTCAGTTCGCCGGCCTGGCGCTGGATGAACGAGCGGTAGGAATCCGGGGAAATCGATAACACCGTCGGGTCGGTGAAGTGCCACCCATTGCCCTCGAACAGCGCCGCCGTCTCATCGGACACGCCCGCCATCGCCATTTCCATGCGGAAGCTGGTACGCTTCGGCAGCTTGAGCAGTTTCATCCACTCGACGCCCTTGCTGCTCTGGTAGACCTTGCCCTCAAACTCGAACTGCCTCCCCGGGCCGTGGTCCCACTTGCCGATCGTCGAGAAGACCTGCGACGACGTCGCCACCATCGGCCAGTGCGACAGCGCGATCGGCTGGTTCGTCCCGATCCAGTTCAGCCCCGCCGTCGGCAGCGGGCAGGCCTTGGTGCCGATCAGCTTGCCGAACGTCGCGACGCGGTCGAAGCACTTGTAGTAGTCGAGGAAGTCCGGGTCGTCGCGCATCCGCAACTGCGTGAAGACCGGATCGGTGTCGATCACGCACGTACGCTTCGCCTGCCTGAACTCCTCGCGCCACGGCGTCACACCGCTGACGCAGAGCACCAAATCGGCCCGCTTGAGCACGTCATGCCACTGCGGTTTCGTCTGTCCATACCACTTGTTCTGCAACTCCGAGTGGTAACAGAACCGCTCAGGCATCCCGAGCGCAGCCAGCGCACGGCGGAGGTAGGCGATGCCGTAGGTGGGATCGGGATCGACGACGTTGTCGACCGGGTTGTAAGGCACGTACCACTGCCCGGAATCTTCGTAGAACCAGACCTCGTGCCCCAGCTCGTGGAAGCCGGCCAGATAGTTCAGATGATGCCACGTCATCCCGCCCAGCGGATAGCCGATGATGTAGCCGGTGACGACGATGGTCATGAGGATTGCCGATTGACGATCGCTTCGAGCATCGGCGTAACAACTCTGTCCGGAGCGAGGTATTCGCGCGCGACGTCATAGGCGGCGGCGCGGTGCTGCTGTGGGTTCCTACGCAGACTTTCCAGTCCGGCGGCGGCTTCGTCAAGAGAATTGAAGGCGATCAACCCATTTCCGCTCGGAACGTACCGGCTCCAGGTCGTGTCCTGAACGACCGCCGGCCGACCGGCGGCGAGATAGCAGCAGGTGCGGCAACTGAACCAGCCGCTGTTGGTGGCGGCGTAGACGTTCTTGGCGATGCTCCACTCACCGGCACTTTGCGCGATGAAGTCGCGATAGGCCTCGGGCGTCAGGCTGGCGTCGTGGGCATCGACGACCTTCCATCCATTGGCCAGGACCGGCTCGAGACCCTTGTTGTTGCCGATCGCTAATGTGAGTGTGACATCGGGCACGCGTTTGGGCAGCGAAATGAACTTCTCGAACTCCGGCCGCTTGTCGTAGTAATCGACGCCCTTGTAGTGCAGGCGCTTGGCCTCCTTGGACAGGTCCAGCGTCATTACCGTCGTAAACGCGGCGTCGACGGGCAGCGGCGTATTCATCGCATCGCGCCAGTGCGGCAGCGTCACGGTCGGCCGGGTGGTGATCCAGTTCAGCCCGGCCAGCGGGAGCTTGCAGTCCTCGGCGCGGATGTTTTCGGCATACGTCAGGTGTACGTCATGCTGCTCGGCCACTTCGACATATCGCTTGGCCTTCGGCCCTTCGTTGTCGAGCAGTTCCTGCAGGCCGAACTGGTTGTAGCCAGGATCGCTGTCGAGGAAGGCCTTGCGACACTTCGCCGGCAGATTGTCAGGCAGCATGCAGACGCCGGAGACGTTCAGGTAGACGTCGCAGGTTTTCACGACCTCGTCGAACGCCTCTTTCGACATGCCGAAGCATTCATTCTGCAGCAGGCGGTAGTGCCACTTGTCGACCAGCGCCGGCGCGTGCTTCTCGAAAAACGTGCGGATGAAGGTGGCGTTGTAGATCCCATCGCTCGACGGCTCCCGAATCGACGGATTGTACGGCCAGGTATTCGTGTCCTCGTGGTAATAGACGTCGTGCCCCAACTCATGCAGCGCCAACACATAGTGAAAATAATCCCACGCCACCCCCCCAAGCGGAAACTGCCCCACCATACCGCCGACGATGATTCTCAGTTTTGAAGACATGGAATACGATGAACCGCAGATTACGCAGATTACGCAGATTCGGACTTAGTAGTTCAGAACGATACGCTCGTACTCAAGGCTTTTGGAACCGAAATTGATGAGCAGCGCGCGTTTGAAGCCGGTCGCCTTCAGATAGTTTAGGACTTGAGCGCGTTCGATCTCCGTGAGTTGCTTGATCGCCTTCACTTCCACGATCAGGTCATCAAATGCGGCAAAGTCCGCGCGATAAGGGCAATCCAAACGGTTACCCTTGTAGACGATTGGAACATGCACTTCGCGAAGAAATGGAATGGCACGCATCGTCATCTCGATTGTCAACGCGTGCTGATACGCCGCCTCCAGGAACCCGCAACCAAGCTCCGCATGCACGTCCATCGCAGCCCCAATCACTGCGTATGTTTGCGGATCACGAACGTAATTCACGGGTGGCTGCATCGATTCTCTCTTCAAATCTGCGGAATCTGCGTAATCTGCGGTTCCACGTCTTTGTCTTCGAGTTTGAGCTGGTGCCTGGCCATTTTCCAGTAGAGCCCGCGTTGGCGGATGAGTTCATGGTGAGTTCCGCGTTCGACGATCTTGCCGGCGTCCATGACGAAGATCTGGTCGCAGTCGGCGACCGTGCTCAGGCGGTGACTGACGAGGATCAGGGTCCGCATGCCCTTGATGTTCTTGAGCGTCTCGATGATCAACTGCTCGTGCTGCGGGTCCAGGGCGCTGGTCGGCTCGTCCATGATGATGATCGGTGCCTCGGTCAGCAGCGCCCGCGCGATGCTGATTCGCTGCCGCTGCCCGCCGGAGAGATTGGAACCGGACTCGCTGATCTGCTCTTCATACTTGTGGTCGAGCTTGTCGATAAACGCCGTCGCCCCGGCAATCTCGGCGGCGTGCTTGATCTGCGCGTCGGTGGCATCGGGCCGGCCATAGGCGATGTTTTCGCGAACGCTCGTCGGCAGGACGACGTTCTCCTGCAGCACCAGCGCGATGTGCTTGCGGATGTCCATCACTTTGATCGCCCGCAGGTCCTGCCCGTCGAGCTTGATCGAGCCTTCGACCGGGTCGTAGAAGCGCGGGATGAGGTTGAGCAGCGTTGTCTTGCCCACGCCCGACGAGCCGACAAACGCGACCATTTGGCCGGGAATGATCGTGCAGGTGATCCCGTCGAGCACGTTGGCGCGCTCGCCGTAGCGGAAGATTACGTTGTCGAGTTCGAGCACGCGCGACTGCTTGGGCAGCGGCATCGAGGCCGGCGAATCCTTGATGATCGGGTCGCGGTCCAGCACCTCAAACACGCGCCGGCAACCGGCCACCCCGGTGGCGAGCATCGAGGCGCTGCCGCTAAGGCCCTTGAGCGGGTTATAGAGTTGTTCGAGCAGGCGGATGAAGATCGTCAGTTGCCCGACGGTAAAGCCCGCCTCGCCGAGCTTAAGCACCCATTGGTCGCGGTAGACCAGGTATCCGCCGTAACCGAGGATCGACGCAGCGCCGAACGCCAGGATAAGCCCCACCATCAGCCAGAACGACACCTCCTGCCAGTGCAACCGCAGGTACGCCGACACGCTGTTGTTGACGTCGGTGTGAAAGCGCTGGTACTCGTCCTTTTCACGGCTGAACGCCTGCACCAGCCCGATCGACGCCGCCGAGCGCTGGATGGTGGTGGTGAGTTGGCTTTCGACCTCCTTGGCCTCGGTGGCCTTGCGCTGGAGGATCTTGCCGTAGAACTTGGTGCTCCAATACAGCAGCGGCGCAACCGCCAGCGACACCAGTGTCAAACGCCAGTTCGCCTGCAGCATGATGACGGTCATCCACACCAGCGTCAGCGAATTGACGACGACCGACTGGATGAACCCCTGCACGATCGTCTGCACGCCGTAGGTGTCCCACGACAGGCGGTAAATTGCGTCTCCCTGCGGCTGGCTCTTGTGATACGCCAGGGACAATTCCTGCAGCTTGCGGAACAGGTCGCACCGCACGCGCATGAGCGCGCCGTAGCCCACGCGGATGCTCAGGAACGTCTGCCCCATGCGCAGCGATTCCTCCAGCAATTTCAGCGTCAGGAAAAACCCCGTCAGCCCGAAGATGACGGCCAGCGGCCTGTTGGGCGTGAAATGGAAGAACGTGCGGGTGACCCAGTCCGTGCCGCGCTGGCCGGCGAAGTAGTCGATCAGGATCGCCAGCGGAAACACCTGCAGCGTCGCCGACGCGGTGCTGACTGCGATCGTCAACAGCAGCAGCACGATGCGTGCGACTTCCTGCCTGTAATACGCGAGCGCTCGGAGATACAGCTTCATCGGGGTACCGAATTCTAAATTGTGAATGCTGAATTCTGAAAGCAGACGAGGCAAGCCCGCAAGCTGTTTCAGAACTCATCCTTCAGAATTCAGCCTTTCTTCGCCTCCATGTCCTGGATGTTGCCGCTGGACTTCTGGTCACGCGGGACGGGGACGAATTGGAGTCGCTCGGCGCAGGTCGCGATCAGCGCCAGAACCGGCCGGGTGACGCGGACGCGATCGACGAGGTAGAGCGTCACCATCACGATCGGGATCAGCGCCGCCGGCCGGCTGAACGGCCACAGGTGCAGCAGCAGAAGGAAGCTGAGCATGGACATCGCCATCATCAGTACGAGGCAGAATTTGCTCATCGACGCCTTGACCCGCAGCCGCGTCAGCATCGCCCCACCGCCGTGGATTTCGGTGGCCGAGCTGAGCTGCATCTTCACGTAGCGGCTGCCGAAGATCTCCAGGTCCCAGCCCTCCCAGCCGCTGTCCAGACGCGTGCGCCACCGCTGCGCTTCGCACTCTTTTTTGATCTCCTCGATCAGGTGCAGGCGCTCGTGGCTCTTGCTCCAGTAGCGGAGCACGTTGGGCTGTTCGGGGTCGAACGGCATCGCGCGCGGGGCCGGCTTGAGCGTGTTCTTGACGTTGTTGAGCACCTTGGCGCGAAGCCGCACGCTGTAGCGCGCCCAGCCGCGGGTGATCGGCTGGCGCCAGTGCAGGTACGCGATCAGCGGGCGCGACCAGAAACTGCGGTGCCTGGGCATCGGCGCCTGCCACGCGGCAACACACGCCAGCGCAACCGGCGTGAGGAACATCACGATCGCCACCCAGAACAGTTGCGGGATCGCCATCCCCAGGAAGGTGATGAAAGCCGCGAGCAGGTGCCACTCGATGCTCATCATCACCGCCGCGACCATCGACGACTCGCGGCGATACATCGTCTGGAAAAGCCCCGTTCCGAAGATGCCGTGGTAAATGACGTCCCCGCCAATCCGGACGCCGAAGTCCCCGCCATAAATCCGCCCGCGCCAAAAGCTGGCGCCCAGCGTGTTGAAGTGGTACGGGTGCTTGTATTTGAGCAGGGCCTCGGCGGTGCCGTAGCCGCGCTGCTGCTTGAGATAGGCTTTGACGGTGTTGCGCCGGTAATGCCAGACCTGGGCCGCGGGCGCGAAACCGATGCTGTAACCGCTGGCCTGCAGGCGCCAGATGAAATCGACGTCATCGCCGGCGGCGCGGTATTGCGGGTCAAAGCCGTTCACCTGCAGCGCCGCCCAGCGGTAGAACGCCATGTTGCAGCCGGGCACGTGCTCGGCGGTGCGGTCGTCGATCATCACATGCGTCGGCCCGCCGGGGCTTTGCCCCACGCAGTCGGCCACCCACGAGCCCTCGTCCGGGATCAGGTTCGGCCCGCCCAGCCCGACGTGCTTGCTGCGCGTCAGCGTGAGCGCGATGTAATACAGCCAGTCTTCGTCGGCTTCGCAGTCGCTGTCGCTGTAGACGATGATCTCGCCCGTCGCCGCGTGCATGCCGACATTGCGGGCGTGCGAAAGCCCCATGTTCTTCTGCTGGATGTTCACCACACGCGGGAACTTCTTGAGGATCTGCTGTGTGCGGTCCGTCGAACCGTCATCGACGAAGATCACCTCCACTTCGCCGGGGTAGCGGATCTTCATCATCGACGCCAGGCACGAATCGACGGTGCTGGCGCCGTTGTACGAGCAGATGATGACGCTGATTTTCGGCAGCGGATCGTTACTGACCTGCGGCACCTTCTTGAACAGCTCCTGCACCGTATAGAAGGCTTTCTTCGGCGAGCGGTCGCGATGTACGAGGCCGAACTTCCAGTCCTCGATGCGCATCCCGCCGGTGAACCAGTCGTCGGTGTAGCTGAAGATGAACGTGCCGGCGAGGCCCTCGTCGAAGACGCAGCGCACATGCGTGCCCAGGATTTCCGCCTGCTGCTCCTCGGTCTTCTCGCGGTGCGTGTCGATGCCGTACTCGCCGAGCATCAGCGGCTTTTCGCCGGCGATCATCTGCAGGCGGGCGAGGTAATTGCGGAAGACCTCTTCCTTGTGCAAATAGACATTGAAGCTGACGAAATCGTGGTTGCGCGGGCTGAGATACTCGGTCGTCGGATAGTTGGCGAACGTCGCCAGGCACTCGGGCGACTCTTGCTTGACGATGTCGATCAGCTCGTCGATGAAATCGACGATCGGCCCTGCGCCGACGAAGCGGACGATGTCCGCCGGCAACTCGTTGACCACGCTCATCGCGAAGACCGCCGGGTGATTGCCGCAATCGCGGGCGGCGGTGCGGACGGCATTGCGGGCCTGGTCCATCAACGCGTCATTGCCGATGAACGTCAGGTTCTTCGGCCAGGGGACGTCGACGAAAACCTTCATCCCGGTCTCGGTCGCGATGTCCAGAAACCACTTGTTCGGCTTCCAGTAGACGCGAACGCAGTTGGCACCCAGCTCGAGGATCTGCTGGAAATCCCGCTTGACCTGCTCAGGCTCGGGATAGAACTCCCCCAGGCTGTTGATTTCAAACGGCCCGTAGGTCACTCCTTTGACGAAGAATTTTTCCGTCCCCAGGCGGAAGAACTTGCCGTCGCGGCGGACGCGGTTGGTCACCGGCTGGTCGACGCGCCTGCGGCCTCCCGCAGCCGCCGTCGCGCCTTTTCCGGGGGTCTTGAATGAAACAGCGGGCTAGGCAGTAATCGTCATAACAGCAACTTCGCGGGCCGGAATCATACCTGATATCGCCGTCCGATTCAGCCGTGAAGCATCCGAGACACGTTACCGGATGCACGGTTAGGGACGGCGTCCGATAAGAGCCAACGTGGCCCGGTTCGCCCCTTCGGGGGGAGCATTTCGGGTGCAGGCGCTTCGTCCGGGAAAGAGCCGGACAAAGCCAACACGCGGTATCTCAAGCGAACTTCCGTTGCCGGTGTCATTCTGAGCGGAGCGAGGGATCTGCTCGCCGCGTTTAGGCGCGTCGGTGGCGCATCGGGCCTCGCCGTGGCAAGAAGATCCTTCGCGGCGCTCAGGATGACAGAATCGCCTGCTTCAACCACTGATCGTTCCCCCTCCGAATCGCGCACCGCCTGGATCAGGCAATAAAAGAAAATTTTCTGCGAATTCCGAGGGCTTTTCGATCGCGCGTTGCGTGAATCGACCCGGATTCGCGCAACTGACCTGTACCTATGGAGGCCCCGCACGGCGGGGGTTTCTGACGCGCGACGATGTATCAAATGTAGCGCGCGTCAACAGTGTTGCAGCACGGGTTGAAAACCCGTGTCATCAGAAATACCGACTCCCGCTTTTCATCTGCGCCACATGCATTACTTCGCGTTCAACTTCGCGCTCTTCGCATTTTCGCGGCTGGCATTTTCTTCGGTGGATCTCGCGCAACGGAAAGGCACGAGCCGAAAGAATCGGCCCGTGCCTGGGTGAGTGCGGAGAGTGTTGCGCCAACGAGTCGGCGCGTCTACCGGCTGGCGAGCGGCGGCTCGGGGAGCGTGAGGACAGTGCCGATCTTGAGGCGCTCGGCGTTGGGACCGATCTTTTCCTTGTTCAGGTCGTAGATCGACGACCAGCGATTGGTCTTGCCGTACAGACGCAGGCTGATCTTGTGCAGCGTGTCGCCGGGCTTGATGACGTACTGCTTGCTTGCGTCGATCGCGCCGATGGTCTCGGCGGCGGTCGGGTCGACGGCGTTGCGGGTCTCAGCGGTGGTAGTGACGACGGCGGCGGCGGGAAGCGTGTCCTTCGCGGGAGCGTTGATCGTCATGCCGGGCTTGAGCCGGGCAGGATCGAGCGTGGGATTGGCGTCGACAAGCACCTTGTAGAGATTCTTGTTGCCGTACAGCTTGCCCGCGATGCGCGAGAAATTGTCGCCGGCCTGCACGGTGTAGGTGCCGGCGGCGGCGGTGACGACGGTCGAGCCGTTGGCGAGATCATTGCCGCTGGACGATTCAAAACCGCGCCCGGGCGTGCGGGTGACGAGCGGGCTGTTGGCGGATGCGGCGCCGGCAACGCCGGTTTCGTGCGACCTCGGCCCGGCCAGTGCGGGCGTGGCATCGACGGGAACCTTGCCGCTGTTGAGCACGGTGGCCCAGTCGACATTGCTCTTGCCGTCGTTGCGAGCGCTCTCGGCGAACGGGTCGGCGCTGCTGGTGTCTTTGGCGGTGCCGTCCCTGGGGGCGGCAGACGCGTCGTCGCGCGGGGGCAGGCCGCTGACGACCTGGTCGCTGGGCGCGGTGACGTCGAGCGTCCCGGCGCCGTCGCCGGAGGCGCGATGGGCGGTGGGATCAATCGTCGCCTCACCCGAGGACGAGAGCGTGGCCATCAGGCCGTAGACCAATGCGATACCAACGACGCCGGCGGCGGCGGCGAGTACGACTTTAACTTCTTTACGAAGGACCAGCACTTGGGACTCCATTCCCAGAGGCGATGATTTGTGTCGTCCGTCCGATCGCGGCGGGTGGAAGGCATCACCCACGAGAACCCGCAATCAGCCCAGTCTGGACGCCGGCGCTATCGCTTCCTGCATCGCGCCGGAACATCTGCGAAGTGAATTGTCGCCCGCACTTTCAGGGGAAAACCGGTCTAACCCGGCCGCCCTTGTCGTGCATGCGGTCCACATGCGCCGATCATCATGCCAACCGCGCGTGGGGTTGTAAAGGTGACAAATCGTAGCACATGAAAAAATACCGAGCGCGAAGCCGATTACATGCAAAAACAGAAACCACGAATCTTCGCAGATCGCCCGAATGAAAGCCGCGGGCTTCCCGCCGTGTCGATTCGTGAAGACTCGTGGTCGGCTTTTCTTCGGCGTCGGTGGCGATGCCTACCCCGCCGTCGCGGGACGGGCTTCGGTCGGGCGCGTCGTCGTCGCTCGCGCAATCTCTGCGCCGCCGACCAGAAGCAGCGGCGAGGCGATCGCGACCGACGAGTACGTGCCGACCAGGATGCCCAGCAGCATCGCGAACGCGAAGCCGTGGATGCCCTCGCCGCCGATCACGTACATGACGAGCATGATCACGATCGAAGTGCCGCCTGTCAGCAGGGTTCGGCTGAAGGTCTGGTTGATCGAATCGTTGATCGTCTGGCGACTGAGGACGCCGAACTTTCCGCGGTTTTCGCGGATACGGTCGAAGACGACGACGGTGTCGTTCATCGAGTAACCGACGACCGTCAGCACCGCCGCGACCAGCGTGAGGTCGATGCGGAACGGCTTGATCAGCAGCACCTTCTCGAACAGCGCGAGCTGGCCTACATAATGGCTAAGCCCGATGGCGGCGATGACGAACAGGCCGTCGTGGACGCACGCGACGACGGTGGCGGTGCCGAACTTGAGGTTGCCAAACCGCGCCCAGATGTACGCCATGATGCCGAGGATCGACATCGACAGCGCCATCACCGTGTTCCACTTCGCCTCGTCGGCGACCTGCGCGTTGAAGCTGGTGACGCCCTTGAGTTGCGGAGGATTGCCGACGGCATCCTTGACGATCTGCCACGCCGGGCCTGCCAGCGAGGTCTGCCACGCCTGCAGCGCGGTGGCGTTCGACTCGCTGTAGACGTAACGCGGGTCGCTGAAGAGCACGACGGCGCGGGTATTGTCGGCGTTGAGCGACTGCACCTCGACGCGCTCCGGGCGGGTGTCATTGGACTCCAGGCCCTTGCGCTGGTCGATGCGGGTGCGGATGTCCTTGGCCGACAGCGGGGGATCGAGGTGATCGAGCACGATCGCCAGTCCGCCGACGTGACCTTGCGTGATGTACTGCGGCACGTCGCTGACGTGCGACTGGATCGATTCGATCGGGAAAACGTGCCGGTTGGCGGCGGCGGTGTAGTCGTCGGCGATGCCGGTGAACTTGCTCGGCTGGGCGATCTCCAGCTTGTCGCCAAGGCCGGCGATGATCGCGGTCTGCACGGCGCGGGTGTCGGTCGTCGGGGTCGAGATTTCGTACTCACGCCCTTCGTTGCCGATCGCCACGACTCGCGGCGAGGCGAGCTGTTCAGGGTGCTGCTGGTTGATCTTGTCGACCATTTCCTGCACCTGCTCGCGCGGCATCTTGTTGGATTCCTTCAGCGAAACGCGCACCGCGCTGCCGCCGGAGAACTCGATGTCAAACGCCTGGTTCTGGTTCCACTTCACCCCGAACGCCAAGAGGCCCAGGCCGATGAAGATGCCGCTGAACGCGATGAACGCCCACGACCATTTGATCCAGTCGATTCGTGGGGTGAGCATCTGGTTCCACTTCGGGAACGTGCGCGGCAGCGAGCTGAGGTCCTTCACGTGCCACTTGTCGACCATGATGCCGAACATCGTGCGGGTGATGAACAGTGCGGTGAACAGCGAGGTGACGATACCGATGAGCAGCGTCAGGCCGAACCCGCGAACTTCTTCGGAGCCGAAAGCGAAGAGGAAGACCGACGAGATGGCGGTCGTCACCTGTCCGTCGAGGATGGCACTGAAGGCGCGGTCGTACGCGTTGCGCAGCGCCATCTTGAGCGAGAGCCCGCGGGCCTGTTCTTCGCGCAATCGCTCGAAGATCAGCACGTTGGCGTCGACGGCCATTGCGACCGACAGCACCACGCCGGCGATGCCGGGCAGGGTGAACGTCGCGTTGATGGCGGCCATGCAGCCGACGATCAGCACCAGGTTCACCATCACCGCCAGGAACGCCACAAAGCCGCTCAGGTAGTAGTAGACCGTGAGGAAGATGAAGACGATCACCAGCGCCGCCACGCACGAAATCAAGCCGGCCTTGAGGTTGTCCGAGCCGAGCTGCGGGCCAATGAAAATTTCGCTGATCGGCTCATCGGTGAGCTGCGCCGGCAGCGAGCCGGCGGAGAGCGTGTCGACGAGGTAGTCGAGTTCCTGCTTGCTGAAGCCCCCTTCACCGCCGGTGATGATGCCGCTCCCGTAGATGGGCTTGTCCGGAAGCGATGGGGCGCTGATGAGCTTGTCGTCCAGCAGCATCGCGAGCTGATAGATGCGTCCTTCGCGGCGGACCCAGCGGCCGGTGAGTTCGCCGAACAGCTTGGCGCCTTGCGCATCGAAGCTGAAGTTGACCGCCGGCGCGCCCCACTCGTCGCGACCGGCGCTGGCGTTGCTGAGGGCCCACTGCGGCAGGCCTTCGCCGTTCACCATCGAGTGGTCGGGGGTGATGTGGCACAGGACGTACAGCTTGCTGTTGTAGCTTTCGCCGAAGCTACCGATCTCTTGCGGGCGGGCCGATTCAAACCAGCGAAGCTGGTCGCCCGGCTCCGGGCGCGGGCCGTTGTCGTGCAGGCGCTTCTGCCACATGGCGTATTCGGTCTGCGGAATGTCCGACGCGAGGATGCGGAAGCTGAGCACGCCCGAGCCGCGCAGTTTGAACTTCAGGTCCGAGGCGTCGTCGAGCGAGTCGCGAACCTTGTTGTACTCGGCCTGGGCGCTGATGAAGTTGTCGATCGCTGCCAGGCGGGCCGGGGAATCGACGAAGCGGTCCTTGATCGACTTGAGCTTGGCGGCGCGGGCGTCGGCACTGTTGAGTTCCAACGCCGTCTCGATGGCGCTGACGGTGAGATTCGTGTCCTGCAACCTCGACTGCAGCGGCTCGTACTTGATTCGGGCGGCGGCGGCGGCCTGCGGGTCTTTGCGGGCACGGGCAGACTTGATCTCGT
>JBBRFH010000015.1:0-21921 GCA_038224615.1 Tepidisphaerales bacterium
AACGGCTTGCAAGCCGAGGCGTCTTTGGGGATGATGAGAAGCATGTCGCAGGGGATCCAAATTGATCGTCTCGAACCGCGCACGCACTTTGCTGCGGGCGATCCGTTTGAGCGGTTCGGCGTCGGCGGGTTCTTGCAGTTCCGCGGGTCGCGGGTGGTCGGGCAACCCGTAGACTTTGCCGAAACCGCCAGCGGCAAGCTGATGTTCACCTCCAGTGGTGCGCGCATCGCCCGAGTGAATGCCGCCGACGGCACGCTCGACGCCACCTTCGACGGCGACGGCATCCTCAACACCTTCTTCAGCGGCATCCGCGACACCGCGCCCATCGCCGGGGACCGCTTCTGGGCCGTCGGGTACGTCGATGACCAGGACGCGACGACACCGATCGAGTGGTACATCGCCCGCGTTCGCGCCAACGGCTCACTCGACCGCACCTTCGGCAGCCGCGGCCGCACCAAGATCGACGCCGCAGGACTCCGTGGATACCGCAACTACGACGCGACCATTGATGGCACCGGTGCCGTCACCTTCACCGCCAGCCGCCGCGACGACTATAGCGAGCACGTCATGCTCCGCTTCAGCGCCGCCGGCACGCTCGACACCGCCTTTGCCGACGCGGGCGTGCTGCCGCTGCGGACCGCCCGCGCCCTGGTGGCCCAGACGGCATATGACGCCGGCGGCAACCTGTACCAACTGATCCGCCCCGTCCGCAACGGCGTCGCCACCGCCACGATCCGTTCGATCCGGAAGCTCAGGCCCGACGGCACGCTCGACACCACCTTCGGCGGCAGCGGGTACCTCACGGCGCGAAGCGATCTTCAGTTCCGCGGCCTGTCTGTTCTGGACGGTGCCCTGTTCGTCCACGCACCCGTGACGCAGAGCCGAAGCAGCTACCTGCTTAAGCTCGACCGAAACGGCGGGTTCGATCTGAACTTCGGGAGCGGGGGAAAGATCAAATTCGAGCTTCCCGCGCAATACTCGTCGCTCCGCCTTTACCGGCAACCCGATGGGAAACTGCTGATGCTCACCGACCGCTGGAGGCGATTGAACGCCGACGGGTCGCGTGATTCGACCTTTGCCGAGGCCACCATCCCCGGCACCCTCAACCTCGTCGGGCGCAACGGCGTCCTCTACGGTGCCAGCGGCGGCCAGATGTACGCCACCGCACTCAACGGTGATGAAGTCGGTCCAATCACCCTTTCGTCCGACGGCACGCTTACCCTTCGTGGCACACGGCAGGCCGATCACCTCAACGTCTATCAGTACGCCCCGGACGGCACGGTCGAACTGATCATTCCTTCCCGCGAAGGCTGGTCGCGTCGCTACGACCCCGCGCAGGTCCAGCGAATCGTCGTCGACGGCGGCAGTGGCGACGATGTCATCTACGTCCGCGGAACGCTCCCCGTAACGGTCATCGGCGCCGCCGGCAACGATCGCATCGACACCAGCACCGACGCCCCCGGCGTCCTCATCTCCGGCGGGCTCGGTAACGACGACATCGAAGCCAGCGGCGAAGGCTTCACCGTCGAAGGCAACGACGGCGACAACGTCCGCGACCGTCTGCCCGCGATCTCCACCCTCAGCGGCGGTCGGGGAAACGACAAGATCGGAACTTCAGGCGGACGCGGCTTCAGCGCCTTCCAGGTCTTCGGCGACGAAGGCGACGACTACCTCCGCTCCGGCCTCACCAACGACACCCTCACCGGCGGCCCCGGCCGCGACACGATGCGCAGTGGCGGCGGGATCGATACCATTTTCAGGGATGACGACGATGCGCCATAACTCACCCGTGTTGGACCCACTCGAACCCCGCACGTTCTTCGCCGCGGGGGATCCGGTGGAATCGTTCGGACGCAATGGCAACGCCTCCACGCCCTACCCGCTGTACAACGTCGGCGTGAGCCAGTTCGTGCAGACGCCTGATGGAAAATTTTTAGCGGCCATCAGGAGCCAGTACTACCGCCCGACCCTGCCGGGCGTGGCCGCCGATTTCGTCCGCTTCAACGCCAGCGGGACGGCCGACACCACGTTCGGCGGGATCGGCGCGGTCGATTCGTTCTTCTCCAGCGTGCGCGCGATCTCGGTACGGTCGGACGGGCGCTATTACGCACTCGGGTTGCGCAATGGCGTTTTCTCCGACGATTACAATACTGCGGGACCATGGTACGTCGCGCGGTTCCGCGTCGACGGCGCGCTTGATCGCTCCTTCGGAAAGCGCGGCGTGGTACCCCTGAACGTCGTCGCCGGCCGGCTATACAACCCCACGCTCGACAACGACGGCCGCGTGACTTTCATCTCGCGCAGTTCGCGTAGGAATGCCTACTTTGTGGACGTCGTTCGCTCTGATGCGACAGGCAACCCTGACCCGATTTTCGGCACCAATGGAGTTGTCGAGCTGTACGATCGTCACGGCGTCAGCCGGTTTGAATCGTCCTGGTTCGACATCGCCGATGACGGCAGCATCTTCGTCGTCGGCAACCGCTTCTATCGTCGGCGGCTGACGAGTTCGGTCCTGAAGCTGCGGCCGGACGGTTCGTTCGATCCCACCTTCGGCAGCAGCGGCTATGCAGCGGTGCCGCGCTTCTCGGACAATCCGAGCGTGGAGGCGTCGGCATCCGGCGTCTACGTGCTGGCGCCCTTTTACCTTCCTGGCGACCAGCCCGACGGCGTTCGTTTGACCCGGCTGACCAACGGCGGCGCGCTCGACAGGGCGTTCAACGCCAGTGGCTCAGTCACCTGGCCGGGCTTCGTTTCGGGCAAACCTGGCACGATAGTCGTGCAGTCGGACGGCAAAGCCATCGTACGCACCGGGTTTGACACCCGCCGCTACAACGCCGACGGCAGCTTCGACGAAACCTTCGGCCGGGTGGACGCGGGCTCGCTCAATCAAATCCTGGGCAGAGACCAGATCCTCTATACGCTCACCGATGCCAACACGATCACCGCCATCGCGACCGCCGGCACTGCGCCCGGGCCGGCGCGGATCGACGCGTCGGGCAACTTTACGCTCGTCGGCACTGGCTCCAACGACCGCATGACGCTGCACGTGGGCAGTGAGCCAATCGCAGACCCCTTGACGCTGCTGAGCGCATACCGCGGCAACTGGGGACGCATCTTTCAGATCGACGACGTGACCTCCGTCCGCATCGAAGGCGGCTCGGGCAACGACGAGATCAACAGCGATATCCCCTACGGCGTTCCCGCGACGATCAGTGGCGGACGCGGCGACGACCACATTGAGAACATCCGACATCGCGCCACGATCTCCGGCGGTGACGGCAACGACACCATTCGCTCGCTGGCCGGCGGCGACTGGATCGAGGCCGGCGCGGGAGACGACGACCTCATGACGGCGCTCTATTCATTTCAGGTTCAGCCGATTCCCGTCACGCGCGTCTATGGCGGCGCGGGGAATGATCATCTGTACGATTGGAGCACCCAACCGTTCTTCAGCGGCGATGAGAAGGTTCCACAGATTTTCTACGGCGAAGCGGGCAACGATACGCTCGAGGGTGGCACCGGCCGCGACTACCTCGACGGCGGCACCGGCGATGACTCGCTCATCGGCGGCGGCGGCCGCGACACGCTGCGCGGGGGCGGCGGTGTCGATGTCTTGATCCGCGACGAAAACGACGCGCCCTGAGGCGACCACATCACGGCGCGGCACCATGCGGGTCGTTAATCGACCGATCGCGCATCATCCTCCACGTCGACATGGACGCCTTCTTCGCATCCGTCAAGCAGCGCTATCACCCCCGAACTGTGCGGCAAGCCGCTCGTTGTCGGCGGCAAAGGTGGACGCGGGGTGGTGGCTGCGGCGTCGTACGAGGCACGCATCTCGCGATGTTCGACGAGTGGGCCGACGCGCACTTCCGACCCGTGCGACTCATCGGCACGCAGGCGCGGCACCTCACCCGCGAAGCCCAACTCCATCTGTTCGCCCAGAAGCAGAACGAGCGCCAACGAACAGTGGATAAAGCCGTCGATGCGATCAGGAATCGGTTCGGAAAGGCGTCCATCCACCGCGGGGAGGAATAAAGTCGGCTATAAGCCTCGGATGATTGTCGCTGGCAAACAAAGCGGGGATGCGGCGAATTACACACTCAAGCGCAACAAGGGGCCGGCGATGTCCTCCATCGCCGGCCCGTTGTTGCGCTTCAGTGTGTAGTTCGCCGGATACTCCGGAAAACATTGAGACCTACGGAATCCTGAAAGAAGAATGGAGCAGAGCAAACGACGCAATTGGCAGCGACAAGAAATAGCGGCGATTTGAATGGCGATTTCTTTCGCGTCATCGCAGACGTTAGCCAGAAGGAAGATATGATGGAACAGTTCCGCATTCAGGACATGTGTGAATAGAGAGGACCAGAGAAATATGCGAGTGGCAACCGAGAACGATCTGCCCGCAATCGTATCCATCTACAACTCAACCGTTCCGACTCGGCAATCCACTGCCGATACAGTCGAGGTGACGGTTGCGTCGAGAATGGAATGGTTCAAGCAACATATTGTCAATCAACGCCCGCTCATGGTCCACGAACAAGACAACAAAGTCATCGCATGGGTGAGCTTCCAGTCCTTCTACGGCAGGCCGGCCTATGACCACACCGCCGAGGTCAGTATCTACATTGCCCCCGAACATCGGGGAAAGGGACTTGGAAGGACGCTACTTGCGGAATCGTTGGGGATGACAAAGGAACTGAGGATCAAGACGGTTGTGGGCTTCGTGTTCTCTCACAACCAGCCGAGCATCCGATTGTTCAGAACATTTGGTTTCGCGGAATGGGGCAAACTTCCCAATGTTGCCGAAATAGATGGCAAGGAATACAGTCTGTCGATCCTCGGGAAACGGGTGAGTCCGTAGGACACCGAACAACCGGAATGGACAGATAAGGGGTCATAATCCATTGCGTTAGCCGACGGCCCTCTATATCCAGAAGTTCCTGGCTGAGGCGTGCTCGTCTGGCCATTGCGGAGCATATAGGGGTTTGCGATGTCATTCGGCGGACACTGACCTACCGCAAGCCTTTGCCGCGTGTTGTAGTCGACGACCTATGGCTAACGGCGACTCCAGGGAGCGGGCCGGCCGAGGGCGGATCGGCCTACTTCGCCCTGCCGACGGCACCGGCGTCGCGTTTGCCTGTGGGTTTGTTACCGCAGAAGTCGCGCAAGGCCGGGCCGTCGAATTCCCATGCGTATAGTTCGGCGATGCTCGTTTTGGACTCGGTGAGTGTCGAACGGCAGACGCGGAGGAAATCCAGCGAGCCGGAGAGACCCTTGCCCACGACGAAGTCGGATGAATTGGCCAGCGAGGCATCCTTGGCGATGGGGTCGAGTTTCCCTTCGCCGGCCGGCTTGCCGTCGATGTAGATTGAGGCTTTGCCCGCAGTGCGGTCGACCTCGGTTAGTACGTGGTGCCAGGCGCCGTCGTTAATTTTGGCGGTGCCAACGACGATGGCCTTGGCGCCCGCGGACATAAGTGTCAGGCGGGCAGCGCCGTCAGCGCCCACGGCCAGTTCATAACCTGTGTCGGTGCCCTTGCCGACCACGATGCCGTTGGTACTGCCGGCGTCGGTCTTGACGACGGTTTCGATCAGGAAGTTGTTGGTGCCCATATCCACCGTCTCGCGCTTTGAGCCGTCGAGGGTGTTCTGTGCGCCGCCTCGACGGCCGCTATATTCGACGTTCTTTGTCAGTTCGGCTTGGGAGATGGACGCGATCCGCTCGCCGTCAAAAGCGAGTGCCCCCTCGATCCAATCCTCCAAGCTACCTTGCTGATAGTCTGTGGCCGCACACTGCGACACGGTCAGGTCGTTGCGGGGAAGGAAGTAGTACATGTCGCGGTTGACATACTCGTCGGTCATGTAGAAGTTTTCGCCAAGGACGGTCTGCGGGGCCGAGGCGCTCTTGTAGAAGTTCCATTCGCCCACAGTGCGGCCGAGGGCCCAGGGAACGAAGTACTTGACGCCGCGATCCTTGGCGCCGGATGTGGCGGCGGGCCGGTAATCCTGCTTTGCCGGGTCGACGAGGGGCATCTCGGGTGCCATCCAACCGATGGTAGCCAGTCGACAATTCTGGGCTTCAAGCTTGCCGCGGAGTTCTTCCAGCGTGTCGCCGGTAAGCACCGGTGCGCCCCCGCCGGCGCTGCCGCCGCTGGTTCCGCCGACGTAACCGAACGCATCGTTCTTCCCGTTGTTGCCCTTCGGTTGGCCGAAGAAGACGTTGTTGGCATAGGCCATGGTGGGGATGCCCTGTCGGCCCATGGCGCCGGTGTCGCCGCCGCCGGCCATGGAGACATCGCCCGGGCGGTTCTGGCCGATGAACGTCTTACTGCAGTCGAGCATCAGGTTGCCCAGGATGTTCGAGCGGTTGCCCGAACTGCCGTCCAAGGCGCGGTCGAAGTGATAAATGGTGTTATTGAAGAGTTGATCCATGAAGCCAAAGACCATGAAATAGCCGCAGTTGTTGTAGTACCCGGGCTGCTCGGGATCGACCCGGCCGGCGATGATGTTGTTGAAGCTGTAGACCTTAAACGCGCCGTCGAGGTAGAGGCTGTAACCCAGTTCGCCGCCGAGGGCGCGGTTGCCGACGCAGTTGCGGCTGATGTTGTTATAGATATAGATCGGGCCGCCTTGGAAGTGCTCCAAGCCACCGTAGTCGTTGCAGCCGAGCATGGTGTTGTCGATCTGGTTGTCATGCACCAGCATTCGCGTCAACGGCACCACGCTCAGCGCTCCCGAGCCCTTCCCGCCGTGCGTGAAGATGCCGTTGCCCCAACTGGTATCAACGATGTTGCCGGCGATCTCGCAGGTCTCGGGATCCTCTACGGAAATAGCCGGGATGGATGAGGTCGAGCCGGCGTCGGGGCGGAAACCAGTGTCGATCACGCGGTTGCGCATTACCTCAACATGCAGGAGTTTCCCATAGACATCATCCTTTGACCTGCCGCTGGACCCGGCGAGGAAGATGGCGTGGGATTTTTCAACATGCTGGACGTCATTGTCGCTGACGATGATGTTGTCCATCACGTCACTGGCAAAAGGTCCGATTTCCTTGCTATAAACGCTGTAGGGGCCTGACGGGGGCTCCACCTTTTCAGGGCGGGGGAACGCGACGACGGCATCGGCCACATAATAAAACTTGCAGTTGCTTACGGTGATGTTAGTGCAGTTGCCGATGATGCGCACGCACGCCGAGGAGCGGATCTGCGCGGGGTAGCTATAGGTGCCGTCGTTGGGATCGTTGTAACGGAAGTGCAGTCCGCTGACGGTAATGTCGTGCTGGTCTTGAATCCAGATGGGGAAGCGCCGCTGCGCTACTTCATAGACGACGGTATTGGGGTCGGTGTCGCCAGGTGGCCGCAGATAAAGACGCCCGGCTTTGGGACCGTTGCCATCAAAGAAGTACTCGCCGGGGGCGTCGAGGAATTTCGCAACGTTCTCGATCATGAAGTGAACCCGTCCAGACGCCGTCCGGCTGTAGTCCGAACCGCCGCCATCGGAGAATTGGACCGTGCCGTCCGCAGGGTTGCAGTTTTTCGGTGAGACCCGATGAACCGCGGCCATCAGGAACGATGTCTCTGTCCAGATTGCCGCGCCGTTGAGCAGGCCCTTGTCACCCAGGCCTTTGAGCAAAGGTGCGGTAAAGGTGCCGCCGCTGCCAAAACCGTTCGTCTTCTGGTAAGCGGACCAGACGGGCCAGTTCTTCACGGGGTTATTGGGGTCGGACAAGTCGAAGTTGGGGGTGCGGGCAATATGCAGGCGCTCGACCTTGTCGCCCGCGACCTGCCACATCGAGGAGAACTTGGCAGCGAAGGACTGTTCGGCGGTATTACCGTCGGGGTCGTAGTCTATGCCAAGGTCGATGAACCATACCTTTTCAGGATCGGGCATGCCGGGAGCCTCGGCGGCGTCGGCCTTTTTCCATCCACCCTTGATCTGGGTGGAGCCGAGGATCATGGCTTCGCCGATGCCCCATGATGGGTCGCTGGTGAGGCGAATGGGATTACGGCTTTCGCCGGATTCTTTGGCTTTCATTGCCCCGCGGTAAACGACGCCGCGTTTGAAGACATAGGTTTGGATGCCGCTACAGGCCTTGGCGCTGGCGGTGGCGTCCGCATCCCACGGGTGATGCTTCCAAGCGGCTTGCGGCGTGGCGCCATCTTTGGCATCGTCGCCAGCGTCAAAGTCGATATAGCGCACGGACGCCCCCTTCTCAAAGACGAAAAGTTGAGGTGCCCATTCAAGGTTGCCGGTGGGTAAGACTTTGGCATGCCGTTGCTGCCACTTGAAGGCATTGGCCTGCCCCCATGCGTCTGCACCGCAGGCCAACGAGAGTAACCCAACTAACAGAGCGGTCGAACGTGATGCTATTTTGATGCTCGCCATAGCACGATCCTTCTTTCGAGTGACTGACTTGATGGACGGTGTGATTATAACGCCAGCTCTAGTGACCGCTACTCATGCCGAAAACTCATAAACCAAACTACCGGCGAAAGTGCGCCATCGGCAAACTCGGGAGAAAACAACTGGCCACAATGCGGGTCATCCGCTGATAAGCTGGGCTGGCGCGGGCATACCGCAAGGCGGCGACGCGAAAGGCATGGGTGAAGTGCCCCTTGGCATCGGGCGCGGCTATTCCGTCCGGTGGGACAATGACCTCCGCCGCATCCCGTTTACGGGGTAAGCTGGCACCGGCACTCGGCGGCGATGCGGACGGCGACGCAATCGAGCCGTTTCTACAGGTTGCAAAAGAATTCAATGCAACGGTGATCCCTGTCGGGAGAGCATGGTTCATGGCGGAAAAAGCCCGCCCGGAACTTTCGTGGTCGAATCCCGGCGGCACCCATCCCGGCTTTCACCGGGCGTATCTCTGCAACTGCGTCTTCTTCGCCGCGCTCACGGGTGAGTCGCCCGTCGGAAATCCGTACTGCGCTGTAATTCGCGGTGAAGCGGAGGTCAACAAGGAGGACGCGGCTTTTCTGCAGGAGGCTGCTTGGCAAGCGTGGCAGGAAGTCAATCAGGCGTACCCGAAGAACAGGCCGCTGTTGGCCCGGTAAGGTAGGCTGGCAAGGCAAGGGAATCATTCTGAAGCTTTCGCCAATTATCCCAACGAGCGACCACCCAGTTAGGTGATTTGCCCGGACCGGGAGTCTGAACAAACGTGACGGGTGCATTCTTGGGAATCCAGGTCAAAATTCATACACGCGCACTAATTTTTTGCGAAGAGCACAACCCGAACCAACTTCCCAGCGCCATACAGACGATACACGTCGCTTGCACCGAGGTAATCTTCTCCCCCAGAAAAACCAT
Organism: Tepidisphaerales bacterium; assembly: GCA_038224615.1. Taxonomy (GTDB): domain Bacteria; phylum Planctomycetota; class Phycisphaerae; order Tepidisphaerales; family Tepidisphaeraceae; genus JBBRFH01. Next base: position 9,312 of record JBBRFH010000015.1, read on the forward strand.
GACAACCCCAAAGCCACCGGCAGTTGCAAATAATAAACGACCGCCGTTGCCGCGCCCGGAAGAATGGCGGTGGTTCGCACCCAGAGCGTGTGCGCCACCAGGGTTCCGCCAACACTCAGGTAGAGTAACAGTGCCCCATCCCGCACTGGCCAGTGCCAGTGCGACCACCCCGCGAACGGCGAAAAACGTAACCGCCCGATCAGGTATTGCGGAAATGACCTGACCCGCGACGGCAGTGCCGCCGCACGCCATGACGTCGACGTGACATGCGGACACGGGAGATTCGGCGGGCGGATCATCGATCGCAGCGACGGTCCCAATGGCTTCGCGATATACGGCGGTGATGGCGACCCCGATGCCTACGCGGTCTGGACATCGAACGCCGCACCGTAGATTGCCACTCATCGCACGGAATGACGACCTGCACGCAAGGGCGCGTTGATTCGTGCTTACCGCAGTACGGTCAACCGCTTCACACTCTTCGGCAAATCGAAGTCGATGTCTTCATCCACGAGCGTACGCGTCTCGATGACCGCACTGAAGTCTTGCTGCAAACGATCGAGCAGCGCCTTCACGAGATGATCGGGCGCGGAAGCACCAGCAGTCACCAGAACGCCTTCGGCGCCGTCGAGCCACACCGGATCAAGCTCGCGGACGTCGTCGATGAGATACCCGCGTTTGCCGGCTTCGACGGCACGGTCGACCAGTCGTTTGCTGTTGCTCGAATTCTGGCTGCCGATCACCAGCACGACATCCACCTCCGGTGACCACTCGCTGACCGCGTTCTGGCGGTTCGTCGTGGCGTAGCAGATGTCTTCCTTTTGCGGGTAGCGGATGCCCGTGAACTTGCGCTTCAGCACGTCGATGACGCGCGTGGCATCGCTGATGCTGAGCGTCGTCTGCGTGGTGTACGCCAGCTTCGTGCCGGGCGGGAAGCTCAGTTGCTCGGCCTCTTCGGGCGATTCGACGATGACGATGTTGTCCGGCGCTTCGCCGACAGTTCCGACCGCTTCGTCGTGATTGTGATGGCCGATGAAGATGATCGTGTAGCCGTCGCGGGCGTAGCGGATCACCTGCGCGTGGACCTTGTGTACCAGCGGACAGGTCGCGTCGACCTCGTAGAGATGCCGCGATTTCGACGCGTCGCGGACCGTCGGCGACACGCCATGGGCGCTGTAGACGACGAGACCGCCCTCGGGCACCTCGTCGATTGTGTCGACAAACGTCACGCCCCGCGCGCGGAAGTCGTCGACGACATGCTTGTTATGCACGATCTCATGGAACACATACACCGGCGGCCCCTTGCGGCGCAGCACTTCGTCGACGACTTCGATCGCCATGTTCACGCCGGCACAAAAGCCGCGAGGATTCGCCAGGATCACTCTCATCTGCTCGCACCAAGTATAAGACGGTCCACGAATCTGCACGAATGGACACGAATCAGAAGGACAGAGTTGCCACAGATGGGGCACAGATTTTCACAGATCCAGAAACAGAATGGAATTCATCTGTGTTTATCTGTGTCATCTGTGGCTCCGGCATTTCATTCGTGAAATTCGTGCAGATTCGTGGATCGCATTCTGACGAATTGCGGAAACGCCGCTTGCGCGTATCTTTCGGCGTTCCACACAGGAGCACGCGCAGATGGCCGTTATTAAGCCGTTTCGGGCGATTCGTTATTCGACCTCTCGTTACAGCGATCTCTCGCCCGTGATCGCACCGCCTTACGACGTGCTCGATGAGGCCGGCAAAAGTGCGCTGCTGGCCAAGAGCAACAAGAATATCGTCGGTATCGACCTGCCCTACCTGCCGCCCAAGACTGTCGGCCCGGACGCGGTATACGAGAAGGCCGCCACGACTCTGTCGCAGTGGCTGGCCGAGGGCGTGCTGCACAAGGACGACGAAGCGGGCATCTACGCCTACACGCAGGTCTTCTCGATCCGCGGGCGGACGTACAACCGGCGCGGGTTCATCGCGCTGGTGAAGCTCGAGGAGTTCAACACCCCCGCCGCGGCCAGCGACGTCGTGCCGCACGAGAAGACGTACAAAGGCCCGATCGAAGACCGCATGAAACTCATGCGTGCCACCGGCGTGCAACTCTCGCCAATCTTCGGGCTCTTTCCGGACGAAAAGGGTGAAGTGAACGACCTGCTCTACAAAGGACTCGGCGCCCCGCAGGCGCAGGGCACGCTCGACGGCGTGGTCAGCCAGATCTGGCAGATTGCCGACCAGTCCATTCAGCAGAGGGTTGTCGACGCGATGAAAAGCCGCAAGGTCTACATCGCCGACGGGCATCACCGCTACACCACCGCGCTGGGCTACAAGAAGGAACTCGAAGCCAAACTCGGCGGCCCGCTGCCGGAGAATCATCCGGCCAACTACTGCCTGTTCGTGCTCGTCAGCATGCACGACGACGGCTGTGTCATCCTCCCGACTCACCGCATCGTCGGCGGCCTGAAAGGCTTCGACCTCGCGACCTTGAAGCAGAAACTGGCCGGCAAATTCGCGATCGACGAAATGCCCGCCACGGAGGATGCGATCACATCGTTCGCGGATGGACTGACGAAGTCGGCGCCGAACACGTTCGGGCTGTTCGACGGCAAGACGCGCAAGCTCTACACGCTGCGTTTGCTCGACAAGGATATTCTGAAGATTTATGAGCCGGGGCAGTCCGATGCCTGGCGATCGCTCGACGTCGCGATCCTCCGCCGCTATTTGCTCGACGAGATCATCGGCCCGGCGTTCAAAGCCGGTGGCGAGATCGCCTTGGCGTACACCGCCGACCCGGCGCAGGTGCCTTCGATGACCGATGGCGAAAAGTACCCGCTGGCGATCCTGCTCCGCCCGACCCCGCTCAAGGCCCTCGAAGACCTCGGCGTGCAAGGCGAAGTCATGCCGCAAAAGAGCACCTATTTCTATCCCAAGCTCGCCACGGGGATGGCCATCAATCCAATCAAATAGTCGATAGCGAAAGCATTTGCCATCGACTATCAACTATCGACGATCAACTCAGGAACCACCATGAACGCGCAACTCGACGGACTCAAATACGACAGCAACGGCCTGATTCCTGCGATCATCCAGGATCATGTGACGGGGCAGATTCTCATGTTCGCGTTCATGAACCAGGTAAGTGTCGAGAAGACGATCGAGACCGGCTTCGCCCACTACTGGAGCCGCAGCCGACAGAAGCTGTGGCTCAAAGGCGAAACGTCCGGCCACCTGCAGAAGGTGAAGTCGATCCGCACCGACTGCGACAAAGATGTCCTGCTCTTCAGCGTCGAGCAGACCGGCGCCGCCTGTCACGACGGCTACCAGAGCTGCTTCTACCGCGTCTACGAACCCTCGTCCGACGACTGGAAGATCGACGGCGTAAAGGTCTTCGACCCGGCGACCGTCTATAAGAAGTAGCTCGCGTTCAATGAAGCCACTCGCCCCCATCAGCGCCCGCAGTATTTCGCTCGTCCGATGGCTGGCGGCGTCGTGGGGGTTGATGATCGTGCTCGGCTTCTTGGTGCTGCGGATGGACGGGGCGCTGGCGGCGCGCAACCTCGTCAGCTTCGATCGCGCCGTTTTCGTCAGCATCAACGCCGCGACGCTGACCGGCTTCACGATGGGCTTTGCCCGGCCGCATGAGTTCTCGACGATCGTACAGATTGTCCTCGCGCTGCAGACGCTGCTCGGCGTGCTGCTGAGCCTCATCGGGGGCGGCGTGCTCACGGCGCGACTGCTCGGCCTGCGGCACAGTGACAGCCGCATCGCATTGACCTCGCTGCTGATGATCGGACTCGCCGCAGTTGTCGGCGCTACGACAATCAGCCACGGCGACGGCCTCGCTTACGCGGCGTTCCGCGGCATCGCAGCAATCGGATGCTCGGGACTGACGTTCGGCGCCTTCCCCACTGCCAATGATCCCGCGCTGCTGCTGGCGCTGATTCCGCTGAGCCTGGTCGGATCGCTCGGCGCGGTGTTCGTACTGGAGTTGAAGGACTGGATCGCGCACGAGGCGCCGATCACCTCACACGTTCGCCGCGCGGTGGCGCTCGCGGGCGTGGTCTACATCGTGGGAACCTTGATGGCGTGGCTGTTGATTCCCGATGCGGTTCGTGTCGGGGATTCAGTGCCGTTTCCCAGCCCCGCGCGGGCCAGCGCGATCGTGCTGTCGGCCCGCGCGTATGGCATCCCGATCGAATTTGCCTCCGGCTGGCCGCGCGGGCTCGTCTGGTGGGTGATTGCGATCGTCCTGGTCGGCTCGGGCGCTGCGGGCACGGCCGGCGGAATGGGCGTCGGCTATCTGGCGACGTTCCGGGGGCGGCTGCTACGCCCGATCCTGATCGGCGTCGCGGTACAGGCCGGCGTGCTGCTGCTCGGACTGATCGTCCTGCTGCAGAGTGAGCTTCAGCTCCCCGCCGACCGCGTGGTGATGATCGCCGTCAGCGCCGCGATGGGCGTGGGCCTGTCGCACGACCCCCTCTCGATCACCGGACCGGGCCTGTTCCTCCTCTGCGTCCTTATGCTCCTTAGCCGGTTGTTGCCGCTGGTCGTGTTGGCGCTGATCATCCGCAATGGGTTGGGCCTGCCCGAACCCGTGACGCAGGCGATTGTGGATAAGTAGTCACTTGCGGAAAGAAAATTCGTGTCCTTTGTAAACTTCCCTATCCTCGTTTTTCAGGTGCAGTGAGCGATGTCGAACGTGGGAACGCAATACCTGTTCGGGATCGACTTGGACGGCACCCTGTTGGCGCCGCGAGGCGAGTTGCGGGCCCGTACCACCGCCGCAGTACATGCAGTACTGGCGGCGGGGCACCGGGTGGCGTTTGCGACGGGTCGCAACTACGTCGAAGCCAAAATGGTCTTCGACGAGGTACGGCATCACGAGACGGCGGTGCTCGTCAGCGGCGCGGTGGTGTGCGATACGAAGACCGGCAAGTGGCTGCATCGCTCGACGATGTCGCCGACGCTCGCAAGTGAACTGTGCAGCGTGATCGAGTCGGTCGGCATCGCGGCGGTTGCGATGGTGGATCGGCACGAGACCGGCATCGACTACCTCATCTCGCAAGGACGCGAGGTACACGAATCTTTGAGCAAATGGATCGGGCTCACAGGTCAGGTCGTCGAGCGAAGGCCGCAGCTTGGGAAGCAGGATCACGCTCACACCCTGCGGGTGAGCACGGTGACGAATTTTGCCGTCGCAGCGGAGATTCGGACGGCGGTGAACCAGGCGTTCGGGAAGCGGGCCTATCTCCACGGCATCATCGTCCCCGAGGACGCCGTCGAGATACTGGAGATGTTCGACCCGCACGTGAACAAGTGGCAGGGCCTCAAGCGCGTGGCCGACATGTACGGCATCGGTCACGACAGAATCATCACGATCGGCGACGACACGAATGACCTGCCGATGATCCGCCACGCCAAGCTCGGCGTCGCGATGGGCAACGGCCGGGCCGAGTTGAAGGCAGCCGCCAACCTCGTCATCGGGCGCAACGTCGATGACGGACTGGCGGAGTTTTTGGAACAATGGCTGCGTGATCCGACGTCGTTCGACGTCGTTGATCGCACGCGGCAGTGACGATTGCAGGGACGGTTGCGAAAGGATTCGCAGAACAAAACGGCCGGCCCGGCGCGCAAGCGTCGGGCCGGCCGCACCTGTTTGATGTGGCGTCGGGCGTCTCGCCCGCGCTCCTTTTGTTTTTTTGCTTAGCGTGGACCAGATGACCACGCCGCGAGAACTCATGAACGGCGCCCCCCCCTTCGCTATTTCACGCTTTGGGCACGGCATCGGCTCCGGGATCACTTTTCTTCTTGATCACCAATGACAGCAGCACACTCGCCAGCAGTGTGCCAACCACCACCGTCAGAGAGATGACCGTAAGCATTGTCTTTTCGACGTGCAGGTACTCGTGGACGGGGTATTCAACCAGCATTTTCACACCGATAAACGTGAGCACGAGCGCCAATCCGTACTTGAGCAGGTGGAAGACGTCGAAGAGCCCCGAGAGCGCGAAGTACAGCGCCCGCAGTCCGCAGACGGCGAAGATGTTGCTGGTGTAGACGATGAACGGGTCGGTCGTGACGCCGATGATCGCGGGGATTGAGTCGGTCGCGAACATGACGTCGGTGAAGTTGATCACCAGCAGCACGACGAACAGCGGCGTGAAGTAGAACTTCCCATCGATGCGTGCCGTGAAATGAGTGCCGACGTAATCCTTCGTCACGGGCAAGAATCTGCGGCAGAATCGCAGCGCGGGGTTGGACTCGGGATCAACGTGATCGTCCGAGCCGGCCCGGAGGAGCCGGATGCCGGTGTAGACCAGGAACACGCCCAGCGGATACAGCAGCCAGGAAAACCTGCTTACCAGCGCTACGCCGGCAAAGATGAAGATGCCGCGCATCACAATGGCGGCGAGAATCCCCCACACCAGCGCCCGCCGCTGGTTCTCACTCACAACTTTGAAATACCGAAACAGCACGAGAAAGACGAACAGGTTATCGACCGACAGCGACTGCTCCAGCAGGTAGCCGGTCCAGTAGTTCATCGCCCCTTCAGGCCCCTTGTACTTCCACACCAGCGCGCCGAATCCGAGGCCGGCCGACACCCACATGGCGACCGTGAACAGGTTCAGCCTCATGTTGTTGTTGAGGTTTTCCTTGTTCAGGAGAAACAGGTCGATGTAGATGGCGATCAAAAGGATGACGTGGAAGATCGACCAGAACAGGAAAGTCGTCGCGTCGATGCCAAGAAAACTGGCGGGCATGGGCAAATCCTAAACAATGGTCCGACCGCCGGCGAAGACTCGTCCTGCCGCCGACGTTGCCACCATGGCGAGCATAAGCAGAGGGCCGGTGCGGATTTGCTCGGGGGGGAATCCTATCGCCCGCGTCCGCTCGTCGGGAAGGCGTCGATCATAGAGTGGATCACGCGGTTGCCAACAGGCCGACGGTCCCGGTGGATGCCCGCTGGGCGGTCGAGCCCGCGACACAATCGCCGCGCGGTTCGCTTTTGCTGTTGCTCCGGCGTGGGGTTTCCCCCACAATCGCCGGGCGATGAGTCAACAGCAGTCCGATGCGGTGCAACTGCCTTTTATCGTCACGACGGTCGAAGACTGGACGGTCATCGAATTCCGTGCGCCATCGCTCATGGACCCGATCCAACTCGAACAGACGGGCCAGGCACTTTATCATCTCGTCGACGAGCAGGACAAGCGTATGATTATCATGGACTTCGAGAAGGTCCAGTACATCAGCAGCCAGGCGATCGGCATTGTGCTGACGATGAACAAAAAGCTCTCGACGCTCAAGCACAGCAAGTTCATTCTGTGCGGGGTCGGCGAAAAGCTGATGCAGTTGATCAAGATCACCCGGCTCGATCGCATCCTGACGATCAAGCTGACCCAGCGCGAGGCGCTGAAGATCCAAAGAGTGCTGTGAGTCGCGGCGCCGGAGAGGCGTCTACCAGGCGTAGGACACGAGGTGCATCATGAGAGGCGCGGGATTCGGACTTGTCGGGCTGCTTCTGTGCGGGGCCATCATTTTCTACATGATGTGGGGCGAGGGCGGATCGGCGCAAACGAGCCTGGAGGCCAAAAAGCATTCGGAGGAGATCGTCAACAAGGTCTCCGGTCGCGATGAACAAGGTGCGGCCGTCACCGCGGCGATTAGCTTTGAGGACGCGCCCAAGGGCCTGCTGGTCAAATCGATCACGCCGGGCAGCGCGCTGGAGAAGAAGTACGGGCTGAAGGTGGGCGACATCGTGCTCGAAGCCGGTCCGCTCGAACTCAAGGCCCAGCCCAGCCCGCAGGAATCAATCCAATTGGCGTATGCCCGCGACGACACCCTGGTGGTGATGCGCGGCGTTCAGAAGATCACCCTTCCAAACGACCGCAATGTCGGAGTCGCCCCGCCCACTCCGTCCGTCGCCATCCCGACGCCGGCACCCGCGCCCGCTGACACCACGCCACCAGCGCCGCCCGTGAAGCGGACGAACCCGCAGGGACAGGCACACGACCTGCTGAAGAAGATTGAATCGCACTAGAGCCGATTTCAATCGCGCTTATCGCTCGATGTGCCGTCTCGTCATCCTGAGGTACTCCGAAGGATCTACTGGCACCGTACTGGGCCTTTACGTTGCCAGCAGATCCTTCGGAGTACCTCAGGATGACAACCGCGCGCTTCCGACCCGGCCGTCCCGCCCGCTTCCGAATCTGGGCAGTGCTGACCTTGCTGCTCCTGCTCGGGCAGCCCGGCTGGTGCTTCCTGATCGGTTATCGGACCGTCTTCTGGATGGGCCTGACCCTGTTCATCGCGGCGCTGGCAGCGTTCGCGGTTCTGCTCGTCACCACGCCCCCTGACGCCCTCCGCCTGCCCGCACGACAATCGTGGTGGCTCATTTTCGGGGGGATGCTCTGGCTGCAGGGATGGGCCTTGGGCGCCTCCGGCCGGGGCGATCACCTCGCTGCGGCAGGCATTTCACTCGCCCTCCTGGGCGTGATGCTGGTCCTTATGGAGATGCTCCGGCGGTCCGATAAAGCCTTGTGGTGGGGCACTTTACTGGCGTGGAACCCGTTGGCGACGCTCCTGCCGCTAATGCTCGCTGTTGCTCAACCCTGACGAATTTGCGGACGATAAACCCGGTACCGGCCTCCCTGCGCGTGTGTGCGCGTTTTCCACTCCGTGAGGGTGGGCGGGTTGTGCGGTCTATGCCGGGTGGATAAGAATGTCGCAGCTAAGTATGAGCGCAAGCGTATCAACCTCTGTCGTTACTCCCGCCTCGGCCACTGAGGTAGAGCCGGCTTACATCGAAACCGTCATCCGTCCCCGCAAGGGCTGGATCGGCATCGACTGGGCCGAACTCCTCAGCCGCCGCGAGCTGTTGTTTTTCCTGATCTGGCGCGACGTGAAGGTCAAGTACAAGCAGGCGATCTTCGGGTCCGCCTGGGCCATCGTCGTGCCGCTGGTGAGCGTGATCATCTACTCGGTGGTCGGCATTCTCGCCGGCTTTGCCAACCGGACCGTCGAAGGCGTGCCCTACCCGGTCTACGTCTACGCCGGACTTCTCCCGTGGCTGTTCCTGCAGGCCGCCATCAACGGCGGGGGCATGTCGCTGGTCAACAACCAGGCGTTGCTCACCAAAATCTACCTGCCCCGGCTGTTCATCCCGACGTCGATGATCGGGTCGGCGATGGTCGACATGTTCTTCTCGTCGCTGGTGTTCATCGGCATGTTGCTGTTCTTCTGGGTCAAGACCCACGGACAGTTCGTCCCCAGTTGGCAGGTGGTCTTCGTGCCCCCGCTGCTGCTCCTGCTGGTCATCGCCGCGACGGGCACGGCGTACCTGCTGTCGGCATTGACTGTGATGTTCCGCGATCTGCGGTTCATCATCCCGTTCATCACCCAGCTCGGCATCTGGCTGACCGCCGTCGTCTACCCGCAGACCCTTTTCATCTTCAAGCACAAGGACGGCACGGTCAGCGACTACCGCAACTGGCTCGCGCTCAACCCGTTCGCCGGCATCATCCACAGCTTCCGCGCGGCGATCCTCGGCGAGCCATGGAACTTCATCCAGCTCGGCAGCTCGATCGTGCTCTGCTGCGTCTTGTTCGTGCTCGGCCTGTTCTATTTCAAGCGCGTCGAGCGCCGGTTCGCGGATATCGCATAAAGGAAGGCACGGAGGCAATGAGGCAAAGAGGCAATGAGGGAATCTCGCTTCAGATTTCTCCCTCTGTGCCTCTGTGCCTCAATGCCTCATTGCCTCATCAACAATGAAACCAGCCATCAGCATCGAAAACATCCACAAGGCGTATCGCCTGGGCGTGCAGCACAAGGCGGAGTCGTTCAAAGCGATCGCGTCGGACTTCCTGCACCACCCGCTCAAGCGGCTGCGGAAGTTCAACGAGGATTACGCCGAAGGCGAAGACGTTTTCTGGGCGCTCGATGACGTCTCGTTCGACGTGCAGCGCGGCGAGGTCATCGGGCTCATCGGCCGCAACGGCGCGGGCAAGTCGACGCTGCTGAAGGTGCTGTCGCGCATCGTCGAGCCAACCAGCGGCTCGGTCACCCTCCGCGGCCGCGTCAGCTCGCTGCTGGAAGTGGGCACCGGTTTCCACCCCGAACTCACCGGCCGCGAAAACATCTTCCTCAACGGTGCGATCCTCGGGATGAAGCGCACCGAGATTAAGCAGCGCTTCGACCAGATCGTCGATTTCAGCGAGGTCGGCAAGTTTCTCGACACCCCGGTGAAGCGCTACAGCTCGGGCATGTACGTGCGCCTCGCGTTCAGCGTCGCGGCCCACCTCGATCCGGAGATCATGATCGTTGACGAAGTGCTGGCGGTCGGCGATCAGCAGTTTCAGCAGAAGTGCCTGGGCAAGATGAACGACGTCATGCGCCAGGGGCGCACGATCCTGTTCGTCAGCCACTCCATGGACGCAATCGCGTCGTTGTGTACGACCGTCATCCACATGAAGAAGGGCAAGCCGACGCCGAAGATGACCGTTGATGAAGGCGTCCGCAGCTACCTCGATGAAGCCGCCGCCGGCGACAGCCTTCCGCTGCACAAGAAGCCGCGCTCGCAGAAAGAGCCGCATTCGCCAATCTTCCACGAACTGCACATCCGCACCGAGAACGGCGAGAGCGTAACGATCCCGTCGGGGCAAAAGGTCACCTTCGATGTGACAATGCGCGACTTCGCCGACATCCCCGGCAATCTCACGCTGGGCATCGGGCTGAACAACTCACGCGGGCAGCGCGTCGCGCTGTTCCACACCGAGTACCACAAGGGCATGACCTTCCGCGGTGCCAACGAGATGACGCTCAACTGCGAAATTCCGACCTTGCCGCTGGCCCCGGCGAGCTACACGATCGATCTCGTGCTGGCCGACGGCTACAACATCATCGAGCGCGTCGAACGTGCCGGCCAGGTCGAGGTCGTTTTTTGCGACGTCTTCGGCACCGGCAAGATCCCCAACGGCAAACAAAGCACGCTGGTGCTGCCGTGCGTGTGGAGCAACTGAAGTGAGAAGACAGAAGACAGGAGACAGGAGCAACGCCGTCCTCCTCGCCTGTCTCCTGTCTCCTGACGCTTGTCTCCTATGCCTTCGCCTTCCGTTTCCATCATCATCCCCACCAAGGACCGGGCCGAGCTGCTGATGCAGACGTTGGCGTCGGTTCGGGCGCAGACGCTGGGAGACTGGGAAGCGATTGTCGTCGATGACAACTCAACTGATGACACGCTTCTGCACCTGCAGCAGATCGTGCTCGAAGAACCCCGCATTCGCTTCATGCACGTCTCGCGGCCGCGCTACGGGGCGCAGGCGGCGCGGAACATCGGGATCGAAGAATCGCGCGGGCAGTACCTGATCCTGCTCGATAGCGATGACCTGCTCTCAGCCCACGCGCTTGAGCAGCGCGTGCCGGTGATGAACGCCGATCCGTCGATGGACTTCGCGGTTTTCCCGTGCGAGTGCTTCGGCAAAACGCCCGGCGATCGGGGCGTGCTCTGGAACGTGGCAACGCCCGAAGACGACCTGGACCGGTTTCTCAAGCTCGACGTGCCGTGGCAGACGACGTCGCCGATCTGGAAGCGCGAATCGCTCACGGCCCTGCTGCCGTGGCCGGAAGACGTGCCGGTCGGACAGGACTGGGAGTTTCACATCCGCGCGCTGCTTCGGCGGATGAAGTATGTCCGCACCGGCGTCGTCGATCACTTCTGGCGACAGGCCGAATCGGAACGCGAGTCGATCGGCAAGAACACGATGAAGCCGCAGATGCTGCACGCGCGCGTGAAAACCAACGAGCACGTGCTCAAGACCGTCGAAGCCGCCGGCCAACTCACCGCCGTGCGGCGCGCGATGTTCGCAGGGATGTTTTTCCAGTCGGCCGAGCGACTGGGCACGCGCCAGTCATGGCGTGAGGGACTGAGCGTGTGGACCAAGGCTCACGCGCTCGGCCTAATCAGCGATCGCCAGTTCAGGCAAGGCCGCAATTACTTCTGGCTCTACCGCTTCAAGAAGCTGCGCGGCATCTACCGAAATCGCCTCACCAGGCAGTGGCCGCGCGAGTTTTTCGTCCCGCGGTCCACCACCTACCTGACCGCGCCGGCACCCAGGCGAGAGGAGGCGATGGCATGAGCACGCCCGCGGTCTCAGTCGTCATGAGCGCCTACAACGCCGAGCGCTATCTGCGCCACGCGATCGACTCGATCGTCGCGCAGACGTTTGGCGACTTCGAGCTCGTCATCGTCGACGACGGCTCGAAGGATACGACGCTGTCGATCCTGCGCGAGTATGAGCAGCGCGATTCGCGCTTCCGTATCATCTCGCGTCCGAACAAGGGCCTGACCGTCTCGCTGAACGAGGCCTTGGTCGCCTGCCGGGCGCCGATCGTGGCGCGGATGGACGCCGATGACATCTCCGTGCCGACGCGCTTCGAGAAGCAGTTGGCGTTCCTGCACGAGAACCCGGACGTCATCCTGCTCGGCGGCAGCGTCGAACTGATCGACCCGTTCGGCGTTCACATCGGCAACGTCAACTACCCGCCCGACCACGCCACGATCGACGCGCGCCTGCTCGGCGGCGAAGGCGGCGTCATCCCGCACCCGGCGTGCATGTACCGC
>JBBRFH010000016.1:0-21871 GCA_038224615.1 Tepidisphaerales bacterium
GACCCGATCCCGCCGATGATGCCGATGATCGGCCGTCTGTTCACGCCGCGGCCTCCTTCTGCTGCGGCACGATCGACGCCAGTACACCCGGCGGCGGCGCCTGCGCCTTCATCACCTTGGCGCCGGCGGGCGTCATCTCGATCACCGGGCGCCGCGCGCCGTCGGGGTCGACCAGCCGCGCCAAGCCCGCCTCGACGATCCGGTGCAGCATCTGCACGAGGTCCTTGTTCGGGTGGTGCTTGAGCAGTCCGAACACCGTCAGTTCGTGGAGACGCCAGCGCTGCGTGCGCTCGCTCTCGGTGCCGGAGAGCACTTCGGCGACAGCGCCGAGACCGAACTTGCCGTTCATTCGCGCCACGGCGCTGAGCAGTTGGCGGATGAGCACGGTGGTCGCTTCGCTGACGTCGCCTTCGTCGAGATCGCCGCGACAGACGTTGCAGGTGCAGTTTTCGACCGGCGCCAGGTCGCCGAAGTAGTCGAGGATCTGCTGCCGCCGGCAGCGCGCGCTGCGCGCGTAGCGGGTCATCAAATCGAGCTTGGCGGTGGCGCGCTCCTTCAGTTGGTCGATCCACCCCGGCTCGACCTCTTCGCGGGCTTCTTCGCCGATCTTGCCGATGAAAAATTCCTGCGTGAGCCGGTCCTGAAAGTGGTAGATCAGCGTACACGTCGATGGCACCAGGTCGCGCCCGGCGCGCCCGGCCTCCTGGTAGTAGGCCTCGAGCGTGCCGGTGATGTCGTAGTGAATGACGAAGCGGATGTCGGGCTTGTTGATGCCCATGCCGAACGCGTTGGTCGCCACGGTGACCGCGCCGGGCGTCTGCATGAACAGGCCCTGGTTGCGGTGACGTTGCTCCTGCGGCATCCCCGCGTGATAGGGGATCACCATGCGCGCTGGGAACTGCCGCTTGAGTTCGATGGAAAGCTGGTCGACGTTCTTGCGTGTCGCGCAGTACACGAGTCCGCTCGCGTCGGGCGGCTGCTTCTTGATCAACTCGTTGAGGACGTCGTCCTTCTCACGCGTCTTGTTGACGCAGCGGGCCTCATACGAGAGGTTCTGGCGATCGAAGCCGGTGACGACGATGTTCGGCTCGTGCAGGTGCAGCATGTGGACGATGTCCTCACGGACGTCGTCGGTGGCAGTTGCGGTAAGCGCGATGGTGATGGGCTCGCCGAGCCGTTGCCGCACCTCGCCCAGTCGCGAGTATTCCGGGCGGAAATCGTGTCCCCACTGGCTGACGCAGTGCGCCTCATCGACCGCCAGCAGCCGGACCTCAAGCCCGCCGAGCCAGTCGAGGAAACCAGCGGCAAAAAACCGCTCTGGCGCGACGTAAAGCAGGCCGCTGAAATTGCTCGATACCTCCGCCATCACTTCGCGCTGCACGCCGGCATTCTGCGAAGAGTTGAGAAACGCCGCCGGGATGGCGCGCTCGTGCAGTTGGCGAACCTGGTCCTGCATCAACGAGATCAGCGGTGACACCACGACCGTAAGCCCGCCCTGCACGACGGCCGGCAGTTGGTAGCACAGCGACTTGCCCGCCCCCGTCGGCATCACGCACACCACGTCGCGGCCGTTGAGAACGTCCTCGATCACCTCCCGCTGCATCGGGCGGAACGCGTCGAGTCCGAAGTGGGTGTGTAAAGCGTCAACGAGGTCAGGCACGGCTTTGCATCCGTTTCACGGCGTCCAGCAGTTCGGCAAGGTACAGTGCGTCGGTCGTCGAACCACTCATAGCGGCTGCGCCTCACGGAGAACCTGCTCGCGAACGAGCGGGTGAAGTTCCGATTGAAGTCCGACGTCGACAGGGCAATTCAACAGGTTCTGCACATCAGCAATCAGACCGCCAGGAAACCACGGCGACGGTTCGCCGACGAGGTCGACGAGAAAATCGGCATCGCTGTCCGGCCGGGCTGAATTGCGGGCGCGCGAACCGAACAGACGCACGTTTCCGGCACCGTGTCGGGCGGCGATCCGCAGGATGGCAGTTCGGTTGACTTCGATCTTCGCGTCCATGAATCCCGATTATACCGGCATCCGCGCTATTTGTTCAGCCCGAGGCTCGCCGCCAGCGTCTCGATGACGGCGGCGATCTTGTCGTCGACGCTGACGAACGCGCCGACGTGGTGGAGATTGGGATGTCCGGTCCACAGGCGCAGCAACGTACGGCCGGACGCGACTGCGCCGGCGGCGTCCTCGAAGCGGACTTCGTTGCTCGCCTCGCCATCATAAATGCCCAGCGCGGCGGCGGTCTCGAGCCAGAGCACAGTGGTGTACCGCGACAGCTCCTGTTCATGCGTGGTGCCGAGGTCGAGCCAGTAGGCCTCGGCACCGTCCGGCCAATACGCGGCACCGTCGATGGTCCCGCGGTCGAGCAGCAGCACCTTTCCGGCGTGGTCGCGGGCGTACTGGTCTTCCTGCGCGACCTGGTGCAGATAGATCATCCGCTGAACGTGCCGGCGGCCGTCGAGGTCGAGCTTGTCCCAGCGCGTGCCGAGGCTGGAATAGGTCGCGGTCGCCGCTTCGGGAACGCGCACGAGCCGATCCGCAAACCGCTCGGCGAGCGTTCGCGTAATGACCGATTTGCCCGCCCCAGGCCCGCCGGTGAGGACGATTTTGATGGGGAAAGAGTTAATAGTTGATAGTCAATAGTTGATAGCCGTACACGGTTGGCGATCAACTATTAACTATCGACTATCAACTATCAACTCTATCCGCGCGGGTGAAAGCGCTTGTGGATCATGCGCAGCCGGGCGGTGTCGACGTGGGTGTAGATCTGTGTGGTGGCGACGTCGCTGTGGCCGAGCAGTTCCTGCACCACGCGCAGGTCAGCGCCGCCGCCGATGAGGTGGGTGGCGAAACAGTGGCGGAGCGTGTGCGGGCTCACTTCATTGAGGATGCCGCATTTGCGTCCGTACTTGCTGACGAGCATCCACAGCGAGATGCGGTCGAACGGCTTGCCGCTGCGCGAGAGGAAGACGAGGTCGCTCTTGCGTTCCCTGAGCAGCAGGGGGCGCGATTCCTGCAGGTATCGCGCGATCGCGTCGACTGCGGCGCGGCCCATCGGCACGACGCGCTCCTTCGAGCCTTTGCCGAAGACGCGCAGCGCGCCGACCTGCAGGTTCAGGTCGTTGAGCTTCAGCGTACACAATTCGGTCGCGCGCAGGCCAGAGGCGTAGAGCAGTTCGAGGATCGCCACATCGCGGTTGAAAAACTTGGTGTCCTCGGGGTCCGGCGCGGCGATCAGGCGGTTCACCTGCTCGGTGTTCAGGATCTTCGGCAAATCGCGCTCGGGCTTGGGGCGCTCGAGTTGCGTGAGGATGTGCTGCTTGTCGACGCCCATCGTCTCGCAGAAGCGGAGATAGGTGCGGATGGCCGCCAGACGCCGGGCGACGGTCTTGGTCGATTGTTTCTTGCGCGTCTGGTCCTGCAGGTAGCCGCGTAAGTCGTCGGCGGACGCGCGTTCGAGGGATTTGGCCTGCTTCTCGAGATGCCGGTGCAGGTCGGTCAGGTCGCGGCGGTAAGCGTCGAGGGTGTTTCGGGCGAGTCCGCGCTCGGTATTGAGATAAACCAGCAGCGGCCGCAGTTCGTCAGGCGGCGGCGCCGCTCGAGCGACGGACCTGGACCTGGACGAGGTTGGAATGGGTCGTGACATGCGCCGCCTGCACTTGCTTTACCCGGCGTTCGACGAGCAGCTCAAGGTACATCGGGCACGCCTTGTAGTTGCTGAAACAATACCCGAATGCATGTCGCAAATGGGTGACGTGGAACTGTTCGGCACAGCGGGCGTCGTCACGATTAAGGAACGGACAGTGGGGGTCGTCACACGGCATAGAGAGCCCTCATCTTGACTCTTCTTTCGACCACGCCGGGCCGCGGCTATGAATTATTGTCGCGGGTGCTCCCGGCTGCTCCAGAAGGCATTGTTTACGGGACGGCAGGGACGTCCCGCGCCCAAGCACGCCGGCTACACCGGCTCGCAGGCGGCGACGAGGTCATGCCGGTCGGGAAGATCACCTGCGTGCTGAAGCCGTCGTCGGTTTCATAGTCGGGTTGGCGGGATGACGGGTGATGATCGGGGACGACCGCAGCGGGGGATCGAGGAGCGTTGGCATAGGACGCGGATCGTAAGTGACGCGAGCGGCTCGTCCAAGATGCCGGGGAAACCCGAGTGACGACTGACGAAGAAGGCTGCCATTCTCGTCGTCAGGGGCACTTCACCCATCCATTACTCCGCGTCGCCGGAATGGTCGGCGGGATCGGTCGGGGGCGTGCCTTGTTCGGGCGTGGCGGGGATGAGCTTCAGTTTGTGCGCGCCGACGGTGCTCTCGATTGCGTTCGGGGCGGTGTAGATCGCGACTTGCAGTTGCTGGTTCCACAACTCGATCTGCAGATTCTGCAATCGGCGGTGCGACTGATTGACCTGGTAGTAGATCTGGTTGCGCTGCTGCCGCATGTGCAGCAGGCCGCCGGCGATCGCGAACGCACAGAGGATGCAGGCGAGGAGTTTGAGCATGGTTTCTAGCGGGAGGCATAGAGGCAATGAGGCAAAGAGGCAATGAGGGGATGAAGGCGGAGTGGGCGACTCCTCCTTGCCTCCTTGCCTCACCCCTTTGCCACCTGTTTGGCGGGAAGTTTGAGCTTCATGTCGACCTTGATCGCGTCGCCGCCCTTGAGAACGTCTTCATTGAGCTTGCGGATGGTGCCGACTTCGGCTTTGGAGCCGAGTTCAGCGGTGGCGATCTTGGTGAGCGTGTCGCCGGCCTTGACGACGTAGACGCGGGTGGCGGTCGACTTGTCTTCGGGCTTGGCGTCGGGCTTCGGCTCCGGCGGTTTCACTTCGGGCTTGGGCAGCGCGTCGGCCTTGACGAGTTGCTCCTTGCTGTCCACCGCTGCCTTCGCGTTGCCTGCGTTTTCGGTGGGAAGCAGGTACATGCGCCCGGAGATGATCTTGTTCGGATCCTTTTGGAGCGTCGGGTTCAGTTTGACGATCGCGTCGCGATTGGCCTTGGTGCTGCCCCCGGGCAGCAATGCGGCGATGCGGGAGAGCGTGTCGCCGGGCTGGGCCTTGTATTCCTTGGCCTTGACCGCCAGCGCCATTGCCTCGGCGCTTTTCTTCGGATCGATCGGGACCATCGGCTGGCCGCGCTCGGCGGCGGCTTTCATCACCGGGTCGTTGGCGAACGGATCATGGGTGGGCTGGTTCTTGGTGATAATCGGGCCGACGTCGGTGTTCTGCGGGAGTATCGGCTGATCGACGGTCTGCGCCGGCGCCGGGGTCTCACCGCGGACGATGATCGTTTGCTGGCCGTTGGGCTGCGGGTCGGTCGGGCCGCCGATCGTCACCTGCGGCGCCGGGCCGGGCTGCGGCGGGGTGATCTCGCGGGCGATCGGGATCTGCTGACGCGGTTCGGCCGGACGCGGGGCGACAGGCTGGTCGAGGCCCTGGGTGCCCGGGGCGGTCACGCCTTCACGCACGCCATGACCGGCCTCGGCGAGCGGCGCCATCGGCCGCTCGGTGGTCGTCGTCAGGTGCTCTGAGAGCAGGATGCCGATGACGATGATGAATGCGAGGCCGACGAGCAGCCCGATCTTGGTTTCGCGAGTCATGGGTGAAAATCCTCGGGCCTCAGGCTACGGCCCAAGGCTTACGTCTTGCGGGCCACTCTCAACTTGGCCGAGCGGGAGCGCGGGTTGCGGGCGACTTCGGATTCGGACGGAACGAGGGGCTTGGAGGTGAGAACCTTCAGTTGCCCGGTCTGCTCCGCCGACCGAAACGTCTGCTTAACCAGTCGATCTTCCGTCGAATGGAAGCTGATGATCGCGAGAATCCCGTTTGGCTTGAGCAATGCCGGGGCGACCTTGAGAAGTCGCTCCAGGTTCTGCATCTCGCCGTTGACCGCCATCCTGAGCGCCAGGAAGGTGCGGGTCGCGGGATCAATCTCGACAGATCGTCGGCTCCTGCCGCGTGGCGTGGGGACAACGCTCCGCACCACCTCGGCCAGGTGTTCTGTGGTATTGATCGGCCCGCGCTTTCGGACCTCCACAATCTTTCTCGCGATTCGGCGCGAAAAATGCTCGTCAGCAAGCTGATACAAAAGATCGGCGATCTTCTCTTCGGGCCAATTGTTGACGATCGTCTTGGCGTCGAGGCGCGAGCGGGGGTCGAGGCGCATGTCCAGCGGCAGGTCGCGCGAGAAGCTCAGCCCGTAGTTTTCTTCAAAAAGCTGGTTGGTGCTGATGCCGAGGTCGGCCAGGATGCCGTCGACGGCTTGAACGTCGGCGGCTTCGAGGGCGTCATCGACCTCGGCGAAGTTGGCATGAAAGAACCGCGCGGGCAGATCGCCCAGGCGCTGCCGGGCGTAATCGAGATTGATCGGATCGTAGTCAAGCCCGATGAGCAGCCCGCCCGGTGCGAGTCGCCGTGCGATCGCCTCGCTATGTCCGCCTCGACCGACCGTGCAATCGACGATCGTCTGGCCCGGTGCCGGCGCCAGATGCGCCAGGACTTCGTCGAGCATCACCGGGTCATGACCTGTTGCGGGCAACTCCATGGCTACGCGTTGTACAGTAGATTGCTGGCAACGCGACCCCGCGCACGGTCAGCCCGGGGTTCAAAATCGGCTTGGAATTGCCCTGTACAGATCGGCCGGTGCTCAAGCGTGCCGTTACACGGCGGAATGGCTAAGGCGGGGCACCTTATTGGACCACAAGAATGGACGTTTATTAATTGCTTTTCACTTGCCATCTTGCGGGCGTGCGTGGTACACAGTTAGGGCTTTGTGCGGAATTCGCGCCCGATCGAGATCAATCGAGCGGGACGAATATCTGTATGTGAAGCGCCTGTGAGTCGGCTGCAATCGCTGCGTGACGGACGCCCCCATACCCTTGGCCGCTGGGCCTGAAGGTTAGGCTGGTGGGTCTGAAATCGTCAGTGCCTACAGGCGACGCGGGTGAGGCCGGGAATCCGTTCCCACTCCCGAGCTGTAACTTGGGAGAGGCCATCATGGGCTAGACCGTCACCGAACGTACGTCTGCTGCATCTGAGTTGTCTGCGTGGTTCCGTGAGGGAACGGAACCATCCATAAAGTACTGCTTGCCCTGCACAGCCTACGGGGCTGACAGGGCGGTAAAACCGTCGCAGAGGCGAGCCTATCGGTTCGTCGGCGACGACGCTGGTGAGGCCGGGCATCCGTTCCCCCGCGCTGCAACGCGGGTCCCGTCCGTGAGACGACGCTCACCGTCTGTGTCGTTGCCGGTCGTCGTTTTCGACGCCCGGCCGCTGACGCTCGTCTTGATCGAACCCGCGTGGGCTCGGCCAATACATCATTGATAGGATTCCGTGGTCACGAGTCCGTGCGACCGCGGTGCTCCGCGCTTTTGCAACCGGTGTCCGCGAGCGTGATACGCACTCCGTCCAAGAGGCGCACCGCGTCCGTTGTATGACGAACCATCCTTGGCCCGTCATCGGTCCTTGCTGCTGCTAAGTTGTCATGAACTCCGAGTTCCCTCGGAGCGATGGGCCACGCTGGCCTTAAGAAATGCTTCCTTCCCTAGAAGCACGCGGCAGATTTGATCCCGACTTCCTGATTCTCCCGTCGATTCTTCGTCAACCGATGCCGGCTACGGACCCGGCACCACGAACCGGTCGGCCATTCGATCGACCAGCGCGGACATGTCATCCGACAGTCCCGGCTGCTCGCTCGTCCAGTCCGGACGGTTCCACAACTCGACATGATCGCCGCTGGAAACCAACGTGATCTCCCGATCGAGTTTGTACTGTGCAAGCGTCTTGGGGCTTAGCAGGATTCGACCCTGCTTGTCCCATTGAAGGCGCTGCGACGGTCCAAACAGACCTCGCATCAGGCGTTGTTCATCGACGGTCGGAACAATGCCCACACGAAGCTGTCCGTAACGTGTCATGTGGTACTTCTCCGGGTAGAGGAAAATCCGCCCGCCGAAGTTCATCAGGACCAACGTGTCATTCTCACCGAACTGCTCGAGGCGCTTCCTCAAATCGGAGGGCACAAGCAAACGACCTTTGTCGTCGATCGTGAGATCGTGCTCGCCGAGTAAGGGGTACCAAGGGGCCATGTGGGTAAGAGGAACACATTTCGCGTTACGACTCCCACACGTTACCACGCACTCCCACATTTAGGGAAGTGGAATTTCATCAACTGCTTCAAAAAATCCTAAAGAAGTGATGAATCGCTTGCCGATGCGGCAGGGTGACGCGGTTATGGCCACTTATCCACCGCGTTGGTTCACAACTGGCGTGCATGGACGGTGGATAACTTGTTGCGGTTTGGGCGGCGTCGTTCGGTTACTCGAAAGCGCGTCGCCAGCAGCCCGGCTCATCGCGATGTTTTTGTCTCGACCGTGACGCCGTGGTCGCGCCTTGCATGGCGATGCAGAAACGAGAATCGAACGATTTCAAGGCCGATTAGTAGCGCAGGCGGCCAGAAGGGCACCCAGGACCACGCCGTGTGGGAAAAGATGGCGGCCGCGCCCAGCGGCGGGCTGATCGCCGCCAGCGCGCTATCGAAGTGGAATGGACTGGGGGCGAACTCCTGTGCCAGATACCATCCTGCCGGTCCCAGCACGGAAACCACCGCCAGCGTCTGCCCCAGCCAACGCCATCGTACCGCGATCTGCAGCGCACCGATCCACGCCAGCGTGAGCGCGATTCCGGGAACCGCTTCGGACGGGAAAAACCCGCGCAGAAAGTTGGCAATCAGCAGCAGCGGCACGATCGACGCGGCCGCAATCAGCGTCTTTGACCCCGTCGACAGGAGCACCGGTGCCAGCCAACTTCCCATCAGCAGCGCCGTAATGCCGACGCCGATCAGCGCTGCATCTTCAGTGGGATGTTGAGGTTGCGCCGCGATCGGGACGCGCCAGGCGAAAACCGCCAGTGTCGCGAGGCACGCGATCATCCAAATCCACCACGCCACAAAGAACTGGCACCCCGAAGTGGGAGCAGGTGGATCGGGGGAGGCGGCGGGGAGCGGCATCAGAGAAAGCGTTATACCAGCGCGCCCGCTATCGTCCGGTGTCGATCGACGCACGTTTGTCCGGCACCGTCGCGTTGTCGAAGCGCAGGTCGATCCACGGCTGGTTCAGGTCGATCCGTCCGGTCTTCTGTTTAGCCTGGTGCAGCACATCGAGCTTCCGTACGACCGACTGCTCAACAAAGAATGCCTTGGCGGACGGCGGCTGGCCCCAGCGGACCTCGGTGTTGTAGCGGGTGACGAGATTGATCTGCGATTCGTTGGCGCTCACGCGCCCGCCGAAGTTGCTGACGTCGATCTTGAGAATCTCGCTGTACGACGGGTCGGCGAGCAGCCCGACCAATTCAATCCCTGCCTGCACGTCTCCGCCCGGCCACGGCTTGCCAGGCGAGGCGGGAGCGAGCGCGACCCCGTCGATGATCCGGAACATCGGCGACTTTTCGGGCTTGATCAGCGTCGTCACCTGCTGGGCCGACAGCTTCTCGGGTAGACGCACGCCCTCGGCGTCCACGTACCAGTACGCGTCCTGCCAGCGAACCAGCGCGACGGGCGCGCGATACTGGCAATCGACTTCGATCACGTCGCCCGGCCCGTTTTCATAGGTCCGGCGGACCGACCGCACCGCTTTGATCCACGGGTTGGCCGACAAGATCGTGGCCCGGTCGACCAGCATCTGATGGTCGGCGGCGTTAAACGGGGTGTTCGGGCGTACCGACGCCATGATCTGGTTGGCGAGCGTGTCGGTCATCCACGCCGGCCGATCGACCAGCTTCACCGCAGGGGGTTGCTCGGTGCGGGCGATACGGTCGACGTAGCGCTGCGAGACGACAAACCCTGTCGCGCAGAAACCGCAGAAGCCGAGCGTGGCGAGGCAGTGAAATGCGATCCGACGCGCGCGGGCCTTGGCCTCCGGTGACATAGGCTCACGCGGCGGCTGCTTGGCGCGCGGTTTCGCGGACGTGGAATCGACGGTTCTGGTGGACTTCTTAGCGGCTGGCATCCTGCTCTGTTATCGGTCAGACGGCGGCCGCGTCTGGAATCCCCGCTCGCTCCCATGCGACATTCACCAGCCGGTCGACCAACTCCGCGAACCGGATCCCTGCGTGGGCCGCGGCGTCCGGCATCAGGCTGGTGGGCGTGAAACCCGGGATCGTGTTGATTTCGAGCAAATAACAGTTGTTGTCGGCGTCGACCATGATGTCGACCCGCCCCAGGTCGCGACATCCGAGCGCCCGGCTCGCCTCGACGGCCAGCCTCTTGGCGCGCTCGATGATTTCAGCAGGCAGCGGGGGCGCGAAATTGTGCTGCGACTGCCCTTGCGTGTACTTGGCCTTGAAATCGTACCACTCCCGGCCGGTCTCGATCGCGATCACGGGGAGAGCGCGGTTCTCCAGCAGGCTCACCGTCAGCTCGGTGCCGGCGATGAACTGCTCCATCATGTACTCATCGTGCTTGCCGACCAGCGTCCGGGCGGCTTCAAGGACGTCGGCGGCGGTCTTGCAGATGAAAACGTCGATGCTACTGCCGGAGCGGATCGCTTTCACAACGACCGGCAGACCCAGCTCGATCGGGTTTTCCGGGATATCGCGCAACACCCGCCAC
Organism: Tepidisphaerales bacterium; assembly: GCA_038224615.1. Lineage (GTDB taxonomy): Bacteria > Planctomycetota > Phycisphaerae > Tepidisphaerales > Tepidisphaeraceae > JBBRFH01. The sequence goes on from JBBRFH010000016.1 coordinate 10,609, forward strand.
GCCGGCGTCGACAGCCCGCGGTCGCGCCAGACCTGCTTGGCGGCGATCTTGTCCATGCCGAGCCGGGAGGCCGATGATCCGGAGCCGACGAACGGCAGCCCGCGCGCTTCGAGGATTTCCTGCAGCTCGCCCGATTCCCCGAAATCGCCATGCAATACCGGGAAGATGACGTCGCACGGGAGATCGAGGCCGGCGAGATCGTCGGGGGAGATGTCCGAGACGGTGACGTTGTGTCCCGCCTCACGCAAGGCGTCGGCGACACCTTTGCCGCTGACAAGGGACACTTCACGTTCGCACGAAGGACCGCCGCAGAGGACCGTTACACGCATGATGCTTCTCCGTAGCACGGGCGTCTTGCCCGTGGCACCGAAAACACGGGCGAGACGCCCGTGCTACAGCGGCCACACCTTCACTTCGCTTTCGAGCGCGACTTGGTTTTTGTCGTACACCTTTTCCTGAACGATCTTCACGAGTCGCAGCACGTCTTCGCTGGTGCAGCCGGGGTGGGCGACGAAGAAGTTGGCGTGCTTGGTGCTGACTTCGGCGTTGCCGACTCGAAAGCCTTTGAGGCCGGTCTGGTCGATGAGGGCGCCGGCACTGATGCCGCGCGGGTTCTTGAAGATGCAGCCGCAGTTCTTGGTGTTCAGCGGCTGGGTGTTCCGCTTGTACATCCAGATTTCCTTGGTCCGCGCCATGATGGCGTGGGGGTCTTCCTTCTCGAGTTCGAGGGTCGCTCCGAGGATGAACGGGGCGGCGATGTTCGTCTTGCGGTACTCGAAGACCAGGTCGTCCTTGGTTCGCTGGAAGACGTTGCCCTGCGGGTCCATGACGGTGACGTGGGTGATGGTCGCGCCGATGTCCCCGAATTTCCCGCCGGCATTCATGCGGACTCCACCGCCGATGGTGCCGGGGATGCCGGCCATCGCCTCGAAGCCGCTGAGGCCTTCGCGGACGCAGCGAACGAGCAGCTTCTGCATGTCGACGCCGGCGCCGACTTCCAGCGTCGTGTCACTGAACTTGATGCGGCGCCAGTATTCTTCGCTCAGCCGGAAGACCGCGCCGTCCACGCCGCGGTCGGCGACGAGCAGATTGGCTCCCAGGCCCAGCACGTAAATCGGCACGCCGTTATCGGCGCAACGCCGCGACGCTTCCTGTAGTTCTTCAAGCGAACGTGGCTTGATCAGGTACCGAGCGTTGCCGCCGATCTTGTACCACGTCAGCGGCGCCAGCCGGACGTTCTCGGTAACGTACGTTTCGAGGCCGGCGAAGGGTTGATTGGTCACGAGGTGCATTGCGACTCAAATCCGAATGAGGAATGACGAATGACGAATTCCGAATGACGATTGAACAACAGTCGCGGGCCTTTTCACTAATCGTCATTCGGCAATCGTCATTCGTCACTATCCCACCAATTCCATCCCGATCTCGTTCACGTTCCCCGCGCCCATGGTGACCACGAGGTCGCCGGAGCGGGCATGTTGCTTGAGATAGGTGACAATACTTTCGAATTCCGGGATGTGAACTGCCTGCTGGCCGTTGGCGACGATTTTTTCGACGAGATCGTTGGCGCAGACGGCGTGACGCTCTTCCTCGCTGTCGCGCACGAAGTAGATGTCCGGCATGACGACCTGGTCCGCCTGAACGAAGCTGGTGGCGAAGTCCTCCAGCAGGTGCCGGGTGCGGCTGTGCTGGTGGGGCTGGAACACGCACAGCAGCCGCTGCGGGCGATAGCGCTCGCGAAGGGCTTGCAGCGTGGTGCGGATTTCGGTGGGGTGGTGCCCGTAATCATCGACGACGACCGCCCCGTTGTAGCGGCCGAGCTCGGTCATGCGGCGGTCGACGCCCCGGAACTTGCCGATCGCCTCGGCGGCACGCTCGATCGGCGCGCCGCACGCGTGGGCGGCGGCAAGCGCCATCGTGGCGTTGATCAGGTTATGAATCCCCGGCACACTCATCCGCAGGTAGGCAACCACCTTGCCCTTGTAGCTGACCTGGCCTTGGTAGCAGCCGTTGATGATGCCGCGCGGGGCGGTACTCCAAGTGGTGTCTTCGCCGAGCGACACGGTCTCGACTTCGACGCGCGAATCCATGATCACCTTCGCCACGTTCGCGTCGCGGCCGTTGGCGATCACCTTGCCGTGCTGGGGGACCAGCTTGGCGAAATAGCGGAAGCTCTCGATGATCTCGTAGATGTTCTTGTAGCAGTCGAGGTGGTCTTCCTCGATGTTGGTGATCACCGCGACAGTCGGGGCGAGATTATGGAATGAGCGGTCGTACTCGCACGCCTCGGCGACGAACGCGTCGCCGCCGCCCGAGCGTGAGCCGGTGCCGCCCAGTTGCGGGACGGTGCCGCCGATCACGAACGACGGGTCGAGCCGGCACTCCATGAGCGCCAGCGCGGTCATGGCGGTGGTGGTCGATTTGCCGTGTGTGCCCGCGATCGCCACGCCGTGGCGTTCCTGCATCACTTCGCCGAGCAACTGCGCGTACTTGATGACGCGAAGCCCCAGCGCGTGGGCGGCGGTGATTTCCAGGTGGCTGTCGGGGACGGCAGCGGTGCGGACAACGAGGTCGACGTCCTTGTCGAGCAGTTCGCCGTGCTGGTCGCGGCTGATCTTGATCCCGCGCCGGCCTAGCTCGAGCGTCTGGCGGTTGGGCGTCTTGTCCGATCCGGTGACGATCGCGCCGCAGTCGAGCAGCATCCGCGCCAGCCCGTTCATGCCCGACCCGCCGATGCCGACGAAGTGGACACGCCGGCCCTGGAACTTCGACACCGTGCGCAGCCTGAGCGGGGGCGCAAGCGTCTTGTGAATCGGGGCTTGCAATACAGCAATGACGGAGGAGTTGGGCAGGGCTGACATGGCGGAATTCCCGGGGCCTACCGCCTGTTGAAACACGCGCGCGACACGGACGCGCATGAGGACAGGCGTTGAATCCATTCATCGGCCGGTGCGTGCGGTTAGCGTGACCGCATTCGTCACATTCCGTGACGCGTTCCCCACGACAAAAACAGGGGTCCGCACCAAGCTTCCATGCTCACTCGAGTCGTTCCGAGAGAGTAGCGGCATGATAACGCGATCAATCACAAACGCATCAGGGGAAAACCCGTCATTTTCGTCACGCCTCGCACAGCGCGCGACGTGTTGCCGGCACGGCTTCGAGTACGAAACCGTGGCACCCGGCGGAGGCAGCGACGGCACGGAAGGCATGTGGCGCGGGCGTCGTTCGGCGCGGGTGCCACGGTTTGGTACGCCAAGCCGTGTCTTGCGGCCGTCGTCCGGCACGGCTTCGAGTACGAAACCGTGGCACCCGGCGGGCGGGCGGGTGACACCTCTATGTAGATATGGAGTGGGCGCGGTCGACCTCGATGCGCGCGCGGACAGGATTGGAATTGCCGAAAAGTCTGCTCGATCGGGGGCCGTGCTGCCGTCGCTTGCGGCGTTGGTGGGCTCTGTTCTAATCCGGCCTATGCGCCGCAGGGGCATCTCAAAGGCTTTTCTCTACCCGGCGATTTTCATGCTCGCCGTCGTCGCGCTCGTCGGGGTGCGGATGGTGGCGGTGAAATGGCAGGCGCCGAAGCCGGTTGCGAGCACGCAGCCGTCGACGGCGCCTGCGTCGCAGCCCGCCACGGCACCGGCGACGACGCAGGCCGCGCCGGAAGGCCCGCTGGTCGATCTGCTCGACCTGATCCGGGCCGACCATCCGGATTATCCGACGACCCAGCCGCTGGATTTGCCCTCCGATCTCGAAGACGCCGCCCGCCTCGTCGTCGATCGGCCGGTCTATCTCGACTCCCTCGGCTACCTCTGGATCACCCACCCGCGCGGGCAGTCGATCGACGAACTGCTTCGCAAGCCGATCAAGAAGCGGACGTTGATCGTGAACGAGGAAGTGGCGTATGTCTGGTGGCGCGACGACGGCCGGCCGCTGGTGATTGTCAGGAAGGGTCGTGACGTCTATGAGACCTATGGGCACGCCCGGATGCGGTACGAGGTGGGATGGATTGATCCCGGGGTTGCCATCCCCCTGGGAGATCGACTGTTCGTGCCGCAACTCGACGGATTCACCAGTCTGAACATCAGTTCCGTTGCGACTGAGCAATCGAGGCTGATCCATCTGCCGGCGCGCGGAGGCGGGCCAATCAAGACGCCCGTTGTCGCGGCACGTTGCGACGACGGCTTGCTGGCGTGGGCGCCCTGGGAGAATGGTGAATCGGGCAGCACCGGCGCGCTGTTCATCCGGCCGGACGCAAGCACAATCCCGCTCGATCGCTCCACTGGCTGGGTCGACCAGCCAATCCAACTCGTGCCGCTCGCAGATGGTTCGGTCCTGGCGATCGGGAAGACCGAGACGGGTATCGAGCTGGTGCTCAAGCCGCTCACCGAAGCGCCGCCGCCGTCAACAGAGTTGCTGGTGAAGCTCGCGGGGCTGGCGCGGAAGCTGGCCGATCGCGATCCGCTGGTCCGCGAGGATACGCAGCGGCAGCTCGAAGCGATGGGGCCGTCGATCTACCCCGAACTTGAGAAGATGAAGGACGACCTGGCGGTGGAGTCGCAGGTGCGGATCGAGGCGATCCTCGGCCAGCGCTTCGCCCCGACGCTCGGCGGGTTGCGCCCGCTCGACGGCCAGCCCCTCACCATCGCCCGGCTCCGCGACGGCGGGTGCGTCCTCATGCTCACCGGCGGGGGAACCTATGAGGAAGACGGGCAGACCAAGTCGTACATCCCCGCATTCATCAGCATCCGCCCGGGGCACTATGTCGAGCGCATCGACCCATCGAAAGTCGCCAACTTCGCTCCGGGCAAGCACAAGCTGGCGGCGTTCGGCAGCGAGTGGGTGGTCTTCGACCCGACGCTCGGCCCGCAGCGCTGGATCGGCAACAAGCTCTATCCGCTGGCTGGCTCGGATTTCAAGTCGTTCGACGACTTCGTCGGTATCGACGCGCAGCGCCGCTGGATCTTCAAGTCGACGACGCAGCCGGGCAAGACGCTGATCCTCGACACCACGTTGCCCGACCTCGAACCGCGCCTGCCCGTCTGGGCGATCGACGCCCCCGACGGCGCCGGCTGGACGAGCGCGGGTTGGCCGGCGGTGAAGCGCGAGAAGAACATCTTCGTTCTCGGCGAGCGCGGCTGGCGCATGCTCGACAAGGACGAGAAGTTCGAGTCGACCCCGCCCAACGTCGTCCCGTCATCGGCGACCAGTGCCGCGGGCGATCGCTTCGATGTCGTCGGTGAAACCATCACCACCAAGCCGAAGAACGGCGCGACAACGACGCTTCTGGTTCCCCCCGAGGCCCGCGGCGTCGGCCCCGACCAGCTCTTCTGGGCGGCCGATCACCTGTTCCTGTTCACCGGACCCGGCAAGCTGCACCGCTTCGCATGGCGCGAAGGGAAGCTGTCATTCGAGCGCACGTTTGAAGAGAACCTCACCACGCGCGACGTCAAACGCGTCTGGCTCGATCCCGTCGGCCGACTGTGCATCGCCAACGACACGGGTGTCTGGATCACCTTCCCCACCGGCCGCGTGCCGGGAGCGATCTCGCAATTGATGTTGCAGGGCAGATGAGGGCGGTGTGGTTCAGTTGGTGCCGGGCTTCTTTGCCGCTTCGCTTCCCTCATAGATCGCCAACTCTTCGTGCAACTGAGCGATCAGCTTGCGGACGCCCGCCTTGGTAAAGCCTTTAGAGCCCGGGGGATTCGTCTGGAGCAAACCGGTGAGGCGTTGCTCGAGTGTATGCAGTTCGTCCTGGGCCTTCGCGTATTCGGTTGGGTTGGCAATCATAGTTCGATCTCCACGAGTCCCTTGCGTCGGCCGTCGGCCTCGCGTGTTCGTCCGAAAAACGCGACCCAGTCGTCCCAATCGAGTTGATCTTCGGCGGCAAAGATCTCCTCGGGATAGCGGGTCAAAAGCATCTGCGCGAGTTCCATCGCCGGCTCTTTCCCTCGCTCGACCTGCGACTGGAAGTCCTTCGCCAGCAATACGACGGCGTCGATGTCGTTCGGTTCGGACTTGGCGGTGACGAAACTGCCGTCGATGAGCAGGCGCTGCGCCTTCGTCAGCATCGCCAATTCTATCCATCGCCGGAGTTGCAAAGCGAGTCGGCGTCGCCGCGGCGTGCTCGATCCGAAGCGGAACGTGACGTCCGCAGCGGACGCGGTGTGGACGCCTTCGGGGAGATAACCATCAGCGAGAAACGCGGGAATCATCCGACACCAGTGTAACCGAAATGCCGGCGAAGCATCTGCGTGCTACAGCGACGCGATTTCGCGCAGATACCGCACCACCGCATCCGCGGCGTCGAGGCGGCCGAGGGTGCTGGCGCGGGTGGCCATGTCGGCGCGTTGGGGGGCGTCGTAGAGGAGCTTTTCGAGGATCGGACGCAGACGGGCGGCGTTCTTCTTGCGGTCCTTGTCGTCGTCGAGCAGCACTGCGGCGCCGGCGTCGGCAAGCACCTTGGCGTTGGCACGCTGGTGCATGTCCTTGTGGAATGGATACGGCATCAGGATCGCCGGCTTGCCGCACGCGGTCAGTTCGGCGCAGGTGCTGGCGCCGCTGCGGCAGACGACGAGATCGCTCACCGCCCACACGTCGGCCATCGCAGGGGTGAAGTCGATGACAATGGCGGGGATGTTCAACTCGCGGTATTCGGCCCGCACCTTTGCCGCATGATCCTTGCCGGCCAGATGAAGGATATTCCACCCTTGCAGCTTGATCGACTTAAGCGATTCGATGACGGCGTCGTTCACCGTCTGGGCGCCCTGCGACGCGCCGGTAATCATCAGCGTCTGCAGTCGCGGGTCGACGCCGATGCGTTTGCACGCCTGCTCGCGCGGGGGCAGGGGTGTCAAATCGTCGCGGATGGGGCAACCGGTGACCACCATCTTGTTTTGATGCCCAAGCGTCAGGTGCTCGCGGGTGGCTTCAAACTGGCAGCAGACCTTGTCCACGTAGCGCAGCAGAAGGGTGTTGGCTTTACCGGGAATGACGTCGGGATTCAGGATCGCCGCCGGAACGTGCTGGCCGCCGCACACCTTGACCGCGGGACCGGCGGCGTAACCGCCCAGGCCCAGGACGGCGACGGGATTGTGCTCGCGCAGGACTGTCTTGAGCAGGTCCATGGTTTCGCGCCACGACCGCAAAAACGCGAGCAATCCGCCTATTGATTTGACCAGCGGAAGGATCGGCTGTTCGATGAACTGAAAGCCCGTGGGCTCGAGGATCGTGCGGTCGATCGGGCGGGTGGTACACAGAAACAGTGGACGCGCGTTGGGCACGGCCTTGACCAGCGCTTGCGCAACAGAAACCCCGGGATACAAATGTCCACCGGTACCGCCGCCGGCAAATAGAATCGTCCTCGCGTCATCGCCCATCGACCTGAAGTAGATACCCGACAACGCCGGCGCGTGCCAATCTCACGCCCTGCATGCACACGCCCGTGTCGCGCGCGGTGTGTCCCGGCGGCCGATCGAACATTCCCCGGGGACAACAAATCCGCCTCGCTAGGAGTTTCATCCACAGGGCTGTAGACTAGGCGCATGACCCTATGATCCATCGCCGATTCTTCACCTTTGATGCGCTGGAACCGCGCACCTTGATGGCCACGCTTTCGGGGATTCTTTGGAACGATCAGAACAACTCCCAGACGTATGATTCGACCGACGGCGAGTCGCCGATCGTCGGTTGGACGGTCTACGTCGACAGCAACGGCAACGGCCGGATTGATTCCGGTGAGGCCACGGCGATTACCAATCGCAACGGCGTCTACACCTTCGCCGGGCTTGCCGCCGGGACATACAACGTCGCCGTCGCGGCGCCGTCATCGTTCGGGCAGACCTCGCCGGGACGATTCGGGATTTCCGAAGGCGCATTCGACATCAGCCTTCGCTTCGACGCGGGCATCGATCCGATCGTCCGCGCCACCTTCGAGCAGGCGGCGGCGAAGTGGGAATCGGTCATCATTCGCGACATCTCCCGTTTTACGACTTCCGAAGGCGACATCATCGACGACGTCCGGATCGACGTTTCGGCCAATTTCATCGACGGTCCCGGCGGCACGCTGGCGTTCGCCGGGCCTGATGAATCCCGTCCCGGTTCGCATCTCGCCGCGACCGGCCACATGAACTTCGACCCCCCGGACATCGCCACCGAACTAGCCAACGGCGAGTTCATCGAAACGGTCACCCACGAGATGGGACACGTTCTGGGCTTCGGTACGATCTGGACCGATCTCGGCCTGCTGACCGGCAACGGCGGCATCGACCCACGCTTTATTGGCAAGGCAGCGACCACTGCGTACCAGACGCTCTTCAAGGTCAGCGACACCAAGGGCGTCCCCGTCGAAGCCGACGGCGGCATGGGTACCGCGTACGTTCACTGGGATGAGGAACGCTTCGACGAAGAAATGATGACCGGCTACGCCAACTACGGCATCGCCGACCCGCTCAGCACGATGACGGTCGGCTCCATGCAGGACCTGGGCTACACGGTCAATTCCAACGCCGCCGACACCTGGGATCCGTTCAATCACAGCGTCACAGTCACCTCGGCATTGGATCTGGGCGCGACCCCGTTCGAGCGGCAGGTGAATCTCACTGCCAAGGACGGCAAGCAGAACGTCAACTTCGGCTTCCGCGCCAATCGGGCGCCCAAGCTGCTGACGTTCACCGCGCCCGCGCGGACCGCCATCGGGCGAAACATCACGCTTTCGGCGAGCAACATCCTCGACGCCGACGGGGACGCCATCGCCGCCGTCTCTTTCTACCGCGAGTCCAATGGCATCGCCGGCTTGCAGAAGGGTGGCGACGTCTACATCGGCGCCAAGACCGTCGGCAAGCGCGGGGTGTTCAGGATCGAAACCAGCACCGACGGCCTGAGCCCCGGCGACCAGGCCTATTACGCCGTCGCCACCGACACGCAGCTCACCTCCGGTCGCCGCAGTGCGGTCGTCTCACTGGTCACGATGCCCGAGCGCCCCGTAGCGCCCGCGGTCGTCACCGGCGTCTCAACCAGCGGCACGGCGACGTTCCTGTCATGGACCGACTCGGCCGGTAACGAGGACGGGTATCGCGTCCAGGTTTCCGTCCGTAGCGATTTTGCCAGGGACGCGCTCCTCAAGGAGCATAAGGTCCCCGCGGACACCACGAGCCTGCAGATCGTCGGCCTCAAGCCGGGCGAACGTTACTACTACCGCGTCCGCGCGTTCAACATCGGTGGATCGGGCGCCTACACCAGCACCGACGGCGCGGTCCCGCAGCGCGGGGCGTTTGAAATCCTCGTCGACAACGCCCAGGCCACTTTCACCGGCGACTGGGCGAGTTCGTCCACCGGCACGGGCTTCCTGGGCAACGATTACCGCGTCAACAGCAACGGACGCGGCACCGCCACCTTTGGCTTCGACGCCGCTCGCGCGCGCGATTACGCCTTGTACGTCCGCTGGCCTGCCAGCGTCACCAATGCGAAGCGGCTTTCGCTCACCGTCGTGACCGGGACGAGTTCCGAAGTAGTTATCGTCGACCAGTCCCACCGCGGCGGCGGCTGGGTGTACGTCGGCAACTTCAAGCTGCAGGCCGGTGCCGGCGCGGTCATCCTCAACGCCAGGGGCGCCAAAGGCGCCGTCATCGCGGATGCCATCCGATTCATCTAGCGCAGGCCCGGCGCAGCGTATCAGGCGGCATCAAACAGGCAGTGTACGTCAAGGTCTGCGGACCTCACGCCCGCGCACCGGGTTAAAGTGTCGAGTGTCGATGGGCGGATAAATATCGACCCCCGCATTACGTCTACTAAAACAATGCGCGCCGCGAAGATGCGAAGAGCGCGAAGATCAACGCGAAGGGAAACAAAATAGAATGCGCATTCTTCGCGTGTTCCTTCGCGCCCTTCGCATCTTCACGGTTCGCATCGGATTTCTCGGGCGCGGATTTCACTCCGGAAACGGATTTGAAATCAAAGCGCAGACCCGCCGAAGCCTGAGATTCCCGCCGCTGTTGCTCGTGCGTGAATCGGCATGGCGTGGGCGATGCGTGTGGCGTGAAGCGTGTCGCGTGAAGGAAAACAGTCTTTTCGTCGCATTACACTCACTACGCTACGCTCGTCAGGGGCATGTCTGTGGCGCATAATTGCCCGCACTGATGAACGGCCCTGATCCCACGCAGCACCTGATCGCTCACATGTCCACCCTTGCCGATGGGGCGCGGATCCGCATCCTGCACCTGCTGGCCGGACAGTCGCTGCTGGTGTCGGACCTGGCGGACGTGCTGCAGTTGCCGCAGTCGACGGTGTCGCGGCATCTCAAGCAGTTGTCCGAGCAGGGTTGGCTGGTGTCGCGGCGCGAGGGGACGAGTCACCTTTACCAGATGCTGGCCGACGAACTCGAATCGACCGCGGGCAAGCTGTGGGAGATCACGCGTCAGCAGACGCTCGATCAGCCGGCCGTCGCGCAGGACCGATTGCGACTGGCATCTGTTCGCGCCGCGCGGCAGCGTGACAGCCGGTCGTTCTTCGCCGGAGCCGCGCGCGATTGGGATCGTCTGCGCGGCGAACTCTTCGGGACGGCGTTCTCCACCGAGGCGATGCTGGCGCTGCTCGATCCGACACTGACGATCGCCGACCTCGGTTGTGGCACCGGCGCGGTGGTACAGCAACTGGCGCCGCATGTGAAGCAGGTGATCGGCGTCGACAACAGCCAGGAAATGCTCGCCGCCGCCCGACAGCGGCTGGCGGGGCACGCCAATATCGCGCTCGAGTGCGGCGACCTCGCCAAACTCCCGATGGCCGACGCGTGTGTCGATGCCGCGGTGATGGTCCTGTCGCTCTCCTATGCCGCTGACGTCCCCGGCGCGTTGGCTGAGGCCCGTCGCATTCTGCGTCCGCAGATCGGCCGGCTGATTTTGGTCGATGTCCTCCAGCACGACCGCGACGACTTCCGCCGGCAGATGGGCCAGGTCCGCATGGGCTTTTCGGCCGACGGGTTGAGCCGACTCATCGAGGAAGCCGGATTTGCACCCGTGTCCCCGCGCGTGCTCGAACCCGATGCCCAGGCCAAAGGCCCGGCGCTGGTACTGGTCCGCGCGGCGACGAAGTGAGCAGCACCCGGCGTGATTCGCGCGCCCGGCGTAGGCGGATCAGGTCCGGCATGGCGTCTTCAGAACCATGCGCGCCGCGAAGATGCGATGAGCGCGAAGGCAAACGCGAAGAATAGGCATTTTTTTGTTGTTCCTTCGCGTTGAGCATCGCGCTCATCGCATCTTCGCGGCGCGTATGG
>JBBRFH010000017.1:0-21656 GCA_038224615.1 Tepidisphaerales bacterium
GAACCCGCGCTGCTGAAGCGGCACGGCCTGCTGCCCCGGCGCGAGGCGTACCGGCTGATCCACACGCCGGCGTCGATGCGCGAAGCCGCATCGGCGCGGCGACGACTGGTCTATGACGAACTCATGCTGTTGCAGATCGGCCTGGGCCTCTCGCGTAAGCTGCGCGCCGGGCGGATCAGCGCGCCGGTGTTGCGATTGGACAAGACTTTGGACGAGCGCATCCGCTCGCGGTTTCCCTTCACGATGACCGGCGCTCAGTTGCACGCCGCGTACGAGATCGCCAGGGACGTCCGGCGGCCGCAGCCGATGAACCGCCTGCTCCAGGGCGACGTCGGCAGCGGTAAGACGATCGTCGCCGTCTTCGCGATGCTGCTGGCGATCGCCAACAAACTGCAGGCCGCACTGCTCGCGCCGACGGAAGTATTGGCCGAGCAGCACTACCTCACGCTGACGACGCTGCTCGCCGGATCGAGCGTGCGCATCGAGCGCTACACCGGCCGATCCAAGCGCGCCGGCAAGGACGCGCTGCGCGATCTCGCCGAGGGCAAGGTTCACATCGCCGTCGGCACGCAGGCGCTGATTCAGAAGGACGTTGAGTTTGCCAATCTCGGCCTCGTCGTCATCGACGAACAGCACAAGCTCGGCGTGCAGCAGCGCTCCACGCTCAAGGGCAAGGGGTACGCCCCGCACTACCTCGTGATGACCGCCACGCCGATCCCGCGCACGCTGGCGCTCAGTTACTTCGCCGACTTTGATGTGACGACGATCGACGAGCTTCCCCCCGGCCGTCAGCCGATCAAGACCAAGTGGGTGCAGTACAACCAGAGCGCTGCGGTCTACGACTTCGTGCGAACGCAGGTGCAGGAGGGACGCCAGGCGTACATCGTCGTGCCGCAGATCGAAGAAAGCGTTGAAGACACCGCCAGCGTGAAGAAGAAGTTTGAAGAGCTGCAGGGCAAGTCGCTTCTGGGCCTGCGTCTGGCCATGCTGCACGGCCAGATGCCCGCCGACGATCGCGACCAGGTGATGAAGGATTTCCGCGCCGGCACGATCGACGCGGTCATCGCGACGACGGTGATCGAAGTCGGCATCGACGTCCCCAACGCCACCATCATCGTCATCGAAAGCGCCGAGCGCTTCGGCCTGAGCCAGCTTCATCAATTGCGCGGCCGCGTCGGTCGCGGTGAACACGCCAGCAGGTGCATCCTCTTGAGCGACGCCCAGACCGAAGACGCGATGGCGCGTCTTCAAGCGATGGTCGACACCACCAGCGGCTTCGACATCGCTGAGATGGACTTAAAACTCCGCGGCCCCGGCCAATTCTTCGGCACCCAACAACACGGCCTGCCCGAGTTAAAACTCGCCGATATCTCACAGGAATTGGAACTGCTGAAGGTCGCGAAAGACGACGCCACCGAGCTCCTCGCCGCCGACCCCGATCTCCGCAAACCGGTCCACAAGCACTTGCGTGCCGCGCTGATCGAACGATTTGGCGATTCGATTCCGTTGGCGCAAGTCGGGTAGCTCGATCGCGTTGTCGGATGCGATCCGATGTCCGCCGCATCCGTCCTGTCATTCTGAGCGCCGCGAAGAATCTACTCGCCGCGGCCAAAAGATCCTTCACTTCGTTCAGGATGGCAGAGCGCTGTGGCATCGACTGCGTTGCCACGCTCGTGGAGCGATGAATCGCCTCCTACAGACGATCAGAATGACAGTTGGTACGGCGAGCCACACCCTACAAAAGTGCGTCTTTGTAAAGTGAGTCAACCACCAAGCTCACCAAGAAGAATGCGAATTGATTTCTTCGTGCCCTTGGTGTCCTTGGTGGTTCATTTTCTCAGTCGATCAACGACGACTTGGCGCATCAACTCGATCGGCGCGGGTTGGTTGGTCCACGCTTCAAACTGTCCGGCCGCCTGTCGCACGAACATCTCGACGCCGCTGATCGTCTTGGCACCGCGCGCCTTGGCGTACTTCAGCAGCTTGGTTTCGATGGGGTTGTAGATGGTGTCGAAGACGAGGTGATCCGAAGACAACTCAGGCCCCGCATAGGTGAAGTCGATGCCGTCGAAAGGCGAGGCGTCGACGTTCGGCGACATGCCGACGCTCGTCGTGTTCAGATAGATCTGACAGCAGGAATCGCAGAGCTTTTCCATCCGCGCGGCGACGACGCGGGCCGCCAGGCCATTGCCGGTCTTGCCGTTGAACTCATTCGCCAGTTCTTCAGCGCGCTCGTGCGTGCGGTTGTAGACGACGACGGTCGCGCCGTAATGCGCCAGCGCTGCGACGGCGGTCCGCCCCGTGCCGCCGGCCCCGACGACGGCGACGCGGTAGTTCTGGAGATCGTCGCGGGTGATGTTGAGCGCGCTCGTGATGCTGTCGAGAATGGCGGCGTAGTCGGTGGAGAAACCGCGTAATTTGCGATTTGCGATTTGCAATTTGCAAATGTCCATCACGATCGTATTCAACGCCCCGATCCGCTCGGCCAGGGGTTCGATCTCCGCGCCCTTTTCCTTCAGGTAGCGCAGGGCGTTTTCCTGGTGGGGGATGGTGATCGAAAGGCCGCTCAGATGCAGGGGGGCGAAGTCGAGGAAGGTTTCCATGAACGCCTTGAACGACTCGTAGCCGGGCTCGACGAGCAGGGGGACGTAGACGCCGTTGAAGTTGATCTGCTCGAACGCGGCATTGTGGATCGCCGGCGACATCGAGTGGGCGACGGGCGAGCCGACGACGCCGTAAATTTTGGTGTCCGCCTGTTGCGCGTCCCAGCGATAGAGCTTCTTCAGGTCGTCGATGGTGACCTGCCCCGGCGCGGTGGCGGAGGATTTATCCAGCGCCGCGAAAGTGAGGAACCCGCCGAACTTTTTGGGCAGGATGCGCGAGAGCTGGCCCGCGGCGCCCATGCAGATGGCGACGGTGGGCTTGTGCCGCTGCAGCGTGAGCTCGAACGCCTCGAGGTTGTCGCGGATGGACCGCGCCTGCCAGGCGACCTTCGACACGTCGCACGAACTCTCGGCCAGATCGACGAACAGTTGCGAGAGATTGGTCGGACGGGAATTGAAATCGTGAGCGGAGTAGATCCATCCCGCCCGCTGATTGCGCGGCTCGCGCGGGCCGATCCAACCGTTGTCGCGGAGGGTTGCGAACTCGATATCGAGATAGCTTGCGCCATTCTCGGCGGCGCTGGTGAGCACGGCGAGGCGCTGGACATCGCTAAGTGTGGATTGCCCGCCTTCGTCTGGCGACCGGCAGGTGACGATCGTCGGCACGCGCACCGATTGCAGCAACGACTTGATCTGTTGCTCGTCGGTGAAGGTGTCGACGCGCAGCTCCACCATGTCCGCCCCGCGCTCCGCCGCCAGCGCAGCATCACGCTGCGCCTGGGCGAGGTCAGTGACGAAGATGGAAACGCACAGTCGGGTCATGGAAGAGGATTCGCCACAGAGACCACAGAGGGCACAGAGATCAACTCTGCGTACTGTGGGCATCCTGCCCACAGCTTCATTCCCAGAAAACAGAGCGTGGGCAAGATGCCCACGCTACAAGAGAACATCTCTGTGTCCTCTGTGGTCTCTGTGGCCAAATTAAATGAACTTCTTGATATTGGTCTCAATCGCCGCCTTGGTCGCGTCATTGGCTTCGACAAGCGGCAATCGCATTTCGCCGGTGTCGAGGCCGGCGAGCTTCATGGCGTACTTGATGCCGACGGGGTTGCCGTCGAGGAAGATGCTCTTGACCAGCGGGAACAGGTCGTGGTGGATCTGCGCCGCGCCGAGTGCGTCGCCCTTGGCGAACGCCTTCACCATCTCACTGACTTTGTCGGGCAGGAGATTGCTGACGACGCTGATGACGCCGGTGCCGCCGATGCTCATCAGCGGGAGCGTGAGCGAATCGTCGCCGCAGACGATGGTGATGTCGCAGAGGCTTTGGATTTCGCTCGCGAGATCCATCGAGCCGGTGGCTTCCTTGATGCAGGGGAAGTTGCCGGCTTTGTGGAGGCGCGCGACGGTCTGGGCGCTCATGGTGATGCCCGTGCGGCCGGGAATGTTGTAGAGCACGATCGGCAGGTCGACGGCGTCGTTGATGGCCATGAAATGCCGGTAGAGACCTTCCTGGCTGGGCTTGTTGTAATACGGGTTGACGCTCAGGCCGGCGTCCGCGCCGACCTGCTTGGCGTGGCGGTGGAGTTCGATCGCCTCACTGGTCGCGTTGGCGCCGGTGCCGGCGATGACCTTCACGCGCTTGTTCGCCACCTCGACGGCGATCTCGATGACCCGCTCGTGCTCCTGGACCGAGAGCGTGGGCGATTCGCCGGTGGTGCCGACGGGGACGATGCCGCTGACGCCGCCCTTGATCTGCCGCTCGATCTGCTCTTTCAGTCGCGACTCATCGAGTCGGCCATCGCGGAAAGGGGTGATCAAAGCTGTCATCGCGCCGCTGAACATGGTTGCATCCTCGTGTCGTAAAATCGAAGCAATAGATTGTATCGCAACGGCGAAGGGAGGGAAGAGAATCGCGAAGATGCGAAGGGCGCGAAGGCCAACGCGAAGAATTGAAGACCATCCACGAATCTTCACGAATCGCACGAATTGGTCTTTATTAGTGAGATTCGTGAAGATTCGTGGTTCCGTCTTCTTCGCGTTTAACTTCGCGCTCATGGCATCTTCGCGGCAATCGCGTTTCCGCCGGTGTCGAACAATTGCCGCTCCCGCGTTACCATCCCGGCGACACGTCAACGCACAGGGAGCGTTGGTGGTAGGCGAGACGGAAATTTTTCGAGCGGAGCACGTCAGCAACATGGCCAACAAGACTCTCAATGTCGCACTGATCGGTCAGAAGTTCATGGGCCGGGCGCACAGCAATGCGTACCTCAAGGCGCCGCGGTTCTTCGACTTGCCGGTCGACCCGGTGATGCACACGATCGTGGCGCGCGATCTGTCGAGCCTGAAGACCTTCGCCAAGCGGTGGGGCTGGGCCAAGGCGACCGACGATTGGCGATCCGCCGTCAACGATCCGGAGATCAGCCTGGTCGATGTGACGACGCCGAACAACAAGCATCGCGATTTCGTCCTCGCCGCCCTCGCAGCGGGTAAGCACGTCGCCTGCGAGAAGCCGCTGGCGGCGACGCTGGAGGATGCGCGCATCATGCGCGATGCCGCGAAGAAGGCGAAGAAGAGCAAGACATTCGTCTGGTACAACTACCGCCGGGTGCCAGCGGTGGCGACGGCGTACAAGCTGGCGCAGGAAGGGCGGATTGGACGGATCTATCACGTCCGCGGCTTCTACCTGCAGGGCTGGGCGAGTTCGCCGGACATTCCGCTCATCTGGCGCTTCGACAAAGAGCAGGCCGGCTCCGGATCGCTCGGCGATCTGGGCGCGCATGTGATCGACATGGCCCGCTTCCTCAGCGGCGACGAGTTTGCCGAGGTCACCGGGGCGATCAGCGAGACGTTCGTGAAGGAGCGCACCATCCCCACCGGCGCCGGCGGGGCGGGCATCGCGTCGGGCGCGAAATCGTCAGGCAAGATGGGCAAGGTCACCGTCGACGACGCCATCATCGCGATCGGGCGGATGAAGAAGGGCGCTGTTTTCAGCCTGGAGGCGACGCGATTTGCTACCGGCCGCGAAAACAAGATCGGCGTCGAGATCAACGGCGACAAAGGCTCGATCTTTTTCGACTTCGAAGATCTCAACAACCTCTACTACTACGACTTCACCGCGCCGAAGATGGTCGCCGGTTGGACGAAGATCCAGGCCAGCGTTCCCGGCACACACCCGTATCAGCACGCCTATTGGCCGAGCGCGCATCCGCTGGGTTATGAGCACGCCTTCGTCAACCAGGCCGCAGACATGATGCGCGTGCTGGGTGGCGAAACGCCTGAAGTGCCGATTCCTGATTTCAGCGACGCCTACGAGACGCAGCGCGTGCTCGAAGCCGTCGAACTCGCCGCGAAAGAGCGGCGCGGGGTGAAGCTGAGCGAGATCAAGTAGCGCGATGCCGTCGGAGTACACCGACGGCAGCTCAGTCTGGCGTGGCTTTTTTTTGGTGCGCCTTGAGGCGCTTGGCGATGCGCTTGAGTACGCCGATCTCGGTGGCAGGCACGCCGCTGATCAGGCCGGGCAGGATTTTCGGCTGACGGCAGATGGCAAGAACGCCGGGGTGAGTGAGCCGCTTGCTGGAGGCGATCGCGAACAATCGCTCGCGAACGTCGTCAGTTCGGCCGATCACGCGGAGGCGATACTGGTGTACGACTTCGCGCTCGACCGCCGTCAGGACCGGGAAGATCGCGCCGCCGCGCTGGCCGAAGGTCTTGAGCGTCGCGCTGTCGCTGAACTCGCCGGCCACCTGTACGCGGATGCCCTGCTGGGCGAACCAGTCGTCGAGCGAGCGGCGCAGCGAGCATTCCTCGGTCGGCAGGTAGAGCGGCGCTTCCTGCAGCACCTCGGGGAAGTCGCACTTGTACATGAGTTTTTTCTGCAGCTCGACGCTGGCCAGGAACGACACGCCGCTCTCACCGAGCGGGAAGGTGGCGTCCTTGAAAACCGATCCGCTGGGCGCGGGCCGCTGCGTGAGGATGACGTCAAGCTCATGGGCGCCGAGCGCCTCGAGAAGGCCTTCGTGCGTCTGCTGCCGGACCAGCAGGTGGAACGATTGCCCGCCGATGTCCATCGCCGGGCGGACGAGGCGGAGCGCCATCGTCTTGGAGATGTGCTCGCTGATGCCGACGCGAAGCTGCATCGGCCGATTCGACTTGCGCGTGCTGACGGCGTTGCTGAGTTCGCGGCCGAGCGTGAAAATCTCGTTGGCGTACTCAAAGACGGTCTGCCCGATCTCGCTGAGTACCAGCTCGCGCCCCGTGCGGATGAATAGATCGTCTCCCATCGCCCGCTCCAGCGCCTTGATCTGGGCGCTGACGGTCGGTTGCGAAACGTTTAGCTCGCGCGCCGCGCGCGACACGCTGTGCTGCCGGGCAACTTCCCAGAAATAGAGCAGATGGTGGTAGTTAAGCGGATGCATCGAGGGCCGGCTTCGAGCGCGGGCCGCAGGTGGCGTGGTTGCCGCCGCCCGCAGCCCGCACTCGGGCACAATCTCCTCTAGGCGACTGCGATGCTGACTTTCTTCAGCACGTCGCCTTGCTTGATCGAATCGACGATCTCCTGGCCGCTTCGCACCTTGCCAAAGACCGCGTGCTTGCCATTGAGCCAATCGGTGGCGATATGGGTGATGAAGAACTGGCTGCCATTGGTGTTCGGGCCGGCGTTGGCCATCGAGAGCGAGCCTTTCTCGTGCTTGATGTTTAGCGCGGGCTTCTCGTCGTTCCACTTGTACCCGGGCCCGCCGGTGCCGGTGCCCTTTGGGTCGCCGCCTTGGACCATGAAGTCGGCGATCACGCGATGAAACATCGTGCCGTCGTAAAAGCCGTCGTTCACGAGGAACAGGAAGTTGTTCACGGTGACCGGGGCGCGGTCGGCGAAGAGATCGATGACGATGTTGCCGCGCGAGGTCTCGAACGTCGCGGTGTATTTCTTCGAGGCGTCGAGGGTCTGGGCGGGGGCTTGGGCGTATTGCTTGGACATTTTGGGGTTCCTTTTTGGATGTTGGAGTAAAGAGGATACGCCACGAAGCCGGTTCCGACCACACATCGCGCGCAGATTACGCCTCAATTGTCACGGCTCGGCCGTCGCGTGAACTGGTTCGGGCGGCGTCGAGCAGTCGCATTGTCGTCAGCACGCTCGCGACGCTCACCGCCGGCTCGCCTCTGCCATCGCAGGCGACGGCGAACGCGTCCCAGATGTCCGATTCCGACAGGCCCGTTGCCGCCTGGGCGATCGCGCGCGGCGCGGTCTGCCCGCTCGGCGTAAACGACAGCTTCGCCCACTCGTGCGTATCGAACGCCAGCGAGAACGGCGACTCCGCGCTGCCGGCGCTGCCGTCGATATGCCAGCGCGGGAGGGGGCGGGTGGTCGTGGTGTTGATCTCGCACATGCCGACAGCGCCGTTGTCGAAGTCGATCAGGACGCGGGCGAAGTCGTCGCAATCGGTGGTCCAAACGTTGCCGCGAAGTTGCGCGAAGACGCGAACGGGTTTGGCCGGGAGCATCAGTTGCCAGAGCTGGTCGACGAAGTGCGAGCCCCAGTCGTACAATCCGCCGCCGCCGAACGTAGCTTCGTTGCGCCAGTTGGGCCGGTACTCACGGGCGGCCGGGCCGACGCAACTGCTCCATTGACCGAGCCGCGATTCAATGTTGATCAGTCGGCCAAACACGCCCGCCTCGATCGCCTGCTTCACGGTCAGGTAGTCGATGTCCCACCGTCGGCAGTGAAAGACGCTGATGACGACGCCGCTTGCGTGGGCCTTCTGCGCCAGATCGAGTGATTGCGGATGATCGAGCGCGATGGGCTTCTCGATCATCACATGTTTGCCTGCACTGATCGCCGCCGAGGCGTGCTCGTGATGCATCGACGTCGGCGTGGCGACAAGGACTGCGTCGATCGAACCGTCCGACAGCAGCGCATCCAGGGTCTCGACGGTGCGGTATCCCCGCGCCGCTGCCAATTCGCGCCGCGCGGGCGTGGGATCGAAAACCCCCACGACGCGCGCGTGTTGCGAGAGATCGATCCACTGGCTGTGTTCGTTCCCGATTCGTCCGAAGCCGATGATGCCGATGCGAAGCATGAGACCGACACCTTAAGCGAAGAAGGCGTGCCGACGAAGAACCCGTGCCGCTGAAGCGGCACCGCCTCGTCTTTGGTCGGCGCTAACTGAATCGATCTGCCACCGATGATGGGCGCAAAAAAAAATCCGCCCGCGATCTTGCTGCCGGAGCAGCACGGTCGCTGGCGGATCGAGGTTAGGCACAGTCGTGGCGTTTAACACAGGCTGCCGATGTCGGGGTTCTAAGGCAATTGTGATTGCCGAATCTTTGATGGGCGGCGGGTCGTCTTTGGACTGTCCGCCGCGATCATCTCGTTGTCCCCGGCTTAGGCTTTCTGCCCGTGCCGTCTGACTGTGAAAGACAGTATGCAATGCACGACGTGTGAGGCCAATTATAAACTCGGCAACGCGTCGATTTTTTTTCGCAGCGATCTGGCGCACGGTATTTTTCGTGATTCGCTTCTACTCCCACTCGATCGTCGCCGGCGGCTTGCTGCTGATGTCGTAAACCACGCGATTGACGCCACGCACTTCGTTGATGATCCGGTTGCTCATCTCGGCGAGCACGTCGAACGGAATGCGGGCCCAGTCGGCGGTCATGAAGTCCTGGCTTTCGACGGCGCGGATCGCGATCACGCTGTCGTAGCTGCGCGCGTCGCCCATCACGCCCACCGTGCCGATCGGGAGCAGCACCGCGAAGACCTGGCTGGTCTTGCGATAGAGATTGGCGGCGACCAGTTCTTCGAGCACGATCTCATCGGCATCTCGCAACACGCGCAGTCGCTCGTCGGTGATGTCGCCGATGATGCGCACCGCCAGGCCCGGGCCGGGGAACGGATGACGCCAGACGATGTCCTCGGGCAAGCCAAGCCCTTCGCCAACCTTGCGGACCTCGTCCTTAAACAACTCGCGCAGCGGCTCGACGAGTTCAAATCCCAGCTCCGCCGGCAGCCCGCCGACGTTGTGGTGCAGTTTGATGTTGGCGGCGGTACCGGCGTAGCCGTGGCCGGACTCGATCACATCGGGATAGAGCGTCCCCTGCGCCAAAAACTTCGCATCCGGGATGCTCAGCGCCTCGCGCTTGAACGCGTCAATGAACTCCTTGCCGATGATCTTCCGCTTCTGCTGCGGGTCGGTGATCCCCTTAAGTCCGCTTAGAAATT
Source organism: Tepidisphaerales bacterium (assembly GCA_038224615.1). GTDB lineage: Bacteria > Planctomycetota > Phycisphaerae > Tepidisphaerales > Tepidisphaeraceae > JBBRFH01. Next base: position 9,820 of record JBBRFH010000017.1, read on the forward strand.
CGCTCGCTGCGTCGTTGGTGCGCAGGTCGATGTGGAAGTGATCGCGGAAGGTCGTCTCGACCAGCGTGCGTTCGTTCTTGCGCAGCAACCCGTTGTCGACGAAGATGCAGGTGAGCTTGTCGCCGATCGCCTTTTGGATCAGCGCCGCGGCGACCGACGAATCGACCCCGCCGGAGAGTCCGCAGATTACGCGGTTCGTGCCGACCTGCTCGCGGATGCGGGCGACGGTCTGCTCGATGAAGTTGCCCATCGTCCACTTGCCGGCGCACTTGCAGATGTCGTAGAGGAAGTTGTGGAACAGTACATCACCGCGCGGGGTATGAGTGACCTCCGGGTGGAACTGCACGCCGTAGAACGGCTTGATCTTGTGCCGCGCCGCCGCCAGCGGGCAGGTGGGCGTGGTGGCGAGCGCCTCGAAGTCATCGGTCAGTTCGTGTACCTGGTCGCCGTGGCTCATCCAGACGGTCGTGTCCTCGGGGAGCCCGCGGACGAAGGCGTGGTTTGAAACGATGTGCAGATGAGCGCGTCCATACTCGCGTGCCTTGGCCGGCTTGACTGAGCCGCCCAGCAGTTGGGCGGCCAACTGCATGCCGTAGCAGATGCCCAGCACCGGCACGCCGAGGTCGAACAGCCGTGGGTCGCACTTGGGGGCGTTGGGCTCGTAGACGCTGCTCGGCCCGCCCGAAAGGATGATGCCCTTCGGGTTCATCGCCTTGAGTTCTTCAATGGTGATGTCAGGCCGGACCAACTCGCTGTAAACGCCTTTCTCACGCACCCGGCGGGCGATGAGCTGGGCGTATTGCGAGCCGAAATCCAGGATCGGAATGACTTCGTCGTGGGTCATAGGGCGTTGATACGGGACTTGGGTTCGTTTTGCAAAATCACACCCCAGCGCATGCCCGGGTGGGGCACGCCTCCGTGGTTTTGCAATTCACGAGAAAGCGCCGATCACCCAGATGCCAAAGATCGGCTTCTACTGAATCGGTAAAATCTGCGCAATCAGTGCGTCGCTGGCTTCACGCGCGCCTCAGATCCGTTGCTCGACCTTGCGGATGCGCTCCGACAATTCCTTGATCGTCTGCTGGAAGCCGGCGAGATCCTTCTTGAGGTCGCGCAGTTGGTCGTTGAGTTCGTTGCGCGCATTTTCCTGCGCGTTGTGCTCGAGGATCTTCAGCCGGCGATCGAGTTTATCCTGATCGGCGGCGGCGGCGTCGACAGACTTCTTGGCGTCGTCGGTCTGCTTGCCGTCGGCCTTGGCTTGCTGCTGGAGCAGTTGCTCGATCGCGCCGAGCCGCGCGAGCACGGTATCGCGCGGACTGTCCGGATTGCGCACCAATGCCTTCTCCAACGCCGCCAGGCGCTCGCTGATGGTGTCGTTGGAGGGCGTCTGCTGCGCCACCGCCGGCGCCACGCCGGCTGGCGACGCGATCCACGCCCCGACAAGCAGCCCCGTAACAACTGCGACGATTCCGAATAGTGGACGACGATTACGCATGACATGCCTCCAAAAATGGGTTGAACCGATCGACCAACAGCAACTTCACCAGTTACACAATAGCACCGCAGACACCGTGAGCGTATTCGGTGACCCGTAACAACTGGAATCACAGATTGCGCAGATTTCACAGATATCCCCTGAAACTGTATCGGTGCAATCTGTGGTTCCCCGCTTCAACGTTTCATCGGTCTTTTCAGCTCTCGGGATCGACCGTCGCGACGGCCGGGGTGCGGTGGGCGCGGATGACCAGGACCGAGCCGAGGACGATCAGCACGCTCGCGGGGTAGAACCACGCATCGGGCAGTTCGCGACTCAGGAAAACATACGCGAGGAAGCCGGCGAAGATGAACTGGCCGAGGTTTACCGTGCTGACGATTTGGCCGCGCATGTGCTTGATGCACCAGTTGAGCGACGAGTGCCCGATCACGGTCGGGATCAGGCCCAGGCACGTCAGCATGGCGATCTCGTGCCACGTCAGCGTCGGCCGGGGGGCACCGGTCGCGACGGCGGTGCAGAGGCACAGCACGCCGGTGATCGCGTAGAGCGGTACGACGTACAGCCACAGGTTCCGCGCCATCCCGTAGCGTCGGCCGAGCGCGATGTAGAAGCAGAAGAGCACCATCGCGAGGAAGCAGACAACGTCGCCTTTGAGATGCTCGGGCGCAAACTTGTAGTTGGCGCCGATCAGAATCATCACGCCCACCATCGACACAAGCGTCCCGGCGATCTCCCCGCGGCTGACGCGTTCGCGATTCATCAGCCACATCGTGAACGGCATGACCGCCGGTGCGAGGTTGACCAGCAGCGAGCCGTTGACAGCGCTGGTGTGCCGCGATCCCCACGTCCACGCGATGAAATGCGCCGCCAGCAGCGCCGCCCCAGGCAGCACGCCCCACGCGAACCTGCGGCCGAGCCCGCGGGCCTTCTTGAGTTCACGCCAATACAGAGGCGACAGCGCCGCCGCCGCGATCAGCACGCGGATGCCCGAAAGCCAGTAGGGGTGCGTGTCGCTCTTCTTGAGGAAGATCACCGAGGTCGCGCAGGCGAAGACGCCGAAGAGCAGGACGGTGATCTGCAGCGAGCGCGACGGCGCGATCGAGTCGGCGGTCGCGATCGGCGTGAGGGCGGGTGCTTCGACCGTCGAGTCGCTCACGGCATCTTCAATTCCGCCTGCACGAGGGTTTTCCCTTCGTGGTCGAGCGTGCGGACCGGGTAGGTGCTGACGCCGACGGCCTGGCTGCCCTTGAGCTTGCCGCTGCACAGTTCGAAGCTCCAGGCGTGCCAGGGGCAGACGGCGCAGCCGGCATCGTCGACCCAGCCTCCGGACATGTCCCCGCCGGCGTGGGGACACTCGTTGTCGATGACGTACGGGGCACCTTTGTGGAGGAAGACGGCCAGCCGATAGCCTCCCTCCTCGCAGTATTTGCCCTCGCCCTCCTTCAGCTCCGATAATTCGCACAACGAGGTCCAAGCCATATCGAACGTAGCATTACCGACGTGCGCCAAATTGGCAATTTCCACTTTTATTGCTCTGCGCTGTTGATTTTCCAGCCGATCTCATCAAACTTTCTGCCCTAAAGAAGGAGGAACCGCACAACCTTTAATCAGCGGTTCTAAAACGATACCTATGGCAGAAAAATCAGTCTCGACCGACTCGCTTGCAATGGATGATGGAATGCCGGCTTTCAAAGGCAAGAAATTTCGCGTGGCCATCATTGGCTGCGGCGGAATTTCGCAGACCCACCTGACCGCTTTGAAGAGCATGGAAGACGTGGAGATCGTCGCCGGCGTCGACATTTTGCCGGCCCGTCTGAAGGTCATGGAAGAGAAATGGGGCGTCACCCGTCTCTACTCTGACTGGAAGAAGATGCTCAAGGAAGTGAAGCCGGACGGCGTGGACATCTGTACGCCCAACGGCGTTCATGCCGCGCCCGCGATCGACGCCGCCGCCGCCGGTTGCCACGTCCTCGTTGAGAAGCCGATGGCGATGGTGCCGTCGGAATGCGTCAAGATGATTGAGACGGCCAAGAAGAATAACGTCAAGCTGACGGTCGGCTTCCAGTACCGCTATCACAGCAACACGCAGTTCATCAAGAAGGCCGTCGACGCCGGACAGTTCGGCGACATCATGTTCACCCGCTGCCAGGCGCTGCGTCGTCGCGGCATTCCCAACTGGGGCGTGTTCGGGCAGAAGAAGCTCCAAGGCGGCGGTCCGATGATCGACATCGGCGTACACGTCATCGAGATGGCCCACTACGTCATGGGCAGCCCGCGCCCGGTCGCCTGCACCGGCAACGTCTGGACGCACATGGGCAACAAGCCCAGCCAGGTCGTCAGCCAGTGGCCGAACTGGGACCACAAGACCTACACCGTCGAAGACCTCGCGATCGGCCATGTCCGCTTTGACAACGGCGCGGTCCTGCACATCGAGGCAAGCTTCGTCAACCACATCGAAAAAGACGTCTGGAACTTCCAGATGATGGGCACCAAGGGCGGCTGCAACTGGGATCCGCCCCAGATCAGTCGCGACGACGCCGGACACATGATCAACACCACGCCGGCGTTCCTGCCCGCCAGCGACTTCGGCAGCATGTTTAAGACCAAGATCCGCAACTGGGTCGATGGCTGCACCAAGGGCACGCCGCTTACCGCCCCGGGCGAAGCGGGCTTGGCGGTCCAGAAGATCCTTGATGGCGTCTACCGCTCCTCAGAGGCCGGCGGCAAGGAAGTCACGATCAAGTAAGCCGATCCCATCGGAACTCAACCCAACGAAAGCCCACGGCAATCCTGCCGTGGGCTTTTGCTTGTCTCGATCGTGATCGTGTTACCTCAGCGCCGGACTTTGCTCGTGGCTTTGCCGACCGCTTCCTGGACCTTGCCGACGGCCTTCTGGGCCTTGCCTTTGATCTGCTGACCCGTGTCGCCTTTGATTGCGCCGACGACGTCATTGACCTTGCCCTTGATCTGCTTGGCCTGTCCGGCCGCAATGTCTTCACGTCCCATGGTGAGCCTGCTTTCGTGATGGCCTGGATCGATTCGCGGGCCGGATCCCACCGGCGCTCACATGTCGTCCGCCCGAGGCCGCGGCGGGACGATGCAGAATCGTATTGGCGTGAACGGGCGAATTTATCGTGAATCCGATTTCACCCGCAGCCGCCGGCGCGGCGTCACAGTTCGCTCATCGATGGGCAGGTGCAGACGAGGTTGCGGTCGCCGAAGACGTTATCGACGCGCCCGACGCTGGGCCAGAACTTGTGATCGCGGACCCACTTCGCCGGGAACGCCGCCTGTGTGCGCGAGTACGGGTGTCCCCAGTCGTCGGCCGTCACTACCGATGCGGTGTGCGGGGCGTTCTTGAGCGGGTTGTCGTTGCGATCGAGCTGGCCGACTTCGATGGTGCGGATCTCTTCGCGGATCGCCACCAGGGCGTCGATGAGCCGATCGAGCTCGGCCTTCGATTCGCTCTCGGTCGGCTCGATCATCAGCGTCCCCGGCACCGGCCAGCTCATCGTGGGGGCGTGGAAGCCGTAGTCCATGAGACGCTTGGCGATGTCCTCGACTTTCACATTCGACGATTTTTCGAACGCGCGGCAATCGACGATGAACTCGTGAGCGCACGTACCGCTCTTGCCGCGATAGAGAATCGGGTAATGCGGCTCGAGGCGCCTGGCCATGTAGTTGGCGTTGAGGATGGCGACTTCGGTCGCGCGCTTGAGGCCTTCGCTGCCCATGAGCGCGATGTAAACATAGGAGATCGGCAGGATCGACGCGCTGCCGTATGGGGCGGCGGAGACCATTTCGCCCGACAGGTCGACCGTCGGCAGGTACGGCGCCAGTCCCTTGGTGCAGCAGATCGGTCCCATTCCCGGCCCGCCGCCGCCGTGGGGGATGCAGAAGGTTTTGTGGAGGTTGAGGTGGCAGACGTCGGCACCGATGAAGCCGGGGCTGGTCAGGCCCACCTGCGCGTTCATGTTCGCGCCGTCCATGTACACCTGTCCGCCGTTGTCGTGGATGATCGTGCAGGCCTGCTTGACGCCTTCCTCGAAGACGCCGTGCGTGCTGGGGTACGTGATCATCAGCGCGGCCAGATCGCTCTTGTGTGCCTCGGCCTTGGTTTTGAGATCGCTGAGATCGATGTTGCCTTCGCTATCGCATGCGACGGCGACAACCTTGAAACCGGCGATCACCGCGCTGGCTGGGTTCGTGCCGTGAGCGCTGGTCGGGATCAGGCAGATGTCGCGATGTGTGTCGCCTCGCGCGTGATGATACCCACGGATCGCCAGCAGCCCGGCATATTCGCCTTGCGATCCTGCGTTCGGCTGCAACGAACAAGCGGCGAAGCCGGTGATGTTGCAGAGCCACTTTTCCAGCGTCTTAAATAGCTGCGCGTAGCCCTTGCACTGCTCGCTCGGCGCGAATGGATGGATGTCGCCGAACTCCGGCCAGGTGACCGGGATCATCTCGCTGGTCGCGTTGAGCTTCATCGTGCAACTGCCCAGCGGGATCATGCTGTGGCAGAGCGAGAGGTCTTTGCTCTCCAGACGCTTGATATAGCGGAGCAGTTCGTGCTCGGTGTGGTAGCTATTGAAGACGGGGTGACTGAGGAATGCCGATTGCCGATTGCCGAATGACGATTGAGAAGACGCCGAGAAGCTCGCCGATGCGCCGAGGAGGGTGCAGATCGCTTTCACTTCCTGCGTGGTGGTCGTCTCGTCGGTGCTGATGCCGAACGTGGTATTGTCGAAGTAGCGGAGGTTGATGCCTGCTTTCGTCGCGCGCGCGCGAATCTCGTCGGCGCTGACGCCGTTGAGCTTAATGCGAAGGGTGTCGAAGTAGTCCTTGCATAGCACCTCGTGTCCGGCCGCTGTAGCGCCTTGGGCGATTGCCTCGGCGAGTCCGTGTACCCGACGCGCGATCGCCTTGAGCCCGTCCGGCCCGTGATACGCCGCGTACATCGACGCCATGATCGCCAGCAGCACCTGGGCGGTGCAGATGTTGCTCGTCGCGCGTTCACGGCGGATGTGTTGCTCGCGGGTTTGCAGCGTGAGACGCAGCGCGGGATTGCCTTGGGCGTCTTTCGACATGCCGATGAGCCGTCCCGGCATCTTGCGGGCGTATTCAGTCTTGGTCGCCATGAACCCCGCGTGCGGCCCGCCGAAGCCGACGGGGACGCCGAAGCGCTGCGCCGAGCCGACGGCGATATCCGCGCCAAACTCTCCCGGCGGCTTGATCAGTGTGAGCGCGAGCAAATCCGTTGCGACGACGACCAATGCGCCGTCCTTGTGCGCGGTTTTCACAAGTTCCGAGTAGTCGACGATGCGTCCATCGGTCGTCGGATACTGCACCAGCACGCCGGCGACGTCATTGGCAATTTGCAGATTGCCATCTGCAAATGACTCCACGCGCAGCTCAATTCCCAACGACCCCGCCCTTGTCCTGACCACCGCGATCGTCTGCGGATGACAGCGTTTGTCGACGACGAATGTCTTGCGCGAGCCTTCGTGTACCGACACGCACATCGCCATCGCTTCGGCGGCGGCGGTTCCTTCATCGAGGAGGCTGGCGCTGGCGAGGGGAAGGGCCGTCAGGTCGCTGATCATCGTCTGGAAATTCAGCAGCGCTTCCATGCGGCCCTGGCTGATCTCGGCCTGGTAAGGCGTGTACTGCGTGTACCAGCCGGGGTTTTCGAGGATGTTGCGCAGGATTACCGGCGGGGTGATCGTGCCGTAGTAACCCTGGCCGATGAAGTTCCTGAAGATCTTGTTCTTGCTCGCGAGTTGCTTCAGTTCGACCAGCATCTCATGCTCGGCACGCGCCGGGCCGATGTTGAGCGGCTTCTTCAGCCGGATCGACGCCGGCACCGTCGCGGCGACGAGCGCATCGAGCGAGTCGTAACCAACCGTCGTCAGCATCTCGGCGATCCCAACGTCGTTCGACCCGATATGCCGGCGAACGAAGGTGTCAGTCGGCTTGAACAGGTCACTGTCGGTGGGCGCGGAAACGGCTTCGGTCGACTGGGTCATGGGTGCGACATTCTATGAAAAAAAACGAGCTACCGCATGTGCGAGGGAATCCGCTACGGAGAAACCACGAATCTTCACGAATCACACGAATAAATACGAGCCGCAGATGAACGCAGAAGAACACAGATGGAAGAATGGATCTTATCTGCGTCTATCTGCGTTCATCTGCGGCTACTTTCGCATTCTGTTCGTGCGCTTCGTGCAGATTCGTGGTTCCCGTTTCCGGGGATCAGTGGCCGCTTGATCGTCCATAAGCGACTGAATCCATCAGGGCGTCGAGCTCGGCTTTGTCGCTGGGCTTCACCTTGATCATCCAGCCGGTCTCGAAGGGATCGGTGTTGACCGTGCCGGGGTTGTGGTTGAGGTTGTCGTTGAACTCGACGACTTCACCGCTGATGCCGCTGTACAGATCGCTGGTCGCCTTGACCGATTCGATCTCGCCGAAGCGGGCGTTGGCGGTCAGCTTGGTGCCGATCTTGGGCAGCGCCACATACGTGATGTCCGTCAATTCGTCGGCGGCGATCTGGGTAATGCCGATGACGACGAGGTCGCCTTCAAGCTTGTGCCATTCGTGGGTTTTAAGGTATTTGCGATCGGTGGGGATGGACATGTTTTTGTGGTGTGGGCATCCTGCCCACGCTCCTAAATGCTGTGGGCAGGATGCCCACAGTACGTGAATGAATCAAGCCCGTTTGTAGAACGGCAACTTCACAACCTTCGCCTTCGTTGCTTCGCCACGGAAGTCGATGGTCAGCGCCGTGCCCTCCGCGGCGTCGGCGGCGGGGATGTAGGCCATGGCGATGCTCTTTTGCAGGGTCGGCGAGAACGTGCCGCTGGTCACCACGCCGGTGCCTGTGGGGCCGGATACGACGGCGCCCTGCCTTGCGATGCGACGGCCTTCGAGTTCGATGCCGACGAGCTTCTGCTTCGGGCCGTCCGCGTTGATCTTCCGCAACGCCTCAGCGCCGATGAAGTCCTTGTCGAGCGTGACGGCCCAGCCAAGCCCCGCGCTGATCGGATCGACGTCCTCGCTCAGTTCGTGCCCGTACAGCGGCATGCCGGCTTCGAGCCGCAACGTGTCTCGGGCGCCCAATCCTGCGGGTTTGAGAATCGCCTCGGGTTGATCGAATTTCCCGGCCAGCATCTTCATCGCCGTGCCCGCCATCTTCGCCGGCAGGATCACCTCGACGCCGTCCTCGCCGGTGTAGCCGGTGCGGCTGACGGTGTACTTGATCAGCATCATGAAGCTGTCGGTGACGAACTGATAGCGCTTCAGGTCCTTGACCGCCTCCAGCGACGCGCTCACCTTCTCGATCACCTTCGGCCCTTGCAGTGCGATCATCGCGGTGCTCTCTGTCTGGTCCGACAGGTCGAAATCCAGATCGCGGTCGTGTCGCACTTTGTGGAAGTGATTCACTACCTTGTCGCGATTGCCTGCGTTGACGACCATCAACCAGTTCTTCTTGTCGCGCGACACGATCACGTCGTCCAGAATTCCGCCTGCTTCGTTGCAGAGCAGCCCGTAGCGGCACTGCCCGACCTTCTGAACCGAGACATCGCGTGTGAAGACCAGATTGAGGAACTTCTCCGCGTCCGGCCCGGAGAAATACAGCCGGCCCATGTGCGAAACATCGAAGATGCTGCCCGAGTTCCGCGTGTGATTGTGCTCATCGACGATCGAGCGATACATGATCGGCATCTCCCACCCGGAAAACTCGACCAGCTTGCCACCTGCGGAGACATGAAAATCGTAGAAGGGCGTGCGCTTGAGCATGTTGAATCGACGCTATCGGCGTCGGCACGGCGGGTCAAGAAAGCTCAACCGACTTCCATCCGCCTGCTCGATGAATTTCAAGGCATCGCCACCTGCCTGAAGTTGGCGAATTCTTCGCGTTCCATGCGTTATTCGTCCGTCCCGTTTAGTTTGATTTGTTCGTTATTTGATGGCGGTTTGGTGAACCATCGCATGAGGTGCGACTGGTTCTCATGTGACACTTCGGGGGTTGTGGTTGTTGCCGGTCGAAATCGGCGGGCGTAGACTCGCCGACATGGCTACCACGCCGCAGATTTTGGTGAATCTTCCGAAACGCGGCATGAGCATGCGTCAGCAGGCGGGGGCGTACGAGCCGGTGTGCGCGGTGTTTCGGCGTTATCTGCACGGCGAAAAGCTGAAGTTCACGCCGGAGCGGGCGATGATCCTCGATGCAACGCTTCGCAAGGAAGGTCTGTTCGAGGCCGAGGGCCTGGTCGACGACCTGAAGCAGATGGGCCACCGCGTCAGCCGCGCGACGGTGTATCGCACGCTGAATCACCTGCAGGATGCGGGGATCGTCAAGCAGGTCTTCTTCGACAACCGCCAGAGCTATTTCGAGGTGATTGCCGGCCGGACCACGCACGACTATCTGATCTGCGTCGACTCCGGCGAGGTGATCGAGTTCAACAGCGAAAAGCTCAAGAAGCTCCGCGACGAAATCTGCGCCGAACACGGCTACGAGCCGCTCAGCCACCAGTTCCATATCTTCGGATTGTCACCCAAGGCCCGGGCGAAAAAGGCGTGAGCGAGTCGATGTGTCGATAGTCGATGGTCGATAGTCGATAGCCAAGCCAGCGCTTTGCTATCGACTATCAACTATCGACTCTCAACTATCAACCACATCACCCTTCATTTCCGCCCAGTTCGCGGCGGCGGAAGATGAGGAGGCCGACGGTGAGTGCGAACGCGATGTAGAAGCCGGCGTAGAGGACGGCGACCCCGGTGTTCTGCCAGATGAACCCGATCGGCGTTGAATTGGCCGCGGCGTTGTCGCCGATGCCGATCTGGCCGTAGACGGCGTATTTACGCAGGTCGAACACTTCCAGGAACGGCAGCAGCGTCGCGATCCCCTGGCCGAACCAGCGGAGCAGGGGGTTGTCGTTCGACAGCGCATCGCCGAGGAACCGCGTGAGGTTGCCGGCGATGTAGATCATGATCACCGCAGGCAGGTTCACGACCAGTGAAAAGCGCGTCGAGATCGCCACGCTGATCGCCGCCAGCACGCTTACCTGCAGCCAGGTCAGCAGCAGGCTTGGGTAAAGGCCCGCCAGGTGCGCGTTGCGCAGATTGAGCAGGTTGGTGACTTCGCGCTCGTCGATCGAGCGGTTGCTGAGCTGGTAGTCGCCGGGCACGCGATACCAGGTACACAGGCACAGCAGCACGCCGAGGATCGCCATGCCGAGCAGCGCCGATCCGGACAGGCCCAGGTATTTGCCCATCAGCACTTCAAACCGGCTGACCGGCTTGCTCATCAGGGTGAGCATGGTGCGGTCTTCGATCTCTTCGTGGATCGATCTGCTGGTGGCGAACAGGGTCGTCAGCAGGACGAGCAGGAGGACGATGTCCAACCCGACCGACTTGAACATCACCGTGTCCTCACCCAGCGTGAAGAACGGCAGGAACATGAAAATCACGAGCAGCGCAGACCCCAGCCCAAGCAGCAGCGAATAGATCGGCTGGCTGATGGCCTCGATGAAAGTGTGGCGAGCGATGACCCAGGTTCTGTACATGAGCGAGGTATCCCGTCTAGTTTCACGCGACTGCGAGGCGTGGAATGTACGGGGCATGCAACGTGATTTCCAGTGACGCGGGTGGGGGTTGTATCGTAAACGCAGCGAACGATCGTCCGATTGGCGGGCAGCTCGTGATGATGCAGCCGGAGGGTTCGCTCCGCTGGCGACGACATTGCGCGACGACATTGCGCGACGACAATGGGCGCGCAGGCCGGATGCCGAAGGCGCGACTCAGAGATCCAACTGCATGTAGACCATGTCCATCTTGCGGCCGAAGCGGGTGGCGATGCTGGGGAACGTGCCGATCTCGCGGAAGCCGGCGCGGCGATGGGCCTCACGCAGCCCGCCTTGGCCGGCAGAAATGGTGGCGATGATGTGCTGGTGTCCGAGCGGCGTCGCACGCTGGATCAGGTCGCGCATCAGCGCGCTGCCGATTCCCCGGCCTTGGTTGCTGGGGTGGACGTAGAGCGTGTCCAGGACGGTGTGCCGGTAGATCGGGCGCGGGTCGAAGACCGACAGCGCTGCGAATCCCGCGATCTGCTCCGCGACCTCAGCGATCATCACGGGGTGTTGGGCATCGTGCCCCTTGAACCACTGATATCGCTCTTCGGCGGATACCGGCTCGTCATGAAACGCGCTCGTGCAGAAGCCGACGAAGGTGTTGTAGATGCCATTGATCGCGTCGAGGTCGTCGACGGTGGCGAGGCGGATGGTGATGTCGCTCATGCCAGACGATAGGCGACGTCACTGCTGGTACGGACGAAGGAACT
>JBBRFH010000018.1:0-21066 GCA_038224615.1 Tepidisphaerales bacterium
GTAACTGAGGGGCCCACGACCCTTCAGCCCGTGCGAAGCCGGTGGCAAAACTCCCGCCATACTCCGTCAACCACATGTTGCGCCCGGTGGCGAAGTGTATCAAGTGCTCAACGGCGCTAACGGCCGACTGCGGCGGTTTCGCAAGCGAGAGATTGAAGGCGATGTATCGATTCACTGTATTGTGACTTTGACGAGCTACGTTCGCTTCAACCACTCCGAACACGCGCTTCGATCTTGCAGGCATGGCTTGTTCTCCGCGCTCGTGACGGCCGCGTCCCTTCGCAGCCCGCCTGACTTTTGCTCGGCGATGCAGGACTGCGACTGTAGCAGACGAGTTGGAGGGAGCCAGAAAGATCCTGGCAATCGAACTGCCTGCGACGCTATGGCGTCGCCGCATGTCGATTCCCGACAGTGTTGGCCTGCTCGTCGGCCGGAGAAAACGAGCCGGATGACGCGGTCCCGAAACGGCGGCGCGGGGAAGCTGGGCCGGGCGTTCGCCAAGTAGCGGCGATCGTCAGGTGAGGGCCGGCGGAATGAGAGTGGGCACGGGGCGCTTTGTCGCGGGGGCGGTTTTCGCTTGAATTCGTCGACGTCGATCCTAACATGTGCCTTACATGATGCGGCGTGAGTAGCAGGTCGATCCGGGCATTCGGCGGTGGGTTGTGGGGACGGGAGTGGGGTGCGATCGGCGTTCGATCGGACGTTGGATGAGGGGAAGGGGGATAGAGCGTGTCAGATCGGGGTAGCGCGGGCGGCGAAAGGAGCGAAAAGGAACGCCGGCGGGATCGGGTTGCCGATAGGATGGGACGCGGGGAGTCGCTATACTCTGTCGCAATCGCTCATGGGTGTACTTGATCAGATTCAAAAGCCGTCGGACTTGCGGCAGTTGTCGATTGACCAGCTCGAGGGCTTGGCGAAGGAGATCCGGGAACGGATCTTCGCGGCCGTCAGCACGAACGGCGGGCACCTGGCATCGAACCTGGGCGTTGTCGAGCTAACGATTGCGTTGCACTACGTTTACGAGTTCGGCGCGTATCCCGCCGGGCCGGACCGGATGCTGTTCGACGTCGGGCACCAGTGCTACCCGCACAAGATGCTCACCGGCCGGGCTGGGCAGTTTGCCACGCTGCGGAAGAAGGGGTCGGTCAGCGGTTTTCCGTCCCCGGAGGAATCGCCTTACGACCTGTTCGCGGTCGGGCACGCGGGGACGGCGATTTCGACCGCCGTGGGACTGGCGCGCGGGGACGAGGCGCTCGGGCGTAAAAGCCACGTCGTCGCGGTGGTCGGCGATGCGTCGATCGTCAACGGGTTGGCGTTTGAAGGGCTTAACAACGCCGGCACGCTCAACCGGCAGATGCTGATCATCCTCAACGATAACGGGATGAGCATCTCCGAGCCGCAGGGGGCGCTGGCGGAATATCTCGAGCGCGTCCGCGTGAGCACGACGTATGAGGAGTTCAAGCGCTTCAGCGCCAACCTCGTACACACGATGCCCAACTTCGTCGGCAAGCGCATCGAGCACGCCTGGGAGGCGTTCTGCCGCTCGGTCAAGGGCGCGATGTGGGACGGCGGGTTGTTCGAGAACATGGGCATCAAATACATGGGCCCGATCGACGGGCACGATCTGCCCGGGCTGGTCAACTTTCTCGGCGAGATCAAGCACGTCGATCGCCCGGTGCTGCTGCACGTCAAGACGCGCAAAGGCGAAGGGTACGAAGTCTGCGAGAGCGAACCGACCAAGATGCACTCGCCGAGCGCGTTTGTGGTGAATGGCTGCCGGGTCGAGTTGAAGAAGTCGGGGCGGAACTGGACGACGGCATTCGCGGATGCGTGCATCGAACTGGCGACTGAAGATCCCACGATCGTCGCGCTGACGGCGGCGATGCCGGACGGGACGGGGCTATCGAAGTTCGAGAAGGCGCTTCCGAAGCAGTTCCTCGATACCGGCATCTGCGAAAGCCACCTGATGGCGATGGCCGCAGGGATGAACAAGGCCGGGATGAAACCGATCGCGGCGATTTACAGCACGTTCATGCAACGCTGCTTCGACCAGGTGTGGCAGGAAGTGGTGCTGAACGGCCTGAAGGTCGTGCTGGCGATGGATCGCGCCGGCTACGTTGGCGACGACGGGGCGGTACACAACGGATTCTGCGACCTGTCCTTCCTGCGGCCCATGCCCGGCATCGTGCTGATGGCGCCCAGCGACGAGGCGGACCTCAAGCGGTGCCTGCGCCTGGCGATGACGCTCGATCATGCCAGCGCCCTGCGCTATCCGCGCGACGCCGTCCCCGCGTGCAACTTTGAGGACCTGGTTCCCGAGCCGATGAAAGCATTGGCGGCGGCACCGTGGGAGCTGGGCAAGTCGCGCGTCCTGCGCGAGGGTGCCGACGCGACAATCATCAGCTACGGCGCGCTGACCGAGAGCGCGTTGTTTGCGACGCAGATGCTGGCCGACGAAGGCATCGAGGTCGAACTGATCGACGCGCGGTTCTGCAAGCCAATCGACGGCGCAATGCTCCAGCGCGTGCTGCGCGACGGGCATCCGGTGCTCACGGTGGAAGACCACGCGCTGGCGAATGGCTTCGGGTCGGCGGTGCTCGAATACGCGCAACAGCACGGACTGGCGACAACGGGCGTGCGCCGGCTGGGTCACCCCGACCGGCTGATCGGTCACGCGACGCGGAAGCAGCAGTTGGAAGAGACGGGGCTGGACACGGCGGGGATTGCCTCCAGCGTGCGGGACGCCGTGCGGACCGTTCACCGGACGAATGTAACCGACTTTATTCCAATGGTTTAGTGGCAGTTGTCACGTCGGATCGGCGAAACCGGGTCGGAGGCCCATCCAGTCATCCGGTATTTCCCCAATTCCCCAAAGTGCCTTGCTGAAATCTGCCGATTGCATCTAATACCATTGGCAGAGGTCTCGTTTGAGACTTGATCCATCATGGATGATGCGACGCTTTCCATGTTCATCACCGGCTTCGCGCTGTTCGCGTTCGTGATCAGCGGGTGGGCGACGTTCTGGATCTGGCGTGCCCGCCGTAGCGGATGGTCGCGGCTGGCGGCGTCGTATGGTGCGCCGATGCGGCGCGACTCGATGGCGCGTCGCTGGCTGAGCCTGCAATTCAAGCCGTCCAAGGTCCACTATCCCAAGCTGATCACGGCGCGGCTCACCGTTGACGGCCTATACCTCGTGCCCAATTTGCTGTGCCGTTTCGGTCACGATCCGCTGATGGTTCCGTGGACCGACATCGAAATTTTCGCGATCGAAACGTACCCCGCTGACCGGTTGTACGACCTGCAGTTTGCGAAGGAAGCGAACGTGCGGATGCGCGTCGGCGTGACGATGGCGCAGTTCATTCGCCGTGCCGCCGACAACTCGGTCTACTTCGCCGAGGAGCACACAGTTCACGCGAACGCCGGCGAGACCAACGCCACGGCGACAGCGCGAGTTCGCGGGACGCACCAGGTCGCCTGAGCAATGTCGCCTGAGCAAAGTTGTCTGATCCAAGTCGCCTGATCCGATTCTACTTGCTGATCAAAGTGCCGTGCGGATGACGCGCGCCACTTCCTTGCCCAGCACGCGCGATCCTTCGTCGGTGAAATGTACGCCGTCGGTGTTGCGGAGGGTGGAGGCACCGACGCCTTCGACGAACGCGTACAGGTCGTTCACCTGCACGCCCAGCCGCTTGCAGATGCGGACGGCCGACTCGTTGTACTCGGCGATGTCGCTGACGCGGCGGGCGGGGTCCGTGGTCGCGGCGTGCGTGGCGTGATTCTGCTCCTGATCCATCGGCGTGATCGTCGCCCAGATGATTCTCGCCTTGGTGTACTGCTTGGTGAGGTCGAGGAGGTAGCGCACGTTGTCGGTGTACTGCTCGAGCGGAACGATGTTCTGGCCGAACGACCGCTTCATCACGTTGCGCACGTCCCAGGCGCCGGCGTTGATGTGCAGAATGTCGGGCTTCTGTTCGGCGATCCAGTCGTAGAAATGCAGGAGCAGGTTCACGGTGTGCTGACCATTCTCAGCCGGAAACCAGGTCTCGCAGACGCCGGCCAGTTCCTGCTTGACCGTGTCCTGGTAGCCCATGCGGATCGAATCGCCGATGAGAACGAGTTTTTTCATAGGGACCGGAGACTGTATACGATCGCGGTCATGAGCGTGAGTGTGCGAACCGTTTCGGTGGTCGAGATCCTGTCACTGCGGCACGCGGTGCTGCGCGCAGGAATGCCATTGGAGTCGGCGAAATTTGAGCACGATGAGGCGGACGGCAGCGTCCACTTCGCCGCCTACGACGGGGCGGCGAGCGGAGTCATCGGATGTTGTACGCTCGTGCGCCAGCCGTACGAAAGCGCACCGGCGTGGCAACTTCGCGGCATGGCCGTCGTGCCCGCGGCTCGCAAGCTCGGCATCGGCCGGCGCCTGCTTGACGCGGCGGAAGCGCACATTCGCGGCACGCCGTTCTCGAGTGTCTGGTGGTGCAATGCGCGGATCGTCGCCGTGCCGTTCTACCAGCGACTCGGCTGGCAGATCGTCTCGCCGCTGTTTGAGATCCCCACGGCTGGACCGCATCACCGGATGCTGCGACTTCTCGACTAATTGCAGTTTGGCACGAACCCATTTACGCTGGATTGCTTATGCCCATCCGCGTCACTATCTGGCACGAGTATCGTCACGAAAAGACCAACGAAAATGTCCGCAAGCTCTACCCGGAGGGCATGCACGTCACGCTGGCCAAGCACCTGAGCCAGAGCGCGGACCTGCAGGTCCGCACGGCGACGCTCGACGAGCCCGATCACGGGCTGTCGGACGATGTGCTCAAGGCCACCGACGTCATGCTCTGGTGGGGCCACGGCGCCCACGGCGAAGTGCGCGACGACATCGTCGACAAGGTGCAGAAGCGAGTGCTCGAAGGCATGGGACTGGTTGTCCTGCATTCGGGGCATCACGCGAAGATTTTCAAGCGGCTGATGGGCACCACGTGCAACCTCAAGTGGCGCGAGGCCGACGAGCGCGAGATCCTCTGGGTGACCAAGCCGGGGCATCCGATTACCGCGGGCATCGACGATCATTTTTCGCTCGAGCGTGAGGAGATGTACGGCGAATACTTCGACGTGCCCGAGCCGATGGAAACGATCCTTATCAGCTCTTTCGCCGGCGGAGAAGTGTTCCGCAGCGGGATGACCTGGACGCGCGGCGCCGGAAAAATCTTTTACTTCCGCCCCGGGCACGAGAGCTATCCCACCTATCACGACCCGAACGTGCTGCAGGTGATTACCAACGCGGCACACTGGGCGGCCCCTGCTGCGGGCGGCGTGGTTCCGCCGGGTTGTCCCAATCCCAAGCTGGGTTGGGCGTAGAGGCCAGCACGCCGCATCCGGCGAGATGAATTTCATCCTAAAATCCGCTTCAGAGCCGCGGGCGCAACCCCGGCATACAATCGCTCGACAGGTGTCGCACCCGTAATCAAGTACGGAGCCTTCGAGCGTGAGGGCTCCTGCCCACGCGCTTGGCCGAGTCGTGTCCTTCTGCGTCCAGGACAACTGTTGCGACACAATTGATTCGCCCGCTTTCCGAAGGGAGCGTGTCGCATGCGTGTCCTGCTCATCGAACAAGATTCTAATCGTGCCGAGGAACTCACAGCGCTTTTCAGCGAACAGAACATGCAGGTGCATCTGGTGGCAACGCCGGACGATGCGCTGGCGGCGGCAGACGAGCAGTCGTTCTGCGTGATCGTGCTTGAAGAGGCAGTGGACTCCGCCAGCGGCGTCGACTTCGTGCAGCAGTTCCGCCAGCGGGGCAAATCGACGCCCATCATGGTACTCGTCGACACGGACGACCCCGATTTGACGGTTCAGCTTCTGGACGTGGGTGCCGACGAAATCCTGGTTCGGCCGTTCACGCCGGAGGTGATGCTGGCGCAGATCCGGTCGCTGCTGCGCCGTTGCGAGCCCGGCGAGAGCGCGGTGCTCAAGTACGAGGACCTTTCGCTCGACCTTCGCTCGCTCGAGGTGCAACGCGCCGAAACGCGCATCGGCTGCACGAGCCGCGAGATCGCGATCCTCGAATACCTGATGCGCCATCCGCAGCGGGTGATCAGCCGCGCGGAACTGTCCGAGGCGATATGGGATTCCAACGTCGCGCCCGAATCCAACGTGATTGAGGTCTTTTTCGCCCGGCTGCGTCGCAAGATTGATCGACCCTTCGCGGTGCCGCTGATTCACACATTGGTCGGCCGAGGGTACATGCTCAGCGTGACCCGCATCGGCGCGGTGTTGAGCGAGACCTGATACCTCCCTCACGCCGCGGGCGCGTCTTCGCCGAAGAGGGCGTCGACGAATCGCTTGGGGTCGAAGGTTTCGATGTCGTCGGGCGTTTCGCCAAGGCCGATGAATTTGACGGGGATGTTCAGCTCGTCCTTGATCGCAATGACTACGCCGCCTTTGGCCGTTCCGTCGAGCTTAGCGAGCATGATGCCCGTGACGTTGACGGCCTTGGTGAAGTTCTTCGCCTGGTTCACGCCGTTCTGGCCCGTCGTCGCGTCGATGACGAGGATCACTTCGTGCGGCGCTCCTTCGATTCGCTTGGCGATGACATCGCGGATCTTCTGCAATTCGCGCATCAGGTGTTCCTGTGTGTGAAGCCGGCCGGCGGTGTCGACGATGACGACGTCGATCTTGCGGGCCTTCGCCGCTTCGCACGCGTCATAGGCGACGGCCGCGGGATCGGCGCCCTGGTTGTGGCGGACGATTTCCACGCCCAGCCGTTTGCTCCAGATCGTCAACTGCTCGACGGCGGCGGCGCGGAAAGTGTCGCCGGCGGCGACCAGCACGGTCTTGCCTCCCTGGTTCTTGAGGACGTTGACGAGCTTGGCGATCGACGTCGTCTTCCCCGCCCCGTTCACGCCGGCGACCATGATGACGGTGGGACCGTTGGGGTTGAAGCGGATCTCGCGTTCCTGGTCCGGCCAGTCGCGCAGCAGCCACTCCTTGACGACGCTCCGCGCTTCATCGGCATTGCGGATGCGCCCCAGGCGCCAGCGCTCACGGATCGCACCGACGATTTCCTGGGCGTTTTTCACGCCCATGTCGGCGCGGATGAACTTCTCCTCCACCTCGTCCAGGAACGCATCGTTGATCTGCCGGCCGGGAACGAACAGCGTGCGCACGTCGGTGTTGAGGACGTCGCTCGTCTTCTTGAGCGCGGTCTTCAGGCGGTCGAGCGTCTTGGAGAAAAAGCCCATAGCCCATCAAGTATCGAGGGGCAGGGGGCACGGAGCAAGTGACGGGGATTGCGGTTCGTCCGGGGAACTGAGCCGCCAAGATGCGATGAGCGCGAAGGCAAACGCGAAGAGGAATCAAGACGCCGAACGCGTTCAATGGGAATGCAGCCCGGGAATCCATTCAGAACCCAACCCTCTTCCCGGCTCCCCTTCGCGTTCATCTTCGCGCTCATCGCATCTTCACGGCCGACGCCGTTCGCTAGTCGTTGGGCAGCAGGGCGTCGTCCTCCTCTTCGCTGAAGAATCGTAAATGCGTGTCGATGGTGTGGGGGGATACGCTGACGCCATCATGGGATTCGTCGCCGCCTTCGCCGGGATAGGTGCCGGTATCGTCGAGGTATTGGTTGTGGTGGTAGACATTGGGATCCTGCTGCTGCAGGACGCTACGGGCGGTGACGAATTCGCCGTGACCATCGGTCCACAGCAGGCACATGCCGCGGCTGTTGCGCCAGTTGGAGGAGAACGATCGGCCGCGCGTGTAGTCGGCGCGATCGCCGAGGAATACGCGGGGGGCGATTTTTCTGCCGGATTTCTTGCGATCATGGTCGTACGCGAACGAGCAGTGAAAGACGACCCGCCCGATGTTCGTGCTGTCGATTGTCGCCGGCGCATTTTGGGTAATTTCGGCGCCGTCCAACTCCGCCAGCACCGGCCAGCCCATCGCGTTCACGATGCTCGCGGGCGTGTCGGGGGTGTTCGGATTGATGAACAGTTCCGGCGGGAGACGGTACTCGTGCGCCAGGAACGCCAGACCTGTGAATGCCCGCCCGTCGGGGTTGTTGGGGGGGAGATCAGTCGGATACGCGCCGCGGTGTTCGCCGGCGTACATCGTCACGGCGATACCGATTTGCCGCAGATTCGACAGCGTTTTTATCTGTCGTGCGTACTCGCGCGCCCTTCCCATCGCCGGCAGCAGGATGCCGATGAGCAACGCGATGATGCCGATGACGACCAGCAACTCGACCAAGGTGAATGCGCTGCGATTGATCTGCCGTACGGTGTTCTTTGGGGTGGACATGGGTGGTCTCCTGTGACGAACTGGCGAGGAGACTAACGACTTCAGGATTCAAATGCAAGTAGATTGCATTAGAGGCCGTGTGTCGTTTGTGCGCGCGCAGCGGGCACGGGATTCACCCCTCCGTGCGATCCGAAGCGTGCGTCGAAATGGAATCGGAGGTTCAGGCCGACAGCCCGCTGAGTTCCTTGAGGACGGCGTCGAGCACGCCGTTGACGAACGCGGGGGATTGCTCGGTGGAATATGCCTTGGCGAGTTCGATCGCCTCATCGACGACGACCTTGCGCGGCGTCTCTTTGCTCGTCAGTTCCCACAGCGCGAGGCGCAGCAGGTTGCGATCCAGCAGGGGCTGGCGGTGCGGTGGCCACTGCGGGGCGAGCCGGCCGATCCACTCGTCGGCTTGCTGGCGATACTCCCATGCCTTGTGAGCCATCTCGATCGCGCGCACGCGGGCCGTCGCGTCATCGGGCGCGGCGTCCATCGCCATCTGCAGCGCGGCGGTCTCATCCACCGCGCCGGCAGCATCCCAGGAAAACAGAACCTTCAAGGCAATCTCTCGAACTTGTCGGGCGCGAATCATGAGGCGAGGAGTATAGCAGGAATGGAGGGCTATTGGTCACTTGGCACTTGTTACTTGGCGCAACCGGACGCGTGGAAGCACTTGCTGCGATCGAGCG
The DNA here is from genome assembly GCA_038224615.1 of Tepidisphaerales bacterium. Taxonomy (GTDB): domain Bacteria; phylum Planctomycetota; class Phycisphaerae; order Tepidisphaerales; family Tepidisphaeraceae; genus JBBRFH01. Next base: position 8,976 of record JBBRFH010000018.1, read on the forward strand.
CCATGTTACGCCATGTAACAAGCCACAAGTCACCCGTAACGCTTTTCAGGCGCGCCGCACGGCGCGGCTGAGGGCGATCATCTCCACCGCGGCGTCTGCCGAGTTCACCCCGCCGTGGCTATGGGCGCCGCCGGCGCGGTCGAGGGCTTGCTGTTCGGTGTTGGTCGTCAGCACGCCGAAGATGACCGGGATCGATTCGCTGACCGCGACCTGCATGATGCCCCGCGCCGCTTCGCCGGCAACGTAATCGAAGTGGGGCGTGTCGCCGCGCACGACGCAGCCGAGGCAGATGATCGCCTGGAACCGCTTGGTCGCCGCCAGCAGTTTTGCCGCGACGGGCAGCTCAAAAGCGCCGGGGACGCGGTGGATCGCGATTCGTGAGTCGTCGATCCCCGCCTGTTCCAGTCGCTCGATGCAGCCGCGCAAGAGCGCGTCGACAATGTGCGCGTTGAACCGCGCCGCCACCACCGCAACGCGCACGTCTGCGGGGAGTTCGACCGTGGGCGGCGGTGGATAGTTCGTGCTCATGCCGCCGATTGTGAGTTGGGGCATGACGAATGTCGATGCCCGCGCGTGCGTTGACATTGGACAGGCGACAATCGACATTCGTCGCACGCGATGTTTCCCCGCCTCTTCACGCTTCTGCAGTTTACGCGCATCGCGCTGGTGTTCACCGCCATCAGCAACGGGTGGGCGTCGATGCTGTTGCAGAACTGGGCGTTGCAGAAGCAGGGTCGGCCGCCGTCGCTGTCGGTCGCGTATGTGGTTGCGATGACTGTTGTTTCGATCTGCCTGTACGCGTTCGGCATGTCCCTGAATGACCTGATCGATCGCCGCCGCGACACGCAGATCGCGCCCGGTCGGCCGTTGCCGTCGGGGCGGATCAGCGTGCGGATGGGACACGTCATCTGTGCGCTGTTCGGGCTGCTCGCACTCGCCGCAGGCGTGTGGATGGTGGTGCTGCATCCCGGGCAACGGATGTCGATCGTCATCCTGGCGTGGACGATCGGCCTGATCATCGTTTACGACTTCGCGGGCAAGTACCTGGTCGCGCCGGGGCTTATCGTGCTTGGGCTGATACGCTTCTTTCACGCGACGATCGCGGCGCCGACGCTGGAGTTTCCGTGGCAGGCGATCCTGCTGCTGGTACACGTGACGCTGCTGTCGACCGTTTGTTACCAGCTCGAGGGCAAGCGTCCGCGTCTTTCGCTGCGCCACTGGGTGTGGGTGATCGGCGGGTTGGTGCTGGTCGTCGGGGGGTTGCTGGCGTGGCTGGTCTACCAGCGCGGCGGACCGGTGTGGGCGACGCTGTGGATCACCCGCGGCTTGCTCCCGGTCGCAGCCGCGATCGTCACCTTCATCGGGCTGGCGATCACCATCCGCTTCCAGGCGCGCGACGATCGTGCCGCCGGCCGGTCGTTGATGCTGTATGGACTGCTCTGGCTCATCGTCTATGACGCGAGCTTTGCGTACGGATTCGTCGGCTGGCGACAGGCGGTGATGATCCTGGCGCTGCTCCCGATGTCGATGATCGCCGTGCAGGCGATGCGCGCTTGGGGGCAGTTCGTCGAATACTCGACCAAGCCCCAGTATCAGCGCGCGCGGTAAATCGCACGACCCTGCTTCTGGCATCGCGTGCGGCCGAACAAGCGTGCGATCATCGGCAACGGACGCTCCGAGTTCATCGCAACGCACCCATATCGTCACCAGCACCAAACGGCGCGGCTCAGCGCAATAAAAAGAGAAAGCCCACGGGGTGAGCCGTGGGCTTGGAGGCTTCTCTATTTCGCGAGCGCGTATGCGGGGCTTCGATCAGTACACGACATTGGTCGCGTCTTCGATCGTCTGGATCACATGGCGCACGTTGAACGGCTTCTTAAGGAACCCGTCAAACCCGCCGCCTACAAGAGACTTCAGTTCCTGCTCGCTCATCTTGCCGCTCATGGCAATCGTCTTGGTGAGTTGCAGTTCCGGATTGCTCTTGACGACCCTGGCGACCTCGCGGCCGTCGACGTCCTTGAGGTGCATGTCCAGCAGAATCACGTGCGGCTTGAACTTCTCCGCGGTGATGCCGGCCATGAAACCGCTCTTGGCGATCTCGACTTCGTACTTCGCCTCGTCCTCGAGGATCTTCTCGAGCACTTCGACGATGTCGACTTCGTCGTCGACGATCATGACGCGGGTGGCACCGGTCATCAGACCGTTGAGCGGCATGCCGTGATGCTTCATGAATTTGATGAGCTGCGTCAACGGGATTCGGCGGTCCTTGCTCCCGGGGATGCGGTAGCCCGTCAAGGCCCCGGAATCGAACCACTTGCTCACGGTGCGTGGCGCGACGTTGCACACCTTGGCTACTTCGCCTGTGGTCAGGACGTCTTTGAGTTTGGTCATGGACATTTGCATTGTTCTCCCTGCCAGCGCCGCGCTCGCGATGCTGACATGGGATATATCGACTGTCCGATCGGCCGCTTTAGGACAATCGTAGTAACCGTGACGACACCGGGACGAATACGTTGCTGATGTCGATGATTATCGGTCGACGAGATGCTCCTCCCGTGCCGGCAGAGGCGATCGGGAGGCCCTTGAACGGTGCGTGCAATCGTATCGGGGTCAAATCATGCACGCGAAGGAAATGTGATGCGGTTAACTGCCACGTCCGGTAGTGTCGCAATCGTTCACACGCTTGCCGATGAACCCGCGCCCGGCCGATTGTCGGATGGTGTTGCCCGGACCCGCTTTCCTGGCGGAGACCATGCCGGCAGTTGATCCGGCATGGCCGCGTCGGGATACTTCCGGTCATGCATGTCCTCTACGTCCACCAGAACTTCCCCGCCCAGTTCGGGCATATTGCCCGGCATCTGGTCAAGACGCTCAACTGGCGCTGCACTTTCGTCTCCAACACGCCGCCGGGGAATGTCGAGGGGATCGAGAAGATCGAGTACAAGCTCTCCGGCGGGGCGACCAAGCACAATCACTTCTGCACCCGCACGTTTGAAAACACCGTCTGGCATTGCCATGGCGTCTACGACGCGCTGCAGAAGCGCCCCGAGCTTAAGCCCGACCTGATCGTCGGCCACAGCGGGTTCGGCTCGACGCTCTTTCTGCGCGAGCTCTACCCGGACGTGCCGATCATCAACTTCTTCGAGTACTACTACCTCACGCACGATCCCGACAGCGACATGGACTTTCGCAAGGACCTCGACTGGCATGTGCCGGAGGTCAAATACCTGCGCAGCCGTTGCCGCAACGCGATGATCCTGCTCGATCTGCAGAATTGCCAGGTCGGGTACACGCCGACGCGGTTTCAGAAGAGCCGGTTTCCGGGAGAGTACGATCACAAGATTCGGACCGTTTTCGACGGAGTAGATCGCAGCATTTACCACGGCTACAACGAATCGCTGCGCCCGCCGGTCAGCCAGCGCGGGCCGCGCACGCTGGCGGGCGTAGAGGTCGGGCCGGATACGCGCGTGGTGACGTACGTCTCACGCGGGTTCGAGTCGATGCGCGGCTTCGATATTTTCATGAAGGCGGCCAAGCTCGTGTGCCAGCGGATGGACAACGTCGTCTTCCTGGTGATCGGCACCGACCGCATCGCTTACGGCGGCGACGACAGCTACACGCAGGGGAAGAGCTTCAAGGATTGGGTGCTCGGCCAGGACGAGTACGACCTCGACCGCATCAAGTTTGTCGGACGATTGCCGATGGACGAGCTTGGCCGCGTGTTGGCCGGCAGCGATCTGCACATCTACCTGACGGTGCCGTTCGTGCTGAGCTGGAGCATGATGGACGCCATGAGTTGCGGCGCCGTCGTGCTTGGCAGCAACACTTCGCCGGTGAAGGAGATGATCGACAACGGGCGCAACGGGCTGCTGGCCGACTTCTTCAGCCCCGAGGACTTTGCCGACAAGGCATGCCAGGTGCTGGCCGACCCCGACGCGTTCCGGCCATTGGGCCGGGCGGCTGAGCAGATGATCACCGAACGCTATTCGCTCGACGCCGTGCTGCCGCAGATGCTGCAGATGTACGAGGACGCCCGCAACGTAAAGGCCGGGCTCGAACCCCCGCGTCAACATGCTGCGGCGCCGATCCCGGTCCAGCCGCAGCCGGGTGCCGATTCGCAGCCGTCGCCTCCCCCGAAGAAGAATCCCGCCGCACCGTCGACGCCATTCTCCACCCGATCGACGGCGATCAAGCCCGCCGACATCATCACCGGCAAGACCCCGCCACGCGGGTGGTCGCCGTTCAGGGGATGAAACGAGGATTGGCACTTGTCGGGTTGGTAGAGCTTCCTGCTCACCCAGTCTCCCGTTCGACCGCCGTCCCCGGCGCCCGATGGTTACTGGCGGCAAATCGCTTTGGGGATCACGATTGCCACGCTGCGCCGAGTTTTTTGACTGTTGCGAGCATAAAGGGCGTCCTATCAACAATTTAATAATGTGCTCCTGCGTGTCGCAACGACGATTTCGGTATGTCTGAAACTCGCTCGACGCAAGAGTTAACGCCCCGCTTAATAACCTTTCACTTGACGCGGCCGCGCTCTAGTGTGGATAATCCTTAGTATGGCGAGATACCGCCTCGATATGGTCGAATCCCTTGCCCGGCAGATGGCGTTCGCGCCGGCCGGCGTGCGCGATCGGCAACTCGCGGCGGGGGAGGATCTGCTGATCTCGATCGAGCCTGACAAGGCTTATCCGCCTGACTACGTGACCTTCCGCATCACCGGCTATCACCCCAAGGGGCAGACGCAGTCCGAGCTGCTCACCGGGGTGGCGCTGCAGCATGATCTCGGCCTGCTTGTCGAGCAGGTGTCCGATACGCTGGCGCAGAAAACGACCGATCGCAGTGAACCCATCCTGACCATCGACGACCTGACGGCCAAGTTCAGCGTCACCAGCAAGACGATCCAGCGCTGGCGCCGCCGCGGCCTGGCGGCACGGCGATTCGTCTTCCCGGACGGCAAGCGTCGGGTCGGCTTCCGACTGACCATCGTCGAGCAGTTCCTCAGCACGCACCGGGAGAACGTCGAGCGCGGCGCAAACTTCTCGCAGGTCGACCTCCCGGAGCGCGACGTCATCCTCACCAAGGCGCGCCGGCTGGCGACGCAGTGCCGGTGCTGCCAGAACGAGATCGCGCGGCGGATCGCCCGCAAGCTGAACCGCTCTCCGCTGACGGTTCTGTCGACGATCCGCAAGCACGATGCCGAGCATCCCGCCGGCGCGATCTTCGCCGCCGCCGCACCGCCGCTGGACGACGCACAGAAACTGCACGTGCTGCGCATCGTCCGGGCCGGCGGCTCGATGCGGGAAGCAGCGCGCGATCTCGGCCGCTCGTGCTCGGCCGTCTACCGCATTGTGCTCGACGAGCGCCTCGAGCGCTTGACGAAGCGCAAGGTCAAATTCATCGACGATCCGCTCTATCACGAGGATGACGCCGAAGCGTTGCTCGACGCGATGCTGCGGCAGGAGCAGATTACCGCCTCGCACTCGCCCGAGGAAGCGCGCATCCCTGGTGACCTGCCCGCTTACCTGCGCTCCTTGTACCAGTACCCGTTGCTGACGCCGGCGCGCGAGCGGGCGCTGTTCCTGAAGTTCAACCACGCAAAGTTCCGGCTCCACCATGCCCGCCGGCGGATCGACCCGGCCAAGGTCCGGGCCAGGGATCTGGACGAACTCGAAGCGTTCATCAAGCGTGCTGCCGATGTAAAGAACGACATCGTCCGCGCCAATCTGCGGCTGGTCGTCAGCATCGCCAAGAAGCACCTGCGGGCAGGCCTGTCGCTGATGGAACTGGTGAGCGAAGGCAACGTCACGCTCATGCGTGCGGTTGAAAGCTTCGACGTACACAAGGGGCACAAGTTCAGCACTTACGCCACGCTGGCGATCATGAAGGGATTTGCCCGGACGGTCCCGCAGATGCAGTCGGTTGCAGCGCGATCGAGCCGCGCCAGCGAGCTTCTGCCGGATATCGCCGACCGTTCAGCAACGCACGTCGACCTGCTGGCGTCGCGCGAACAGGCGCAGCGGATGCTCGATCACCTCAACGAAGATGAGCAGGCCGTTCTCCGCGCCCAGTTCGGCATGACCGACGCCGGCGGCGCGTCGACCGAACTCACCCTGTCCCGTCACCGACTGCGCCAGATCGAGCGCAGCGCCATCGAAAAACTTCGCGCCGCGATGGGTGTCTGACCTTTTTTTCGTTCAAGTGGGCGAGATGCGTGCGTGGTCAGTCGCCAAGCACGACAATCATTCGGCGCAGTCGCACCGGAAGTTGCTCGTCGAGCAGAATCTTCATTTGACCCACCGCTCCCCGGGATGAGAGGCTGTTTTAGAACTGGAGAATGAGAACCGCAGATTACGCAGATGACGCAGATTTTTAATGCCGTTCATCTGCGTAATCTGTGTAATCTGCGGTTCTAAAATCTTCCCTCAGAAATTTCGGCATGCGCCATGGTAAGCACGGAGTACCGTTGCACATCTCGGGATCAACTCTGATCGGGTTTTCCATGCCGGCATCTCCCGAGACGGCGGGGTCGCACCGCCAGACGCCCCGTGAGCATTATACCGTCGAATTCATTCAAACGGCGGCATCTTGGCGAGCTTGCGCTGGAGGCTGCGGCGGTGGATGCCGAGCTTGCGGGCGGCCTGGCTGATGTTGTTGCTGCACTCGGCGAGCACGCGCTGGATGTGTTCCCACTCCACGCGGGCGAGGCTTGGCTGGTTGTCCGGCACCTGCGGCGGCAACTCCCCGTCTCGCTCGAAGGCGGCCAATATCTGGTCGGCATCGGCGGGCTTGGTGAGGTAGTCCATCGCGCCGCGGTGAACTGCTTCGACCGCCGTCGCGATCGAGCCGTAGCCGGTGAGGATCACGATGTCGAGGTCCGGGTCGATCGCCGTCAACTCGTCGATCAGCTCGATGCCCGTCTTGTTGGGCATCTTCAGGTCCAGCACGGCGCGCTGCGGCTTGAAACGCTTGGCGAGTTCGATCGCGTCATCCGGCGTCGGCGCGTCGATTGTCTCGTAGCCCCGCGTCTGGAACGCACGCACGAGGCGCTTGCGAAAAATCTGGTCGTCATCGCACACCAGGATGCGCGGTAAATTGCGATTGATAACCGGCTGCGGCTGGGTGGCCGCGGATGTGGGGAGTGGCGACTGAGTCATTGCGTTTCCACCTTTTTCGCGCGCGACGCGTGTCAAGGCATCGCACGGCAGTTTGCCGCGTGTCTTTTTGTCAGTCTAGCGATTTGTCGCAGCAATGACAGGTGGGTCTGTTCCTGCCTCACGATTGATACACGGGCCGTCAAGCGCACGAAAAGCATCCACGTTTGCACGAATCGTCGCGCGTGGAATGCCGGAGTGGGCATACGCGAGGTGATCGCGGCCTCGTTGGCAGCTATGAAATTCGTGCCAATTCGTGGATTTCCCGGGAGATGCCAGGCTTCACCGCAGCGGCAGCTCGAGTGTCGATGTCGTGCCCTGACCGGGCGTGCTCGCCAGCCCGAATCGGCCGCGGTAGTTCTCGGCGACAAGGCGCACTAGGAAAAGCCCTAATCCCATTCCCCGTCCCGGGTCCTTGGTCGTGAAGAACGGATCGCCGGCGCGTTTGAGCACCTCGGGCGCCATGCCGTGCCCTTGGTCGATGACGTCGAAGATCACATGCTCGCGCGTCGTGCGGATCGCCAGCTTCACCGGCTTGCCGGCAGCGTCGGCATCCATGGCGTTGCGGATCATCACCGTCAGCGACTGCTCGATTGCGTTGCACGGCGCGCCGATCGCCACCTTGTCGTCGGCCCCGGTGATCTGCAGCCGGACTTTCTCGTCGTCGCGCAAGTGGTGCGCGAGTTGGCGCATCAACTCGGACATCGGCGTGGCGACATCGCGCGTGTCGCTGGCGACCTCGACGCGCATGCGGTCGAGGATGAAGCGGCAGCGATTGCATTCCTGGCGGATGAGCTGGGCGTCTTCGACGAGCGCCGCCGAGTCGTCCAGCTTGCCCACCGCCAGTTCCAGTTCCTTAGCCACGACTGCGATCGTTGCCAGCGGCGTGCCCAGTTCGTGTGCCGCGCCGGCGGCGAGCGTGGTCAGCATCGCCAGCTTCTCGTGCCGGGCGTTGCGCTCCTGAAGCGCGTAAACCTCCAGTTCGCGACGGCGCAGGGAGCGGTTGACGCGGGCGCTGAAGTACGCGATCAGCGATCCGATCAGCACCAGGTTGGTCCAGCGACCGAAGTGATGGAGCGGTTTGCTCATCTCCAGCGGTAGAGAGGGGAACGCGTACAGCAGCGCGTACATCGCTGCCCCCGACGCGACGACCACCCATGTCCAACCGCCGCCCAGCGTGGTGACGGCCATCGCGACGTGAATGAGGTAGAGCGTGCTGAACGGGTTCTCAGGCCCGCCGGCGAACAGCAGCAGCGTGGTCAGCAGACTCATGTCCAGCAGCAGCACCGCAAGGATCAGCCACGTCGGGATCGGCCAACGCTGCGCCCAGCGCGAAAGCGAAAAATTGGTGATCGCTGTGACGATCACCACCACCAGCAATGGCAACAGCGGCACGCGCAGGCCCAGCGCGAAGGCCGCCGCCGTCGCGGTCAGTTGCCCGATGATCGCCAGCCACCGCAAACGCAGCAGCCACGTCATGACGATGCGCGGCTCGCGCACGGGCGTGAACAAGTCCTTCGACAGATCAGCGGGCAGAGCTTCGGCTTCGGTATCCATGAGAGGTGCCGTGGGACGCAGCGAAAATGAATGTACCGCTTTCGCGCCGCGTCGGCCATAATCAAGCCGGAGGACGACTTCGATGCGGAACTTCCCTCGCCTGCTCGCGTTGCTGCCCCTGCTGCCCCTGCTGCTGATTGCCGCCGACGATCCGAAAGCGCCGTCGCTGGGCGCCAACGTCTCATTGAACGGCCGTGACCTGACCGCCGACGACAGCCCGTGGCGCAAGGACGTGTCGCACGATCCGGTCGACCCCAACTCCAAGCGTTACGTTGCCGCCATCGGTGCGGGCAAATCGCTCCACCCTGATTTCGGCACGGTTTGGCAAGGCGCGCCGATGGGCATTCCGTACGTCGTCGTATCAAGCGATCAGGTTAAGGTGCCCGTGACGTTCGATTACGCCGCCGAATCCGATCCCGGCCCGTACCCGATCCCCGAGGGCGCCCCGATCGAAGGGGGCCCGCAGTCCACCGGCGACCGCCACATCCTGATGCTTGATCGCGACAACTGGACGCTCTACGAACTCTGGAACGCGCACCCGCCCAAGGACGGCAAGCCCTGGCACGCCGGCAGCGGCGCGATCTTCAACCTAAAGCACTGGAAAGACCGCCCGGACGGTTGGACCAGCGCCGACGCCGCCGGCCTGCCCATCCTGCCCGGACTGGTGCGGTACGACGAGGTTGTCGAGCAGAAAGCGATCACGCACGCGATCCGCTTCACCGTCGTGCGGACCCGCAATCGCTACGTCGCGCCGGCCAGCCATTTCGCGAGCCGGCGCAAGGAAGAGGATGTGCTGCCGATGGGAGCGCGGCTGCGCCTGCGCGCGGATTTCGACATCCGCCCGTACCCGCCCGAGGCCAAGGTGATTCTCACTGCCCTCAAGACCTACGGCATGATCCTCGCTGACAACGGCTCGGACTGGTTTATCTCCGGCGCGCCCGATCCGCGCTGGAACGACGAGGCACTGACCGCGCTCAAACGCGTAAAGGGAAGCGACTTCGAGGTATTGAAACTCGGCGAGCTCAAGCCCAAGCGGTGAGTAAAAGCGGCCGCGAAGCTGCGATGGCTATGGCGTTCCGACCAGCACGGTCTCGTGGGACGATTGACCAGCGAACGCGATCGACAGTGACGATGGCCGCTGACTGACTGGTGTGGTCTTGAGTGTTCCTTGAACGAACCACGCACTGGTCGGCGGGTCGATGTAGCCGACGCGCTGGAGGGCGTGCCGGACAGTCTTGGGAACGTCGATCCGCTCGACTCGGACGTCCGTCAGTGGGGTCTGCTCGGAACCCCTGAACGCCGTAACCTGCGGGTTGGTAGGGGTGACGTCGGTGCGATTGGTCCAGATCAGCAGGCAAACCGTCGACGTGATCGCCTGTGGGGTCGGGGCGATTGACAGCAGTTGCGTGCGAAAGGCGTCCCCGATGACCGGCGCCGATCCGCCTTCAGAGCGGGCAAGCGTCGCGGACGTGCCGGCGTGCTGCTGGAGCAGTTGCGTCACCCATTGCCGCGCCTCGGCCGGCTCGACGCGCGGAAGCCGTGGCGGAACCGGCGGGGGCTGGTTGTAAGCGACCGCGACCGGCGCCTCGTCGGGCATGTAGTTCGGATCGGTCGACCCGCTCAGCTTCTTGTTCATCAGGATGATGAACCCCGGCGTGACCAGGATCGCCAGGACTCCGAAGAATACCAGGTTGAGCTTTAGTTCCTTGCGCATGGGCAGATCATTATATGCCCGCATTGTCGGCCGCGAGGCGCGAGCGGGGACAATCGGCCTCTTCGCCTGTTTTGCCGGTCTCGGTCGGACAACTCCCGGCGCACGCCGCGAAGGTGATCGAGCGGAAGTAGGCCTCGACGGTCGGCCGCATCGCGCGGGCGATACCGGCTAGGTTGTTGCGCAGTGCAGGCTCGAAAACGACGGCGACGTCGAACATCGTCATTACGGTCGGCTCACGCGTCAGCCGGTAGCCGCCGGCGTCGAAGCCTTCGATGACCAGGTCCGCCTGCTCCAGTTGCCCGAGGATCTCCCGCGCCGCGCCCGGTTCGATGCTCGCGGCGGCAGCGAGGTCGCTGGCGCTCGCCTCGGTATCCTTCGCGCACGCCTCTGCCAATTTGCTCAGCATGGCGACGGCTTGATTGGTCTGAGCGCTCAGCGGGATCATGCGTCGGGAGATCGTAGCACGATGCCGACTCCCGAGCGACAGCAGGGCGTCGCTTGCGTCTTTGCGGAACGTTGAAGGCGATTCGACAAAGAACGCGCTACCGCTCGCTGACGCGCTCGATATCCGCGCCGACGGCGATCAGCTTCTGCTCGATCTTCTCGTAGCCGCGGTCGATATGGTAGACGCGGTTGATCTTGGTCTGTCCGCGCGCCACAAGTCCAGCCAGCACCAGCGCCGCCGACGCGCGGAGGTCGCTGGCCATGACTGTTGCGCCCTGCAGCTCTTTGACGCCTTGGATGACCGCCGTCGCGCCTTCCTTGCGGATCTTGGCGCCCATGCGGTTCAGCTCGGCGACGTGCAGGAAGCGGTCGGGGTAGATGCGCTCGGTGATCACGCTCATTCCGTCCGCCAGGCAGAGCAACGCCATGAGCTGGGCCTGCACGTCGGTGGGGAAGCCGGGGTACGGCTGGGTGGTCATGTCGATCGGGTTGAGCCGGCGCGAGCTGCTGACGTGGATCGACTCGTTCTCGCGCTCAAAGTGTACGCCGACCTCTTCCAGGCGATCCTGGACGGCCAGCAGGTGGTCGAGATTGCAGTGATGCAACTCCAACTCCCCGTTGGTCATGGCGGCGGCGATGATGAAGGTCGCGGTTTCGATGCGGTCGGGGATGATGCGGTGCTCGCAGGCGATGAGCTTCTCGACGCCGTCGATGCGAATCTCCGGCGTGCCGTGACCGGTGATCCGGGCGCCCATCTTGTTGAGCAGGTTGGCGCAATCGACGACTTCCGGCTCGCAGGCGGCGCCGACGATGACGGTTTCGCCCTCGGCCATCGAAGCGGCGGCCATGACGTTGATGGTGCCCAGCACGGTCGGGCCTTGCGCGCCACCTAAGTACATCCGGCAGCCTTTGAGTCGGCCGCGAACCTCGCCGATGATGTTGCCGCCGTCGATGCGGAACTCCGCGCCGAGCTTTTGCAGCCCGCGCATGTGCAGGTCGACCGGGCGGTCCCCGATCGCACACCCGCCGGGCAGGCTGATGATCGCCTTGCCGCGCGCCCCGAGAAGCGGGCCCAGGGCGCAGATCGAGGCCCGCATCGTGCTGACGATGTCGTAGCTGGCGAAGCACAAGCTGGTATCGGTTACTTCGTCGTCCAGCGGGCCGTTGAGCAGCGCCCCGCCTTGGCGGCCGGCGTCTTCGGGCTCATGCCGGTAGACGTGGC
>JBBRFH010000019.1:0-20418 GCA_038224615.1 Tepidisphaerales bacterium
GGTGTGCGTCGCCTCGATCACGCAGGCCGCGCCCATGGGGTTGAGTTCCTCCATCAAGGCGTCCGCGATCTGCGTGGTCAGCCGTTCCTGCACCTGCGGGCGCCGCGCGAAGCCTTCGACGAGGCGGGCCAGCTTCGACAGGCCGACGACTTTGCCGTCGGGCAGGTACGCGACGTGGGCCTTGCCGGTAAACGGGAGCAGGTGGTGCTCGCAGAGGCTGTGGAAGGGGATATCGCGGAGCAGGACTACTTCGTCGTAGCGCTCGGTGAAGACGGTCTTGAGGTGCCGCTTGGGGTCCTCCTGCAGGCCGGCCATCAACTCGCCGTAGGCGCGGGCGACGCGATTGGGGGTCTTGATGAGGCCTTCGCGATCGGGGTCTTCGCCGATCCCGATGAGGATTTCGCGCACCGCCTTCTCGATCCGCGGAATGTCGATCTTCGCCGGCCTAAGCTCGGCTGCGTCGGCTGCGTCGTCGACGTCGTCATCACCACACGAAAATCCGGCTCGCTCGGGCATGGGGCTGGCTCCTTCGTCTATAGAGTAGGCGCGCTGCGGCAAAACGCGAAAGGCGAAGACGATCCACGAATCCGCACGAATCGGCACGAATCAAAAGACAAGTCAGATAAAGGCCCATCTATTCGTGTAATTCGTGTCGATTCGTGGATCGCTTCTTGTATTTGCATTCGCGCGCGGGGCGCAACAGACTCTGCGTCATGAACGTCCTTCTCATCGGCGGCACCGGGCTGATCAGTACCGGGATTGTCAAACACCTGCGCCTTCGCGGCGCCGCGATCACCATGTTCAACCGCGGGCAGCGCGAGGACACCACCGGCGGGGAGATCGAGGTGATCCACGGCGATCGCAACGACCCCGAATCGCTCGCCCAGTGTACGGCCAACGGACGCAGGTGGGACGTCGTCATCGACATGATCTGCTTCAACCCCGACACCGCCGCCAAGGCGATCCACGTCTTCGCCGGCGAGTGCCAGCAGTACATCTTCTGCTCGACCGTCTGCACCTACGGCACGAAGATCCCTCCGGGCGTGCTGGTCGACGAGACGTTCCCGCACGAGCCGATCAGCAAGTACGGCCGGGAGAAAGTCGCGTGCGAGCAGGCGTTCATGGACGCGCATAAGCGAGGCGATTTCAAGGCGACCATCGTCCGCCCGAGCCACACCTACGGGCCCGGCTCGCCGCTGATCGACAACCTCGAAGGCAACGCCGTCGCATGGGACCGCATCGCCAAGGGCAAGCCCATCCTCTGCGCCGGCGACGGTCTGGGCCTGTGGGTCAGCACCTACCGCGACGACGTGGGCAAGCTCTTCGCCCACGCCTGCCTCAACGAGAAGACCTACGGCCAATCGTACAACGCGACGCGAGATGAACAGTTCACCTGGCGCGATTACCTGAAGGACGCCGCGAGCGTCGTCGGCAAGCCGGCTGACGTTGTCTTCATGCCGGCCGAGTGGATCGCGTCGCACGATCCGGCACGGTTCGGCCTGCTGCGCGAGATCACCGCATTCCATGGCCCGTACTCCAGCGCCAAGGCCAAGCGCGACGTGCCGGAGTTCGTGTGTGAAGTCGACTTTGTCGAAGGAGCGCGCAAGACGCTCGACGACGTCAAACGCCGCAACGCCTGGCGCGACAGCGGCGCCGACGCGGTCTACGACGGCATGATCGCCCGGGCGTTGTCCATCGGAGTGAAGCCGATCACGCTGTAATGGTGGCTGTTGTCGGGAGGCAGCGGGGTTAGCGTTGGGGACGTTGGGGGGCTACATTCGCGTTTGGGGTAACGCCGTTTGAGACAGGGAGCAACACCAATGGCCGAGAAGCAGACAACGACGAAGAAGCGCCCGCCGGTTCGGAAGGAAATGGCCGAGGCGGTGGCGGGGGCGCAGGAGTCGGCGACGGAGTTGCGGGAGGCGCAGGCGACGCCGGAGCAGCAGGCGAAGGAGCGGTCGGCGTTGGCGGCGGTGTTGGTGGCGGACGGGTTGAGCATCGAGTCGGTGGCGTCGTCGATCTCCGATTTGCGGGGTTCGATCGGGCGAACGCTGTCGGGGTTATCCGATCAGATGGAATCGCAGGTGCAGCGGTATCGCCAGTTGACCGAGGCGATCGCGGTTCGGGAGAAGGAGTTGGCGGAGGTTTACGAGATCGAGCGGGCCGCCGGGACGCTGCTGGCGATCGGGCAGGCGCAGCGGCAGAAGCAGGAGAAATTTGACGCCGAGATCAGCGAGCAGCGCGAGGAGCTCGAGAGCGAGATCGGCAAGACCCGGGCCGAGTGGGAACAGGAATCGGCCGAGCGCCAACAGCAGACGAAGGCGTTCGACGACGCCGAGCAGCAGCGGCAAAAGCGTGTGCGGGATGAGTTCAATTACGTCTTTACGCGCGAGCAGAAGACGATGAAGGACCAGCTCGCCGATGAGAAGGCCAAGCTCGAACGCGAGATCGAGGAGAAGCGCCGGACGTTCGAGCAGACGATTGCGGAGCGCGAGAAGGCGGTGATCGGGAAGGAAGGCGAACTGGCGTCGCTGGCGAAGCGGGCAGAGGCGTTTCCGACCGAGTTGGAAAAGGCGGTGGCGACGGCGGTGGATCGCGAGACCCGGCAGATGCGTGCCGACGCCAAGAACGCCGAGGAGCTGATCAAGCGAGAGTTCGCCGGCGAGCGGAACGTGCTGGCGACAAAGGTTTCGGCGCTGGAGCAGGCGATCGCCGAGCGAGACGCGCGGATCGAAAAATTGCAGCAGCAGCTCGAACGGGCGCAGGCCCAGGTTCACGAGACGGCGTTGCGGTCGATCGACGGGGCGAGCACGTCACGGATGGTCGGCGACCTCCAGCAGCGGCTGGTTGACTCGGCGACGCGCAAGGGAGAGGCGGAGAAGAAGAACGGCTGAGGTCGTCGCGAGCAACTCATTGCCGAGGCCTTGCGGTGCCGGTTGGACTCTCGGCGGTTGCGTGTGTTTACCGGTCCGCCGTGGGGTGAAGGCGTGGTTGGTACACGCGAAGCGACCGAAGCGCAATGGCAGGCCACGCTCGACAACCTGCGTGATTTCTGCGACCACGCCGCGAAGCAGAACGTCGAGCTCTGCCTCGAATGTCACGCCGGCGGCCTGGCCGAGGATACGCCGTTCACGTTGCGGCTGCTGCGGGGGGTTGATCGACCAAACCTCACCGTCAATCTGCAGTTGCCTCTGCTCGACGACGACTGGCGTACAAGCCTGCGTGAACCTGGCCAATACACGACGCACGTTCACAGGCACAATTGGACTGAGCGGCTCGGTGAAGGCGATCGGACGTTCCTCGCCGATGGCACTTTCGATTGGGAGCCCGTCCGCACGGATAGCTTGCAGTTTGCCGAGCATCGCGGACATTCATGCAGATCCGGGATGAACCGATATTTTTGACGCCGGGAAGAAACGTCGTCCTCATCGCCACTAACAGTATGTGCAAGGATCAGATGACCGACTCGCAGGGATCGGCGAACACAATAAGTCGTGAAGCCGACCTTGATTTGGCCAAACGGGCCGGGCACGGTGAGTCTGCGGCCTTGCATCACATCGTGGAGCAATATGCAGGTCCGTTGTTCCGCATGGCGCGGCGTCTATGTCCGACGCCGGCCGATGCGGAGGACGTTGTTCAGGACACCATGATCGCCATTATTCAATCGGTCGGCCGCTACGACGGTCGGGCGTCGTTGCTGACCTGGATGTGCGCGATTCTGTTTCGTAAAGCCGGAAAAGCGCGTCGCCGACGCGGCATGGCCGTCTATGTCAGCACCGACGCTGCGGACGCCCTGTCGTCGACGAAGGATTCGCAAGCGTCGATGAGTGACTCGCGGCTGGACCTGGCGGCGGTGTTGCCGCGACTGAGCCCCGAACACCGCGAGGTGATATTGCTTCGAGAACTTCAGTCCCTGTCGTATGCGGAAATCGCGATTGCGCTCAACATTGCCCAGGGCACAGTTGAGTCGCGGCTGCACCGGGCTCGTAGCGAGCTAAAGCGGCTGCTGGTTGCGTATGATCCGAAGCAGAGCCCTGCGTCGACCGACCTGTCGAAAGCGTAAAATGACCTGCAAACGCACCGAACAGCTTGATGCCTACCACGACGGCGAACTCGACCGCGCCGCGGCGAGCGAGGTCGCACGGCATATTGCCGGGTGCGAGTCGTGTCAGGCCGAGCTCGCTGAGATGGTGCGGCTGCGGGCGGCGTTTCACGATCTGCCTGACGAAGCGCCTTCTGCGGACCTCTGGCGGCGGGCTCATGTGATCGCCGAGGAAGCCTCGACTGAGGCACGCTGGCGTATCCTGCGGATCGGCGTGTCGCTGAGCGGGCTGGCCGCCTCGATCCTGATCGTCGTGGCCACATGGTCCGCGACGGACGACGCTCCGACGAACCATCCCATCGAGGTTGCGACGGGACCGGCTTGGACGGAATGGGAACGCGTCGCGATGACGCTGCGGACCGACCGTCAGCCGGTCGAGTCGACCGTGGGCGACCCGACGCAAATGCTTGCCGACGCCAGCATGAACGACGCTCGGATGGCCGACTGGATGATTCGTGGACTCAGCCAATAGAAGGAGCACATGAGAGGTCGTCACATCACCGCAATGCTCGTCTTGAACTTCGCCATTGCAATCGTTACGGGCATTTTTGTGGGACGTTTTTTGACATTGCGAGCCGACGCATCGGTTTCACCCGTCGCTGCGCCGGGCGCGTCGGGTCTGGCCGGGCAGCTCCAGCTTTCGACTGAGCAGTCTGCCAAAATGCGTCCGATCTGGGAGACGGCCCGCGATGTCGCTCAGGAATGCGCGCGCGACGCCGAACGTATCCAGCAGGAAAATGACGCCGCGCTTCAGGCGCTATTGACCGAACCACAGCGGGTTCGCTACGAGCAGATCAGCGCCGACCATCACAGTCAGATCGCTGAGCAGGACGCGCGGCGAAAAGACGCGTTCCGCAAAGCCGTCGATCAGACGCGCCTGATCCTTCGTCCCGACCAATGGCAAGCGTACGAGCAGATTTTGAAGAATCAGATCGGTTCGATCCCCTGATCATTAAGTGGCCAGAATGGCCGCTTCGGAAAACATCGCAGCCCGAATGCGTTTTCGAAGCAGCACGGCTGCGGCGCTCACGTCGATCGCGATGACCGCCGCGGTGACCAGCCACGCCGTCGAGCGGGAGGTCAGCGGTTGCTTGCCAAACGACTGCGTGAGCGTCGCGCATTCGTTGGTAAAATCGCTCAACCCGTCGTGAAAAATCCCCGCCGCGTCAATTCGCGCGAAAAAGTGCGGCATGGAGAGCACGAGCGCGCCGGTGTCAGCAACCGTTGGCAACGATGGCTGCACGATCTGCCCGGCAATAAACTGGATCGGCCCGGCGACCGTCATGCCGATTGACACGAATTGAGTCAGTGCCTGACTTCGCAGCACGTCAAGGTCCGTCGCCGCGGCCTTGTCCTTGAGTGCCAGGAGTGCCATGCTCGCTCGCCCCGCGTCGATGGAGACGTTCGCAACGACCTGCGAAAACTCGCCGTCACCCGAATTTGCGTTGTCGTTAGCCGACCTGGGAGAGGCGATTTCCGTCGTGACGACTTTCACGGGCGAATCGGCAATTTCGGCTGCGGGCGTCTGGCTGGGACTTGCACCACTGCCATTCAGCCCCGGCGATATTGCCTGTGCCGAGTTGCCGGTCTCCGATGTTTCACTCTCGCCGCGCGTCGCCTGGGCCGCAGGAGCGTCCTCATGGGCTGCCGGGCTCGTAACAATGTCTGTGCCAGTGGAAGTGGAAGTGGAAGTGGAACCGGTTTGGCTCTTCGGCGTGCCCGCGCCCGAATCATCAGGCTCGGCAGGCTCGGCGGATTTCGCGTCGATCGTGGATTCAGAGGATTTGTTGTCATCGACCGGGACCGCACTGCCGCCATCGGCCAAATGGTCGGCCGAACGGGACGCAGGGATCGACAGTTCAGCGACGACCTCCGCGTCGTCATTCCGCGACGCCTCCAATTCTTGGCCGTCGTCGCTCCCGACGGACGAAAACAGCCTGAGCGGTTCCAGACCCTCCCAAACCGGGTGGAACGCCATCTTACGAGTGGTACGCGAAACGGACTGACCGTGGTGTGCCATAAGCGATACCCTCGAGAGCGATTCTAACATAGGCGGAGGTCGGATTTATGCGTATCTGCAATAATATCCGGGCCGGGATCTGCTGTAATCAGGGTAAACCCTTATAGATTGCTGGCGACTGTCGCAACCGGCTCAGGTCGACCCCGCCTTCACACGTTCAAAATCAATGGTTTCGCCCCGCGTCGCAGCCAGAGGGAGCGGCAGGAAGAGGCCGGCGGCGATCAGCAGCAATTGCGAGGCAACGAAAATAGACAGCACCGTCACGGCCGCCTGCATGAAGCCGTAGCTGTGCAGGCCGACGCCCATCATGTTCGTCCCGAACCAGCTCCAGCTTGTCACGATATTGCCCGCGATCGCCATCAGCATCATGCCGCGTTCGCGAACGATGCCACCGAACCGGGCATGCAGCACGATCGCGTTCCAAAGCACGATCAGCACGGCCCCGTTTTCTTTCGGATCCCAGCCCCAGAATCGTCCCCATGACTGGTCTGCCCAGATTCCGCCGAGCACCGTGCCGACGAAGCTGAAGAGCATCGCGAAGCAGATCGCAGCGTAAGTCATCTTCACCAGCGATTTGCGGAACGCATCGCCTTCTGGCCCGCGTGCGATGAAGGCGCCGACCACATAGACGATCGCGAAGCTGCCGGCGAGGAAGGTCGCCGCGTAGCCGAGCGTCACGACGACAACGTGCGTCGCGAGCCAGATGTTCGTATCCAGCACGGCCTGGAGCATCTGCATCGTGTCGCCGCTGCCCGAGAGGTAGTGGGCGATCACGAGCGTGGGGAAGGCGATGATCGAAGCGCCCAGCGAGCCGACGCCGTTGCGGAAAATCCGTTCCTGTAGCAGGCAGAAGAGCACGGCACCCCAGCCGATGAAGACGGCCGACGAATAGAGGTTTGTCACGGGGGGACGCCCCTGCATGTAAATGCGCGCGACGAGCCCGAACGTGTGGACCGCAAAGGCAACCACCAGCAGCCAGAACGCCGCCCGCTGAAGCGGCGCGTTCCATCGCGCGATGAGCCACGACGCGCACACCAGCAGGAAGACGATCACATAAAGCGCCATGCAGTTCACGAACGGATCGAGGCGGTTGAACCACTCCTCGAACCCCGCCGCCCGCTTGACTGACGGCAGGTTGTTGGCGGTCCAGGTGAGGTATCCGTCACAGACGGCGTTGAACGCATCGGCATCATCGGCCGCGTAAGACTGCGTGATCGCAGCGAACGCGAGCACGCCGGGATTACCCGGTGACGCCGCGCCGGGCTGCTTCATCCGCTGCGCCGCGTCGTCGAGCGACCGCCAGTCCTCGCCGGGGGATGTCGGGGGCGCAACGAAGAGCGTCGATGCTTCGCTGAGTCGCTGGAACAATTGCAGATGTTCCGCCAGCTCCGCCAGCTTCGCCTGAAACAGCGTCGGCGTGACGTTGGTCGCACTGCGCGCCAGTTGCAGTTGCGCGTCGAGCCTGGCCGCGGAAGCCATGATCTCCGAATAGGAAAAACGCGTTCGGCTCGAGTCGAGGGAAAGGATGCTCAGCACGTCGGGCTGATCGATTCGGAAGATTTTGTATTGCTGTGCGGCCTCGGGTTTGGCGAAGACGTCGGCGAGCCAGCGTATCGCCGGAACGGTTTTGCCATCGTCGGCGGTCGCATCGGATCGGCCGCTGATAATCCGCAGACTGACGCGGGCCAGCGTGCCCATCGGCATGACGCGCCCCTCGTAACTCAATGGAACGCGCGCGAAGCGATCAAAGTGAAACGACGACCGCTCGCCGGGCGGCAATGAAGCCATCCCGAGATAGCCAACGCACAGCGTCGCGATTACCACCGGCATGACCCAGCGGCGCTGACGGCTCTTCGGGCCCGGTCCCACGTCGCCAAGGCGTCGCAACGCCGGCCGAGGCTTGCGCAGGAACGCGAGAAGTTTGATCCCCAGGTGAACAATCAACCCGACCGCGATGAGCGTGCATGAGACGTACGGAATCCATGCGGCGGGATTATCAACCACCTGTAGAATCGTCGTCTTGTCGCCCGGCCGGAAGCTTGCCTGGTAGAAGGTTTCGCCGCCATAGCGAAGCGGATGGTTCATCCATATCTTCGCCTCCCGGTCCTCGTGGTGCTCCGGATCGACCAGGCGGACAAGGCTCGCGAAATTCCTTGGAACGCCCGCGTTCCCCGCACTCGCGTCGGCTGTGCCCGTGTAAACGTCGTGCGAGAACTTGAGCAGTGTCAGCGCGTACGGTTTGTAGGAACGCTTCCAGCGAAGCTGCACTGAATACGGGTGACCATCGACGGAGATCGTCTCCGGCTGGTCGATCAGCAGCGAAACGATCACCGATCCGATCGGCTTCCCGCCCGCCTCGATCGACAACAATGCGGCGGGCGCGTCGCCGTCCTTGGTTTCGACGCCGTTCGACTTCGGCAGTTCGCGGATCGTCATGCCGAAATCAGCGCCGCCAATTTCTCGCTGGCCGGGCGTTAGTTTCACCTGTTGCGCCTGAAACGGCCCGAGGCCGACCGAATTGGCGAAGTACGCCTTTACGCGGATCGCAAACGGCAGCGTCGGATAACTGATCACGTCTTGTCGCGCGAGCCGGGCAACGGGAATCGAGACCACGTCGTCGTACGTCGCCGGCGAGGGATCGGTGATCGCGAGCTCCGCGGCGCGGATGTCCTGCGTGTAGCGAACGGTCTGCCCCTCGTCGATCACCATCTGTCCCTCGCGGGCGACCAGGCTGGTGGCGACCTCTCCCAGGATCAGCAGGATCAGCCCGGCGTGCGTCATCAACAGACCCGCCCGGTTCAGGCGGAACTTAAATCGCGTCGAGTGCGCTGCAAGCAGGTTCAGCAGCAGCAGACCGATGAGCGAGTAGCCACCGGGCATGGGGATCGCGCCGGGGATGTGGGCAAAGCCCCACGGCCACAGCGGCGTGAAGAGCCGCAAGTCGATCATCACAAAAAAGGAATGGAAGTAGACGCGCTGGACGTCCCAGATGCCCATCTCTTTCTGCACGCTCGTACCCGCAAACACGAGCACCATCGTCAGGCCGAGCAACGCGACCGTGAGCCGGAGTGAAGCGAACACCTTCAGCACCGAACCGAAACTCGGTACACCACCAGCCGACGACTGAGCGCGCCGGGACTCTGGTACTTCGAGAACTGATGGATCGCGGGCCATGGCTGTATCCACTCCGCGGTTCACGGGGTAAATCTTAAGGAATTGAGAAATGTGTCGAACGTGGGCTGCTCGCGTGCGACGGCGTCCAGCGCGCCGTGAAGGCGGAAGAAGTAGACCGTGCGTCCGTCGGGCGTCGGCACGAGTGCAACTCGAACCCGCTTGGCACCTGGCCCGGCACCGGCAAAGTCGTAAACATCAACCTCGGCCGAGCCGACGCGAACCCGCGCCGGTGGTGATGTCGCGAGGTCGGTCGCTGGTGTCACGCCCGCCATGCCACGCCACCGGTTGACGTTGTTCGTCATATCGCCGAAGGAGCCGGCCGCGAATTGCGACACGATCACTTCAGCACCGTCGCCGCCTGATCCGCACTGCCACGACGCGACGCGCATCGGCTTCTGTGCTTCGGCGACCCAACCGGCCGGCACGGACCACGCGACCGCCGGACCGTCGTTCGCCACACCCATGTCGGCGGGGTCGCCGGGCGCGCCCGGCGTCGCCATGGAATTCGACGACGTCGGCGGCAACGCCGTTCCGGCCATCGACACGTCTTGGTCGAAGTGAACCGACGCCATGAACTCGTTAAACAGGGGTTTCAGG
The DNA here is from genome assembly GCA_038224615.1 of Tepidisphaerales bacterium. Taxonomy (GTDB): domain Bacteria; phylum Planctomycetota; class Phycisphaerae; order Tepidisphaerales; family Tepidisphaeraceae; genus JBBRFH01. The sequence continues at coordinate 9,894 of JBBRFH010000019.1, forward strand.
CCCGCAACTTTCGCGGCCGGCCCCTGCATCTTGAAGAACCATTCGTGGTCCGCTCGGTCGGCGAAAGCAGCCTCGATCGACTGCGCCGGCTTTTCCGCAGCGATGCCGACCAGCGAGACTGTCCGAATCTGGACACCTGCGACATCGAGTGTGCCGAGCTTGGCCTCGGCCTGCGCCGCGTCGGACTTGGGCAACCCGACCTGAGCTTCCCAACGGTTGACGTTTGCGAGCATCGACTGCCCAGGCGGCATCGCCGTGACGCTCACGATGACGCTGTCGTCATTCGGAGTCGGCTGAAACGCGGCGTACTGCATCGGACCAGCTTGCCGCACGGACCAGCCCGCAGGAAGCGTCCAGCCGATCGGCGCCACGCCCGAGGGAGATGGGGCTGACATTGCCGGCGGCGTAGAATCCGCCGTGGCGCTCGCCGCCGGTTCTTTTGGCACGCGATACGTCTCGATCTCATCTTCCCCTCCGCACCCGCCGAGCAGTACTACGCACCACGCAGAGGCGGCCACGATGATGGAATTGATTCGCAGTGCCACGAGATAAGCTTAAGGAAAATGCAACCGCAATTCTAGTCTTTGTAGTATATCGGACTGTTTTTAGTATTCCTCACCAGGGCACCGATGTGAAGTACCCTACGCAACGCGCGACTGTGGGCGGCTGCTCCATCTGAACTATTCAGTCCCGGCGCTCGGCTTGACGCGCGATAGGCGGATCGCCGTGGGCGCTGCCCGACCGCCGGTCTCGCCTTCCCCAAGCTCGGTCGTTGGCGGGCATTTTCAAAAAAATCTTGCTCAACGGGAAGTTTCCCAGGACGGGGCGACACAAACGGAGTGTTGAGACGTCTCGATCGTGCCCTGGCAGAATGCGATGGCCGAGGCAGCGGGTGTCGAAGCACTGAGGTGTAATATGATTCGACTCACACGGATAGCGTTGTTTTCTGCGGTGTTTTCGATGTTTGTCGGCGTGATGTGGTCCGGCGAGTTTCTGGGGGCGGCCGTCGAGCCGCAGATGCCGCGTCTGGCGTCCCCGCGTCATTCGGATCGCAATGTCGCCGCCGAGGCTTCCCTGGAAGAGACGCAGACGCACCCGATGGACACGGTCGCAAGCGGCGTCTGAGCTTTGAGTCCCCGCTCCGGCGAAGCCTTGACCGGCCGCAGCCGAGAAGCGGAACGACCATGTTGAGGCGCGCCCGGCCGAAAAAGAGGGTGGTCGATTGCTCCTTGGAATCGGCAGATAAGTCGCCAGTAGTGGCCTATTACAGTTAATGAAAATGGATTAGTCATCTACTCAAAGTAGATGCGATTGAATCTCTGCGTATTTGCCCGGCGACGCGTAGTTGCCGAGGCGTGTTCTGAAGGCGGAAATTTTTCTTGGAGACCGCAATGTCGCTCATCGAATCGCTCGAATCCCGTAGTCTGATGTCTGCCAGCCCCTTTCTGGCACCGGCCGCGCCGTCGCACGGCGTGGCACCGAGCGGGGTCTTCGCGACCCTCGCCGTCACGATCCCGTCGGTCGTCGGCACATGGAGTGGCACGCTCGCCCTTCCCGGCGTACACAACCAGCCGGTGAAGATCACCTTCTCGACGCAGTCCAGCCGGGGAATCCTAACTGGAACGCTCCGGACGGCCGCGAACTCGTCGATCAGGGTCGCCGTAACTGGACGAGTGACATCAACCGGCGTAGTCGCTGTCACGCTCGGCGGCAAGCACAGCGGCGGGCCGATCAACGGCAGCGGCTCAGGCAGGCTGCGGTCGGGGAACACGCGGGTGACGCTCGCCATCAACTTCACGCAGGGTGGCAAGGTGTTCCCTGGCACAATCACTCTGCGGAAGCTCTGATCAACCCGAATCGCCACTGCACGATGAATACTTGGCTGGCGGCGTGCGTCGCGAACATCGGTTCGCACGCACGCCTGCTGGCGTTTTGCTGAAGTTGCCGATCCGGTTCGCTGCGCTGCGAGCTGGCGGCAGTCAAATTGCAAAACAGCGAACGGGCGGAGTTCCAGCATGCCCTACGAATCGCTTCTCGCCTACATACCGGCCGTGCTCCTGGGGCTCGGGGCGTTAGGTTTATTTCTCCATCGCAGCCGAATCCTGGAGTCTGCCCATACCCACCGGGAACTCGTCATCGCACGGGCACAGGGGAGCGACAAGGCTCGGCTGCTTCATCCCGAGATCGATCTCGACAAGTGCCTTGGCTGCGGCGCGTGCATTGAGGCGTGTCCTGAGAACGGCGTGCTGTCGCTTCTTCACGGACAGGTCGCGGTCGTTCATGGCTCGCGCTGTGTGGGGCACGGCGAGTGCGCCACGTCGTGCCCAACCGGTGCGATTGCGCTCACGCTCGGCGACCTTACGGGCCGACGGGACTTGCCGGCGCTCGAACGAGATTTCAGCGTCGTCGGCGTGCCAGGCCTTTTCCTCGCCGGCGAACTCAGCGGCTATGCCTTGGTCCGCACGGCGGTCTCGCAGGGGGTCGCGGTTGCGGACAAGGTCATGTCGCGACTCGCCGCCGAGCGCGAGCTGCAACGCCGATCGTTGCCGATCTTCAAACCCGAGACGATCGACTTGCTGATCGTCGGTGCCGGGCCGGCGGGCCTGGCGTGCGCGCTCCGAGCGACCGAACTCGGCATTCGGTATCGCATCATCGAGCAGGAATCCCAGATCGGTGGGACGATCGCGGCCTACCCGCGTAAGAAACTCGTGATGACCCAGCCGCTGCACCTCCCGCTGCACGGCCGGCTCGGGAAGACCAACTACGAAAAAGAGGAACTGATCGACATCTGGGAGGCGCTGGTCACAGAGCACAAACTGCCGATCAGCACCGGCGTGAAGCTCAACGACCTCACAACCGCGGCCGACGGGACGTTCATCGCGACGACCAGTGACGGCACGATTCAATCGCGAAACGTTTGTCTCGCCCTCGGGCGGCGTGGCACGCCGCGCCGCCTGGGCATCCCGGGCGAGGATCTATCAAAGGTGTCGTACAGCCTGATCGACGCCGCGTCGTACGACCACCACCGCATCCTGATCGTCGGCGGCGGCGACAGCGCGATTGAGGCCGCGCTCGCTTTGGCGCAGCAACCCGGCAACGTCGTCACGCTTTCCTACCGCAAGTCTCGCTTTACCCGAATCCGCTCTCGGAATGACCTTCGAATCACCGAGGCGATCCACCGTGGCCAGGTCCAGGCCCACTTCGACTCTGAGGTCCAGGCGATTGAACCGGCGATCGTTCAACTCAAGCTCGGCGATGGGCAAGTCACGTCGATCGCCAACGACGAGGTCTTTATCTTCGCCGGCGGCGAACCGCCGTTTCCGCTGCTCGAGCGGGCCGGCGTCTCGATGGATCCCGCGGACCACCCTCGGGCACCGGCGGTTGTGGAACGCGGCGACGATCTGCTCGGCGTGCTTCTGGTCGCGTTCATCTGTTCGATCGTCATCGTGGTCTGGGCGAGCTGGTTCCATTCGTACTACGCGGTCCCGCCCAGCGCGAGGCCAACGCTGTCCGAACACGCGCTGCTGCGCCCGACCGGCCCGGTCGGCATGGCCTCGGGCATCGGCGCGTGCGTGATGTTCGCCGCCAACCTGCTTTACCTGGTCCGTCGGTCGCCGCGCTGGGGGTCGTGGTTCCCGGGCTCACTGCGCGTATGGCTCGCCGCTCATGTGCTGACCGGGATGGCGGCGGTGCTGCTGCTGTTCGTCCACGCCGGCTTCACGATAAGGCCGACTGTGGGCGGGCACGCCATGATCGCGCTGGGCCTGGTGATCCTCAGCGGAAGTATCGGCCGATACCTTTACGCACAGATTCCGCGCGCTGCCAACGGGCGAGAAGTGAACCTGACGGACATTCGCGCCGAGCTCGCCGCGATTTCTGCGCAGTGGGACACCGACGGTGCCGGCTTCGGGACGGAGGTTCGTCAGCAGGTGGACGACCTGATCATCCAGGGGCCGTGGCGATCCAGTCTCGTCGGCCGTATCGGGCTGCTGGTGGCGGGCCATTTTCGGCTTCGACGCTGCCTGTCACGCCTTCGCGCCATCGGGCGGTCGCAGGGTGTGCCGGAGGATGAAATTCGCCACATGCAACTCCTCGCACGTCGGGCTAACCGCCTCGCCATCGTCCTCGTACACTACCAGGAACTCGGTGCCGTGCTTGCAACCTGGCGCTACTTCCACGGATGGCTGGGCTTTCTTATGGTGGGACTGGCGGTGGTTCACATTGTGACGGCGACGCGTTACAGCGGCGTCGGCCTGGAATGGCTCACACACCTCTTTTCATGGGTTAGCGGATGATCATAATGCACCCCACTCCACAGCGTCGGTCGGTTCGCGACCGATGACCTGCAGTCGATGAGCATTGCACGTCAATTCTCGCATTTGTTGCAACTGGGGCGTGCCATACGATTCCCGCGCCTGATCCTTGCGCTGGTGACGCTCGTGTTTCTGGCGGGCGCGGTCGTGTGGGAATGGAACCGTGCCACGTCGCCCGGCCCGCTTCATCCGAGCCATGCGTCGATCGCAGCACTGCGTGGCGGCTCGAACTGCGCGGCGTGTCACGGCTCGGGCAAGATCACCATGACCGAAGCCTGCCTGGTCTGCCACAAGGACATCAAGGCGCAGGTCGACCGGGGCAAAGGCGTTCACGGCCAGCTACCGGCGCCGTTGCAGTCGTGTACAACGTGCCATGCGGAACACACCGGCGGCACGGTCGCGCTGGTCTCGCCGCACGCGTTTCAAGCGGTCGGCGTGACGGATTCGCTTAAATTCGATCACTCCAAGTACGCCACGTTCACGCTGTCGGGCAAACACGATTCGCTCGCCTGCATGAAGTGCCACCCGTCGGCGACAGTTGCCGCACTCGGCGAGAACACGCCGCGATTTCTCGGCCTCTCGCAGGACTGCCGGTCATGCCATAACGACCCGCACCGGGGCACGTTCGGCCCGGATTGCCTGTCCTGCCACGGCCAGACGCTGGCGTTCAAAAAGGCAGACGGCTTCGTCCACGCAAAGGATTTCCTGCTGACCGGCGGCCACGCGGGCCTTGCATGCAAGCAGTGTCACGAAAGCGCCGGCGCGAATTCCGTCGCCGCGCTGAAGCTTCATCCGATGCCGGCACGATCCTGCACCGTCTGCCACGCCTCACCGCACAAGAAGACATTTGTCGCAGCCGTCGCGCTCGAAACCGGCACGACTTTTGACAACTCGTGCGTAATTTGCCACGGTTCGAGCGATCTCACGTTCCTTCATCCGACCGCAAAAATGACAAGCCAGCACCACGCGTTGACGGGCTTCTCGCTCGCACCGACGCACGCGCAGGTCGCCTGCGTCACATGCCACAAGGAGATCGGCACGCGCCGCGCCTTGCCGGCCGGGGACGATTTACCCGCGCGGTTTGCCAAGTTTTTCGCGTCCCACGGGCAGGACGCGTGCGGGGAGTGCCACGAATCGCCGCACCGCGGGGCAATGGTGTCGCTGATCGCGGACGCGACACACCTCAGGGACGTGCAAAGCTGCAGCGTATGCCACGGCACGACCAACCTGACTTTCCAGAGCCCGCCTGCGACGATGACCGCCGCACAACATGCCGCTACCGGCTTCAATCTGGATGTGCCTCACGACCGGGTGAAGTGCATTGCGTGCCATCAGGATCTCGGCAAAGCGATGGACCGGGGGACAGGCCTGGCGAACCGATTCACCCAGCGGTTCCCCGGCCGAGCGCAGGCGGCGTGCGAGGCGTGTCACGCCGACCCGCACGCCGGCCAGTTCAAAGCGACGCCGACGCAGGGACGGTGTGCGGTGTGTCATGCGCCGACGCAATTCGTGCCGAGCAACTTTGACGCCGCAGCTCACGCGAAGACGCCGATGCCGCTGACGGGCGCGCACCTCGCGATCGCCTGTGTCGCCTGCCATCCCAAGGTGGATAAAGTGCAACGCTTCACGGGTACGCCGACAACCTGCAGCGCCTGCCACACCGACGTGCATGGCGGCCGGTTCGACCGGGCCGGAATGCCCAAGGCGGTCGCGGGCGGCACCGACTGTGCCCGATGCCATAACACGACCGCGTTCGCGCAGGTGAAGTGGACGCCCGCCGATCATGTGAAGTGGGCCGGCTATGCGCTGAATGGGGCGCACGCGACGATAAGTTGCGAATCGTGCCACCAGCCGCTTATCAAACCCGATCAGCACGGTCGAATGTTCGGCGCGGCGGCAACGAGTTGCGTCGCGTGCCACGTCGATGTCCATGCCGGGCAGTTCGCGATTAAAGGAATTGTCGACTGTGCCCGCTGCCACAGTGATGCGGCGAAGTTCACGCAGACGACGTTCGATCACCAGCGTGATTCGAGGTTTAAGCTCGACGCGATCCATGTAAAAATTGCCTGCGATGCGTGCCACAAACCGGTTGCGGCCGGCGCGGTGAGCATCGTCCGTTACACGCCGCTGGGCGTCAGTTGTCGTGACTGCCACGGCCCCGGGGTCACCCGCGACGAGGTGCGGCAATGAAGCTGCATCGCCTGACGACGTTCCTCGCATCCGTTTTCGTGCTCGGGTCGGTCACGCTCGGCGCGACGCTTCGCGTGAACGTGACCGCCGCGGCAGGACGCAGCGTGTTCATCGATCATGGCCGCAGCGACGGCGTCGTCGTCGGGGCACGCGTGCGATTCACCCCGGCTGGCGAAACGCCGTCGGACGGCGTGGTGGCGGATGTCGCATCCAATAGCGCCCGGGTCGATCTGTTCACGAATGTCGTTCCACGGCTGGGATCGCCCGGCGAAGTCGAAGTGCCCGAGTCGCCGCGCCCCGCGACGCAGCCCACGACGCGACCGACCACGGCCCCGACGCAGGCGATCCCCACTCACCCGCCTTGGAAACGCCAGGAGGCTGAGCGATCGCCGGATGCACCGTTGCTGTCGCCGGCGTTCCCGCTGTCACCGAGCGGTCGACCATCGACGTTTCACGGCCGCGTTTACACCGATGAGGAACTGGCGCTTGACCGCGGGAGCGGACGCGACAATCGCTACCTGCGTTCCAGAACCGGCACGGCATTCACGCTCACCAACCCCTTCGGTCAGGGAGGCGAACTTAACTTCGACGGCGAATACGACTACCGCGATGCGACCGATCTGGATTCGCGGAGCGACCTGATCATCAACCGGCTGTCATACGCGATCGGCACGGACGCGGCGGCGCCCTACCGTGTCGAGGCGGGCCGGTTCACGTCATACTTTCTGCCGGAAATCGGCTGGGTGGACGGTATCGAAGCTGCGGTGCGGCTCGACAACGGCTTTAGCCTCGGCGGAGGAATGGGCGGGTATCCGCGGCCGTTCATCGACCAGGACATCGGCCAGGATCTCGGATTGCATCTTTTTGCCGACTATCAGTCCAAAGGAACCAGCCAACTCGCGGGCACGATCGGCGTCCAACAGACGTGGCACAACGGTTCATTTGATCGCAGCCTGCTCATCGCCCGCGGCAGTGTGTGGGCGACGAAGGCGCTTTGGCTCTACGGCTCGTTAACGACCGACCTCTACACTTCCGGCGACGAAGTAAAATCGAGCGCCCCGCAGGCGACTACCGCCTGGTTTCAGGCCCGCTACACCCCGACCGTCAACGAGGGCGCTTCGCTCTCTTATTCACATTTTTCGTGGGCCGACATCCAAAGCCGCAACTACCCGCCGGTGCCGCTTGAAATCATCCGCACCGGCCGGGTCGAGCGGCTCGAGCTTGCGGTCTGGCGCGACATCGTGCCCAACCTTCGGCCGACGCTGCGCGTCAACTATTTCAACGACGACCGGACCAGCGGCTTCGGCGGCGAGGCCGACCTCGACTGGTCCAAGATCGGCGGGCAGCCCCTCACCTGGCACAACGCCGTCTTTTATGCGGCCGGCGACTACACCGACGATTACGGCTTTCGCACCCAGCTCAGCGCGACCCACGGCGACTTCGACGCCAACGTCGGCTACGAGATGCTCAGATCGATCTCCGCCGGCACGCAGACCGAAAGCGGCGTGATTCCACAGAATGCCGTCCGCGCCGGTGTCGGCTGGCAGCACGGCGATTGGTATTACAATGTCAACGCGGACTACTACTTCGGAAATCACGATGAGGCCTATCGGGTCGGCGCACGCATCGAGTATCGTTTCTGAGGCAACCCGCCATGACCAGTCAACCTAACCCACTGCGGCGTTACCTGGCGGGAACACTCCTGCTCGCGCTCGGGCTGGCGATGGCGATCGGCGCGATCAGTTGCCAGCGCGGGCTGGCGACACAGGCGGGCTGGAACAAGTCGTTCGGCCCCGTCGTGCCGCACGACACGTTCCCTGCCGACTGCAGGCTCTGCCACGCGGGCACGAACTGGACGACATTGCGGTCGGACTTTGCGTTCGACCACGAAGCCCGAACCGGCGTGCCGCTCCGCGGCGCGCATAAGTCAGTCGCTTGCCTGGAATGCCACAACGACCGAGGCCCCGTGAAGCGTTTTGCCGACCAAGGCTGCGCGGGATGCCATGTGGATCCGCACCGGACGACGCTCGGCAGGCTCTGCGCCGACTGCCACAACGAACAGACCTGGCGACCAAAGGATTCGATCGCACGGCACAATCGGACGCGCTTCGCACTCGTCGGCGCGCACGCCTCGGTTGCCTGTTTTGCCTGCCACCCCGGGGCGCAGGTCAGCAACTTCAGCGGATCGGATACCGCCTGCTTCTCATGCCATCAGAAGAATTTCGCCAATGCCCGCGCGCCCAATCACGTTGCACAGGGCTTCAGCAACCAATGTCAGACCTGTCACACGCCCACCGGCTGGCGGCCGGCTTTCTTCAGGCACATCGCGGCCTTCCCGCTGACGGGCGGACACAGCGGCGTGGAATGCGCGCAGTGCCACAAAGGATCAGTCTTCTTCGCTGTCTCGACCGAGTGCGTGTCATGCCACCTCGCCGACTTCCGCAAGACGCGAACTCCCAACCACGTCGCCGCCGGCTTCAGCACCGACTGCACCAACTGCCATACCACCCGAGCCTGGCAGGGCGCACGCTTCGTACACACGCCGGCCTTCCCATTAACCGGCGGGCACGCCGGCGTGGCGTGTGCGAGTTGCCACCGAGGCTCCATTTTCCGAGGACTTCCTGCCGACTGCGTCAGTTGCCATCTAAAAGACTATCTCGGCACGCGAAAACCCAACCATGCCGCATCGGGTTTTTCGCAAGTCTGCTCCTTGTGCCACACGATTCGCTCCTGGACCAGCGGACAAGCCGACCGTCTCGCCCCAGCCGTCCGAAAGCCGCACCACAAATAACGCGGCCACGTCGCGGCTACGCTTCGAGCACGCCGCTGCGCAACATCACGCTGACGGCGGGGCAGGTCTTCAGCAGCGTGACGATGGGGTCGAAGCCGGTGTGCGATGCCCCGGCGGAGAAGGTCGCGGCGGCGGCCGAGAGCAGAAACGCGCGCCTGCTGCCGGCCATTCGCGATTTTCCTTTCCGATCAAAGCCGTCGTCGCAGCCCGTCGCAGGGGCGACGCGGCGGCACGTAAATGCCCCGGAGAACAAGCCCGCCACGCCAGCGTTGCGGAACCGCCCCCCGATCCGCTAGTGTGTGCGTTCACTTTGAAAGGCAACTGGAAAAGTAGGAATTAGAGACGGCGATGAGCAATTACAACCCGACCCACCTGAAGCAGCTCGAGGCCGAGAGCGTCCACATCATCCGTGAGGTGGCGGCGGAGTTTCAGAATCCCGTGATGCTCTATTCCATCGGCAAGGACTCGGCCGTCATGCTGCGCCTGGCGCAGAAGGCGTTTTTTCCGGGGCGGTTGCCGTTCCCGCTGATGCACATCAACACGACGTGGAAGTTCAAGGAGATGATCTCCTTCCGTGACCGCTACGTGAAGGAGATCGGCGCCGACCTGATTGAGCACATCAACCAGCAGGGCGTCGCCGACAAAGTAAACCCGTTCGACTACGGCTCGAACAAGTACACCGCCATCATGAAGACGCAGGCGCTGAAGGACGCGCTTGACAAGCACAGGTTTGACGCCGCCTTCGGTGGCGCCCGCCGCGATGAGGAGAAGAGCCGCGCCAAGGAGCGCGTCTACAGTTTCCGCGACAAGCTGCACCAGTGGGACCCGAAGAACCAGCGGCCGGAGCTGTGGAGCCTCTACAATGGCAAGATCAACCAAGGCGAGAGCATCCGCGTCTTCCCGCTCAGCAACTGGACCGAGCTGGACGTCTGGCAATACATCTACCTGGAAAGCATCCCGATCGTCCCCCTCTATTTCGCCGCCCCGCGCCCGGTGGTGGATCGCGACGGCACGCTGATCATGGTCGACGACGAGCGCATGCGGCTGAATCCCGGCGAGAAGCCCGAGATCAAAACGGTCCGCTTCCGCACTCTCGGCTGCTATCCGCTCACCGGCGCCGTCGAAAGCACCGCGACCACGCTCCCGGAAATCATTCAGGAAATGCTCGTCGCGCGCAAGAGCGAACGCCAGGGGCGCATGATCGACCACGATGAGGCGGGCTCGATGGAAC
>JBBRFH010000020.1:0-20200 GCA_038224615.1 Tepidisphaerales bacterium
CATGGGGGTGACATTTCTACTTCGGCTATGGGGTGACAGTTCTACTTCGTTACAACACAGAGGCCCGCGGCGGCTCGTCACGCCACACGCATCACGCTACACTCTGACCTCCTATGGCCTACGTCAACGACAACTATCTGAAGCTCAAAGCCGGATACCTGTTCCCTGAAATCGCGCGGCGTGTGAAGGAATTTTCGGCGAAGCATCCGGACGCCAAAATCATCCGCATGGGCATCGGCGACGTCACCGAGCCGCTGCCGGCGGCCTGCGTGGCTGCGATGCACGCGGCAGTCGATGAGATGGCTAATCGCGCCACCTTCAAAGGGTACGGCCCGGAGCAGGGGTATGACTTCCTCCGCGAAGCGATCGCGAAGAACGACTACCAGGCGCGCAATGCGGCCATCAGTGCCGATGAGATCTTCGTCAGCGACGGCAGTAAGTGCGACTGCGCGAACATCCTCGACATCCTGGGAGCGAAGAACACGATCGCCGTCACCGACCCGGTCTACCCCGTCTACGTCGACACCAACGTGATGGCCGGCCACACCGGCGATGCGGACGGCAGAGGCGAGTACCAAGGCCTGGTCTACCTTCGCGCCACCGCCGAGAACGGCTTCAGCCCCAGCCTTCCGACGACCAAGGTCGACGTGGTGTATCTCTGCTCGCCGAACAATCCGACCGGCGCTACGCTCTCGCGCGAGCAACTTACCAAGTGGGTCCAGTACGCGAAGCAGAACAGCTCGATCATTCTGTTCGACGCCGCCTACGAGTCGTACATCAGCGACCCGAGCGTCCCGCACAGCATCTATGAGATCGACGGCGCGAAAGAAGTCGCGATCGAGTTTCGCTCCTTCAGTAAGACGGCGGGCTTCACGGGCACGCGGTGCGCGTTCACGGTGATTCCGAAGTCGCTGCGCGGCACGTCGGCAAATGGCGAATCGATCGATCTGCATCGCCTCTGGACACGCCGGCACACGACGAAGTTCAACGGCGTGCCTTACATCATTCAGAAGGGCGCCGAGGCCGTGTACAGCGCCGAGGGACGTCAGCAGGTCGCGGCGCTGATTGAGCACTACATGACCAATGCCAAGCTCATCCGCGAGAGCCTCACCAACGCCGGCCTGACGGTGTTCGGCGGGATCAACGCGCCGTACTGCTGGGTGCAGACGCCCAAGGGCATGAAGAGCTGGGATTTTTTCGATCACCTCTTGAGCAACGCCCACGTCGTCTGCACGCCCGGCGCGGGTTTCGGCAGCGCGGGCGAAGGGTACGCGCGTTTCAGCGCGTTCAACAGTCGCGCGAATGTGGAAGAGGCAATGAAGCGCGTGGTGGCGAATCTGTAGAAGCGTTCGCGCAGAAATCATCAATGGATGAAAGCCGACGGCGGGCCCGCCGTGGCATTTTTTGTGCGCTATCTATCGCATCGTCGAGCCGATCAGGAGCACGATTAGAATCGCGACGACGATGAGCGTCACAAGAATCGCGATCTTCCACGCGCTGTACGGCCGCTGCCCGAACACGGCGCCGGTGCGGCCGTTGATGCAGAAGTGGTAGGTCTTGTCGTTGAAGCGATAGGCGCTGATCCAGACGGGCAGCAGGATGTGTTTGAAGGTGATGCGGGAATAGTGCGAATCCAGCGTGCTGATCCGCTGCTGGTCGCCGCCGATGTCGGACCGGACGGCCGAGCGGATGGGGGAGTCCATGCTCTGCTTGGCGATCTCAAATCCGCTCGGCAGATCGACCTGATAAGCCTCGGCGATGAAGCCGCTGAGGTAGTCGTCCTGGTACGGAATGAGGGCGGGCAGGTCGAACCCCTGCAGCTTGTTGCGCAGGTCATCCGGGAGCGAGCGATCAGCCAGCACCAGCACGTCATCGAACGGCACCTGCACGAAGCCGGCGGCGGGATACCAGCGGGTGCGCTTCACTTGCCGTGTGCGGGTCTGCGACTTGCCATTGACGACTTCGGTGTAGGTCTCGGTGTCCCAGTAGTCGTCGCCGCGCTCGCCGGTGTAGTGGCTGGTGGTCTGGCAGTCGTAAGTCCAGGCCGGAAGGTAAATGCCGTTGATCTGCCCGCGCTCGGCAGCGGACTTCAGCTTGCGCGGAGCGAACCAGAGCGACGCGATCCATGTACCGAACTGCTGCTGGGCGCGATTGCGGTCGATCGCGAAAGGCAGGAGCGACCTGGGTTTGATGAGCTGCTTCGACGCGCCGGTCGCGACGATCGCCCGCCCGCAAAACGGGCACTTGCCGGCGGTTTGGCCGGGCGGGAGCGTGCTGTCGGCGCCACATCCGCCGCAGTGAACGAGGATCGTGTCGACGGTCGCATGCTCGGTTTCGAGCTGCGCGAGTTGGGCGGCGTAGTCGATCTCCTCGATCGGCGTTTCGTCGTCGGCGATCTCGTTCAGCGTGGCGCAGTATTGGCACTTGAGCGAGTGCGTGCCGGGGGCGAACGCGAGCATCGCGCCGCATTGCTTGCAGGGGAATTGCCGCTGCGCGGGCGCAGCAGGTGCTTGCCGTGGCGCCAAAGGCGGCGGAATCGGTTGTGGCTCGGTGTCGGGCATGTCGTGCTGTGGGCATCTTGCCCACAAGGCGGGTCTACTCGCCCGCGCTTCGCTCGTGCTGTTTCGCGTGAGTACACGCGACTGTCGCGAGTACGCGGCGGCGTGGGCAGGATGCCCACATTACAATTTATGTCGGGGGCAGCGGCGGGGGGACATTGGCGAAGAGCGCCTTGATCTCATCCACCTGCTCGGCCGGCACCCAGTTGGGCATTCCTTGTTTCCAGACGAGCGATTGGCGAGTGATCTGACCGGCTTGGATTTTGAGCTGGATCGACTGCAGGTCGAACGGGCCTTGTTGCTGGTTGGCGATCGCCACGTGGAACTGCACCAGACCCGGCAACGGCGGCGGGGCCTGTTGGACCGGCTGCTGCGAGCCGAGCGCGCCGGCCATCTGGTTGGCCATTGCGAAGCCCGCACCCATGCCGGCACCGACGCCCGCGATCCCGCCGGGATTCTCAGCGGCTTTTTCGATCGCCTGGGCGGTCTGGAATTTCGCGAACGCGTCGAGATTGCCGATCACGCCCATGCTGGTGCGTTTGTCGAGCATCGCTTCGACTTCCGGCGGCAGCGAGATGTTCTCGACGACCAGCGACGCGATCTCCAGCCCCATCGGCCGAAAGTCGTTGTTGACGCGGTCGCCGAGGATCTTGCCAAGCTCGTCCTGATGCGCCGCCAGGTCGAGCGCCGCCACCTTCGCTTCGCCGAGCGCGTCGGCAAATCGCGCCGTCACCATGTCGCGAAGCTGCTCGCCGATCTCGTCTACCGTGAACCGTCCGTCGGTGCCGACGAGTTGGCGGATGAAGGTCGGCACATCGCTCACGCGGATGGCGAACGTGCCGAATGCACGCAGGCGCGTCGGACCGAACTCCGGATCGCGCAACATGATCGGATTCTTCGTGCCCCACTTGCGATCGGTGAACGTCCGCGTCGAGACGAAATACACCTCAGCCTTGAAGGGGGAGTTGAAGCCGTACTTCCATCCCTTCAGCGTGGCCAGGATCGGCACGTTCTGCGTTTCGAGCGTGTAGGTGCCGGGATTGAAGACGTCGGCGAGTTGTCCCTCGTTGACGAACGCCGCCATCTGCCCTTCGCGAACGACGAGTTTGGCGCCGTACTTGATCTCGTTCTGGTATCGCTCGAACCGCTTGACGATCGTCTCGCGGTCCTGGTCGAGCCATTCGATGATGTCGACGATTTCGCCGGTGATCTTGTCCCAGATGCCCATGTTGTTTCTCCTGATCCGTATTCTGAAAATGAATTGTCCAGAATGCAAAGAACGCAGAGTTTGGCGCTTGCCATTGCTCTGCGTTCTTTGCGTTCTAAAGCGTTAAATCCGCGTTGGCGTCAGACGTTGCCCGGCGGCGGGGTCTGCTCGGTCGATGGCGGGGCAATGGGCACGTCGGCGGGCTGGCCTTGCGGCTCGGCCGGAGTCGGGGCGGCGGCTTCGGTCGCCGACGGCGTGACCACTTCGGCGCTGCTCGCCGGGGCGGTCTCGACGAACTCCTCGTCGTTCGGTTCGACGTATACCTCGTCCATCTCCGTCGCGTCGACGTCCTTGCGCAGCAGGTAGTAGATGACCGTGCTGCTGCTGAAATACAGGCTGACCGCGTACGCGCCCAGCATCGCGATCGCGAGATAGATCCAGAACGCCATCAAGAACGCGCCGGTCGCCTGGAGCGGGCCGAGCGTGTCGAAGTTGGTCTCGAACGCCAGCTTCATGAACGAACTCGGCTGCGGCCACATCGCGTCGACGACCGGCGTGCCGTCGGCGGCCGTGCCCCACTGGAACAGGCCGATGCTGCTGTGAACCAGTTGCAGCAGCACGTACATCGCGATGCGGACGAAAATGTACGTCACCGCGCCGTAGACCAGCGAGACGAACGAATAGAACGCCAGTTGCCAAGGGCGGGCGTAGAGGTAGCTGAACGAGCGGGAGACGGCATCGAAGCTGTCGGAGCCTTCGACCGAGATCGTCGGGTACATCAGGTGCCCGCCGCCCACCAAGCCGAGCGCCGTGAGCATCATCACCAGGCCGGCGAGGAGCGCGAGGAAGAAGAGCGCGCCCACGACAATCGACCAGACGCCACCGAAGCCCCACGGCAGCGAGATGAGGCTCGCCAGGACCGCGAGGATCAGCCCGATCGCCGCGATGATCAGGATCGGGATCAGCGGGGCGAAGACGTACGACAGCACCTTGCCCGTGCTGAAGCGGAGCGCCTGGCGGATGGAGATTTTCTCATCCCGCGCCACCTGCACCGCCGCCACGCGCGACACGGCCCCGCCGAAGATCGCCCACAGCAGCAGGAACCATGCGAAGAACAGCAGGAAGTACAACGGGTGATACACGATCGCCCATGTGGGCGCGGTGATCGCGAAACGCTTCAGCCCGAGCAACACATCGGAGAGGCGAAGCTCGATTGCGCCCCAGACGATCGAATCGACCTGGGCCACCTCGTAGTGCAGGAAGTGGATGAACAGGCCTTCGCCTTTGGCCTCGTCGACCCGGGCTTTGAAAGTCGCGTAGTCGGAGTAGGCGGTCCTGATGAGCGCGTTGCGGGCGATGTCGGCGTCGCGTTCCCAGTCCTTGTTGGAATCCGATGCGTGTGCCTTGGCGGTCGCGTCGAAATCCTCATGGGCCTTTTTGATGCGGTCGTCTCGATCGCGCTTGTAGCCGTCGATCAGCTTGCCGGGCTCGAAGCCGGGGTTGGCCTCGTTGCGCTTGCGGAGTTCGCCGATGACGAACTCGCGGTTGCTTTCGAGGATCCGCTGGCGGTCGGCACGGAAGGTGCCGGGGAAGTTCTCGTACTGCACGAGTTCGCCGCGCGTCGAGCCGTTGACACGGGTGTCAAACCGCTCGACCGCCTGGTGCTTGATCGGCCAGATCGCGTCCAGCAACCGTCCGCCGACGTAGAGCAGCAGCAGCGCTGCCAGCGCCAGCGCGATCTTGGATGGATCGATCGCCAGCCTGAATCCGCGAAAGAGTTGGACGAACGGGAACGTCGCCTTGTAATCGATACCGCGCACGACTGTGGAGTTTTGGTGATCCGCCATTGATTTGCCTCTTGCTTCGCTTCGAGAGAGTACGTGCGCGGAGTATAGCCGTCCGCCGTGCGGGGACAAACCGTCGCGGTACACGATGTTGCCCCGCAACCATCGTTGCGCGACTGCGACGCATGCAGGGGTCACGCCGGTTGAGCATGCCACGACACTCCCTGCCCCGACGATCCATCACCGCGACAGACATTTTTGACTGCGCATTCGAGCAGTAACGTGCTATACAGGGTTCGGCTTTTGATAAGGGGAGCGAGGACGCCTGCGGGAGTGCGACGATTCGTCGTCGAACTCCCGCCTGCCCCATGGCTAAAATGGGGCGGTCTCGCGTCGGTGAAACAGTCGTAAGTCCATGCGAGACCCATGAATCGCAATTTACGCCTTGCCGGCAATGGAGGACGCTGCATTAATAGCTTGGACACTTCGCACGGCTGCGTCGGGTCCATCGGAAATAGACCGTTTGATCTTCGAACGCATGTGCGCACGACGGTCTGGAAATAAAATTACGTAAGGGAGTAAGCACCCATGACCAACGAGCATATCAGCCCGGTCTCTGTAAATTCCGTGGCCATGTTGGGGAGCTATGTCCCGCGT
The DNA here is from genome assembly GCA_038224615.1 of Tepidisphaerales bacterium. Classification (GTDB taxonomy): domain Bacteria; phylum Planctomycetota; class Phycisphaerae; order Tepidisphaerales; family Tepidisphaeraceae; genus JBBRFH01. Next base: position 6,207 of record JBBRFH010000020.1, read on the forward strand.
CAATGCGGCATCGCCACCTTCACCAAGGACCTTCGCGATGCCCTCGCCGGGCATATCGGTGACGGCGCCGCGGTCGTCGCGATGGACGACGGCCATGAACGCTACGCCTATCCCCGCGAAGTCCACTACCAGATCAGCCAGCAGCGCATCGGCGAGTACGTCACCGCCGCCGAGATGCTCAACAATCGGCAGGTCGATGCCGTCTGCGTCCAGCACGAGTACGGCATTTTCGGCGGGCGCGATGGCAGCCATGTCGTCAACTTCGCGCGACGCCTGAACATGCCGCTGATCGCCACCTTGCACACAGTGCTCACCGAGCCGTCCCTCGGGCAGCGGCAGACGCTCAAGGATCTCATCCGCCTGTGCGACCGCGTCGTCGTGATGAGCCGCCGCGCCGAAGACATCCTGGAAAACGTCTGGGCCGTCCCGCGCCGCAAGATCGCGTTCATCCCGCACGGCATCCCCGACGTGCCCTTCATGGACCCGCACTACTTCAGCGGTCAGTTCGACACCGTCGGCCGACGCGTGCTGCTGACGTTCGGCCTGCTCGGACCGGGCAAGGGTATCGAAACCGCCATCAAGGCGCTGCCCAGGATCGTCGAACGTCATCCCGACGTGCTCTACATCATTCTCGGCGCAACCCACCCGCATGTGCTACGCAACGAGGGCAATCGCTATCGCGAAACGCTCGAAGCGATGATCAACGAACTCGGATTGCAGAATCACGTTCGCTTTGACAATCGCTACGTCAGCACGCCCGAACTCATGCAGTACCTCGGCGTGACCGACCTGTATGTCATTCCGTACCCCAACGCCGCACAGATCACCAGCGGCACGCTGGCGTACGCGGTCGGTGCCGGCAAGGCCGTCGTCAGCACGCCGTTCTGGCACGCCGAAGAACTTCTCGCCGACGGGCGTGGCCGGCTGTTTGGGTTCAACGACTCCGACGAACTTGCCCGGCAGGTGAACGACCTGCTCGACAACCCCAATCTCCGCCATGCGATGCGCCGCGAGGCCTACGACTTCGCCCGACCCATGGTCTGGCAGGACGTCGCCAAGCGCTATCTCGACATCATCGGAGAAGCGATCGAAGAACGCCGTAATGGTCAGAGCACCGTCGCGCTGCTGCGCGGCGATGCGCCCGAGCGGGGGAGTACGGTGAAGGTCGATTTCGCCCACGTCCGCCGGCTCAGCGACGGCACGGGCATCATGCAGCACGCCGTTGGCTCCACGCCCGATCGGCGTCACGGCTACTGCACCGATGACAACGCCCGCTCGCTCATCGCCGCCCTCATGCAGGCGCGGCAGACGGGCGACCAGACGGCCCTCGATCTGGCCGACCGCTACGTCTCGTTCCTGCACTACGCGTTCAACGACAAGACCGGTCGATTCCGCAACTTCATGGATTACGGCCGGCTCTGGCTCGAAGAGCACGGCAGCGAAGACAGCCACGGCCGCGCCGTCTGGTCACTGGGCGCTGCGGTGCATTGGTCGCTCACCGACTCAATGCGCGCCGTTGCATTCAAGCTCCTGCAGGCCGCCACGCCCATCACGCTTACCTTCCGCGCCCCGCGTGCGATGGCGTTTGCGGTCATCGGCCTCTATCACCATCTCCAGCACTACACCGGCGACACCCAGGCCCGCCGTGCGCTCGAGGTGCTCGCTGATCGGCTCTACACCCAGTTCGCCCACTACGCCACCGACGAATGGCCGTGGCTCGAAGAGACCGTCACCTACGACAACGCCAAGCTCCCCCACGCATTGCTGCTGGCGGGCAAGGCGCTGGACCGCCCGGAGATGACGCAGCAAGGCTTGCGCTCGCTCGACTGGCTGGTAAAGCTGCAAGTGGATGATGCGGGCGTTGTCAGTCTGATCGGCAACGACGGCTGGCTTCACCGCGACGGCCGCCGTGCCCGGTTCGATCAGCAGCCCGTCGAGGCGATGGCGTTGGTTGAAGCCTGCGTGGAAGCCGGTCGTCTCACCGGCGACAGCACATGGCTCGATCACGGCCGCGTCTGCCTCGGCTGGTTCACCGGCGCCAACGAGCTCGGCGTCAGCCTCGTCGACGCCGCGACCGGCGGCTGCTGCGACGGCCTGCACACCAGCGGGCTAAATATCAACCAAGGCGCTGAAAGCACGCTGGCGTGGGTCATCGCCGGCCTGACCATCGCCGGCCTCGACGACGACACCGCCACCATCGAAGACATCGCCGACGCCACGCGATTGTCCGAAGCGAGCAGGCCGAACCGCAATGCGCCGGTGTAGACCGAAATCGCAGCGCCAAACGAAGAACGCGAAACGAGCCGCCGGGCCTGTTTCGCGTTCTTCGTTTGGTGCCCCCGATGGAGGCTACGTTGAAAGCGTCCCAGCCCGTGGGCCGGGATGAAATCGCGCCGTCTTCGATTGCGGAACCGGATGCCCCCTTCGCGTTCTCTCTTGTGGCGTGGCGGGCGGCGCAAGGACATGCTCGTGCCTGTGCTCGGCACCCGCTAGGGCGGGATGATAATCCCGCCGTCGTTGGTCGAGCAAGCGGCGGGATTGCCATCCCGCCCTACAAAGCTGCACAGGTCTGCGGAGTGCCGTCGACTTGTACCACCCGGCCCTATTAGGCGCTTGTCGGGGCGGGAGGCGGGTGGCATGCGATCGAAGCGACGGGACCTTCGGAAGCGGGCGGAGTGTGTGGTAGAATCGCTGGGTGATGTCGAACTACACACACTCGATCCAGCACCTGATGAACCTGCTCGCCAGCCTGCCCGGCATCGGCATGCGGTCGGCGGAGCGGATTGCGTTTCATATTCTCAAGCAGACGCCCGAGGATGCGCTGGTGCTGGCCGACGCGATCCGCGACGTGAAGACCAAGATCAGGCACTGCAGCACATGCTACAACCTGACCGAGTCCGACCCGTGCGCGATCTGCCAGGACGCCAATCGCGATCATTCACTGGTGTGTGTCGTCGAACAACCCAAGGACCTGCTCTCGCTGGAGGCGGCCAATCTCTTTAAGGGCGTGTACCACGTTTTGCTCGGCCGGCTCGCGCCGCTGGAGGGGATCGAGCCGGGCGACCTGACCATCGACCCGCTCATGGCGCGGCTGGCCGGGGGCGAGATCAAGGAAATCATCATGGGCACCAACCCCACGATGGAAGGCGACACCACCGCGCTGCACATCCAGAACCTCGTGCAGCAGCGCTTCCCGGATATCCACGTCACCCGCCTGGCCCGCGGGCTGGCGAGCGGGTCGAGTATCGAGCACGCCAACCGCAACATGCTTGCCGAGGCGATCGCGGGCAGGCAGCGGGTGTGACGGGGATCGCAGGAGTGGAACCACGAATCTGCACGAATCGCACGAATTGGGGAAACCCGCATTTATCGGGTTGGTACGAACACTCGAACGTTGGATCCGGCGTCGGCGACCCCTTTCGTGACTGATTTGCGCTAACGCTCGTCGGTCGGCCTTGTACAATGACCGGCGGCAATAAAGCGTGCGCCTGTGGCGTTATGAGCTGGGGCGATCGAACACGGACCGAGGGACGCGACCGATGGCCAAGCTGTACCCCCAACTCGAGCCGTTCAGCGCGACGTCCTCGGACGAGTGGGACCGCGTGAAGGTCTCGCACCTGCTCAGCCGCGCCGCCTGGGGTGGCACGCCCGAGCAGATCGACCACTTCCTCGAGATCGGCCCGCGCGCCGCCGTTGACGAGCTGCTCGATTTCCCCGACGGCGGGGCAGATCTGATCGCGCAGAACGACGTGCCCGATCTCTCGCAGATCGAAGGGTATCCCAAGAGCTTTGCCGACCGCCGCAAACTCTTTGAAGGCAAGTCGGCCGAGGAACGCCAGCTCGTTCAGCAGCGGCTTAACCAGGCCAATCAGCAGGCGCTGCGCGCCATCGTCATCTGGTGGATGAAACAGATGGTGGGCGGGCAATATCCGCTGCACGAAAAGCTCGTCTTTTTCTGGCACGGCCACTTTACGACGTCGGCGCGGGATGAACGCAGCGCCTGGCTGATGTGGCAGCAGAACGAAACGCTCCGCACGCACGCCGCGGGCAACTTCGGCAAGTTCGTGAAAGCGATCTCGCGCGATCCGGCGATGCTGGATTACCTCAACAACCAGCAGAACCGCAAGGCCCATCCCAACGAGAATTACGCCCGCGAATTGATGGAGCTGTTCACGCTCGGCATCGGCAACTACACCGAGAACGACATCAAGGAAGTCGCCCGCGCCTTCACCGGTTGGGCGCACGACGGCGAAGGGTTCATCTACCGCAAGTTCGATCACGACGACGACGCCAAGACCGTTTTCGGGAAGCAGGGCAACTTCGACGGCGACGACGTCCTGGACATCATCCTGCAACAGCGCGCCTGCGCCACCTACATCGCCAGCCGATTGTGGCGATTCTTCGTCAGCGATGAACTCGATCCGCCGATCGTCACCGGCCTCGGCGACCTTCTGCGCGACAACAATTACGAGCTTCGGCCGATGATCCGCACCCTGCTGGCGAGCAAGGCGTTCTACGCGCCGACGAACGTCGGTGTGCAGATCAAGAGCCCAGTGCAGTTGGTGATCAGCACCGTGCGATCGCTCGGCGTGGCGGTGCCCGACTACGGAAGGCTCTATGGGTCGCTCGACCAGATGGGCCAGATCCCGCTCATGCCCCCGAACGTCAAAGGCTGGCCGGGCGGTCGGCTGTGGATCAACACCAGCACGCTCTTCGTCCGCCAGAACACCGCGCTCTGGCTCGCTGGCGGCGAACCGATCGTGAGCGGCCGGAAGTTGATGGATCGCGCCAATCGCAACCAGAAGAATCGCCCGAACGTCGCCGTCGAATCCGAGGGCACGCCGAGCGAGATCGTTGACGCATGGATCGAGCGTCTCGTCCAACGTCCTATCGACCCCAGCCGCCGTGAGATCCTGATCGGGTCGATCGGGAAAAAGCCGACGGAAGAATCCGTTCGTGCGATGATCAACCTGATATTGTCGATGCCGGAGTACCAACTTTGCTGAGGATGGGCCTTAGGGCTTAGGCCTTGGGCCTTGGTGGAAATGCCCACTAAGGCCCACGGCCCAAGGCTCAAGGCCTACAACCGCATGACCCCATCCCACACCCGCCGCATTTTTCTTCAGAAGGGGCTGACGCTCGTCAGCGCCGCCGTCACGGTGCCGATGTTTATTGACTCGACGGTGTGGGCACTGGCCGACCCGCTCGATACGAAGCGCACGCAGCAGGCATCGGGCAAGGATGGCAAGATCCTCGTCGTCGTCCAGATGTCTGGAGGCAACGACGGGCTCAACACCGTCGTCCCCTACGCCGATGACGCCTACTACCGCGCCCGGCCGGGCATTGGGCAGGCGAAGGACAAGCTCCACAAGCTCAACAACTACATCGGCCTGCATCCCAATCTCGCGCCGCTCAAGGCGATGTACGATGACGGGATGGCGTCGGTGATCCAGGGTGTCGGGTATCCGAATCCCAACCGCTCGCATTTCCGTTCGATGGACATCTGGCACACCGCCCAACCTGAAAAGGAGACGGCCACCAGCGGCTGGCTCGGCCGATACTTCGACAACACCTGCGAAGGCCAAGACCCGCAGGAAGGCGTCTGCATCGGCGGGCAGGCGCCGCTGGCGCTCAAGGGCGAGAAGACCCAGCCGTTGAGCTTCGAGCGCCCCGAGAACTTCCGCTACAACGGGCCTGACAAGGAGCGCTACCACGATCTCAATTCGAGCAAAGGCATGGACGCGCAGGCCCAGCAGAACGTGAAGTCCGGCGTCGCCACCTCGAAGCGCCCCGCGATCATCACCCCCGGAAGCCAGCTCGAGTTCCTCACCCGCACTGCGATGGACGCCCAGGTCAGCAGCGACAAGATCAATAAGATCCTGAACGAGTACCAGACCAAGAACAGTTACCCCAACAACGAGTACGGCAACGGCCTGCGGACGATCGCCGCGATGATTAAGGGCGAGATGCCGACGCGCGTCTACTACGTCAGCCTCGGCGGGTTCGACACGCACGCCAATCAGGGCGGACGGCACGACAATCTGATGCGCGATTTTGCCCAGGGCGTCGACGCATTCTGGAAGGACATCAAGGAACAGAAGAACGAGCAGCGCGTCGTGATGATGTGCTTCAGCGAGTTCGGCCGACGCGTCGAGCAGAACGCGTCCGGCGGCACCGACCATGGGGCGGCGGCGCCGATGTTCCTCTTCGGCCCGGCGATCGCGAAGAAAGCCGGCATCGTCGGCCAGCACCCGAGCCTCACCCAACTCGACAACGGCGACCTCAAGTTCGCCATCGACTTCCGAACCGTCTACGCCAGCATCCTTGAGAACTGGCTGGAGACGCCCAGCAAGCCGATCCTCGGCCAGCAGTTCAAGACGATGCCGATCTTCAGGACTTAACCCGCCGAGAGCGCCGCGGCCGGCTCACGGCCTGCAAGCGGCCAGGCTCGCCAGGATGAGCGATCCCACGATCACGCCGCAGTGGTGCCCAGGTTCGCGCCGGTTCGCTCCTCGCCTGCGGAGACGGTGATGGTGATGTAGTTGGTGGGGGAGTTGCTGAGTTTGAAGCCGTCGGAGAATACACGCGTGATGTTGTACGTGCCGGCGGCGAGTCCGGTGAAGGTGTAGACGCCGTCGTCGTTGGACATGGTTGCACGTTCGCCGGCGTCGATCCTGCCGTTGGCATTGGTGTCGATGTAGACCGTGCGAGCGCCTGTCACTGCCTGCCAGCGCGACCAGATGCCGTCGCCGTCCCCGTCGTTCCAGAGCGTGCCGGTGATCGTCGCAGGCGCCGTCTCGTCAGTGGTTGGGAGCGTCGCGGCGATCCGTTGGAAGGATGAAAAGGCGTTGTAGAATGGCGTGTTTCGCGTTCCGTCGCGGTTGAGAATACCGGCCGGTCCCGCGAGCGTCGGAACCGTGCGCAACGCGTAGTAGTAGTTGTAAGCGAAGATGCGGTTGATCGATGGGTACGCGTCCTGGACCGCCTGCGCCCAATTCTCCGGCGCGTCGTCTTCAAACCCGCGGACGTTCCACTCGCTGGCGATGATCGGCCGTCGTCCGGCGACGATCTCGTTCACCAGCGCCACGCGCCGCTTCACCACCGACACGCCTCGGCCGTAGGGGTGATAGCCGACGTAGTCGGTGTAGCTGAGGATGCCGTAGCTGATCATCTCGGCGACGTCATCGGGATTCCAGCTCGGGGCCGCCGAGACGACTTTCTCTCCTGCGGCGTGCAGGGCGCGGGCGGCGGGTTTCAGAAAATCACTGACGTACGACTTCAGCGTTCCGTCCCAATACCGGGCGTGGTCAGGCTCATTGCCGATCTCCCAGCGATCGACGGAGGCTTTGAGCTGCGGGTTGCTCAGGGCCCACTCGAACCACGCTTTCACGTCCGCCGGATCGGTGTCGGCGCCGTCCTTGGTTTGAATGACCAGCATGACGTCGAAGCCGCGTCGCTTGTAGTCCAGCGCCCGCTGCAGCACGCCGCCCCACACGGGCGTCTTGGTGAAGTCGGCGTCGTGCCAGAGGCGGACGGTCGTCACGCCCAGTTGTTTCATAACGGGCGTGGACTTGAGCATGAACGCGGTCGAGCCGTCGTTGACGTTGATGCCGATGGCACCGTCGTCGACCGCCATCATCCGCCGCAGGTCCAGTGCCTCGATGTGCGGCCGTCCGATCAGGGAACGATCGGCGCGGGCGCCATTGGTCTTTGTGCTGAAGTAGTCGCGAAGCTTCTGGAGCATGGCCTTCTTCTATTCTGACATGCGACGGATCCGACCGACCCGATCGCCCTGGCGCGAGGCGGCGTGGTCCGATAGGCGTGCAATACGAGCAATGCACCCGATGGCTCCACACGCCGCAGGACGTCCGTCTTTATCGGCCACTGCTCGTGCGATTGTTCAGACGCATCGGCACGTTCCGATAATCGGACGTGCGCGGACTGCGCGCGGTACCGTGCAGCCCGTGATTATCGGATGTGGACAACGGCGTCGGGGCGACCGAGCGGAGCCCCCGACGCCTGGGATCGTATCTACCGGCCGAGCCAATGCTTTTGCGTGTGCCGCAACAGCGCATCACGCGTCACCAAGCCAATCGTCTTTGTCGGATCGTATTCCAGACCGATCGGCATGGCATGGACTTCGTATTTCACGAACGCGTCGAAGAGGCTGGCGAGGTTCTCGGTGTGGCGCATGGGCTTGACGTCGCTGCGCATGACTTCGCCGACGGTGAGCAGGGGGATCGCGGCGTTGTCGATTAGCACCTGCTGCAGTTCGTCGGTGGTCAGGATGCCACGGTAGGTGCCCTTGGCATCGGTCACGATGAAGTCGCTGCGGTCCATATCGCCGGCGAGATCGATGGCGCGTTGGATAGGGTCACTGGTCAGTAGGGGGATGAGCGGTTCAAGAGGCAGATGGTCGATCGTGTATTTGCGCAGGACGGACATGTCCTGCGCCGCCTCGGTAAAGATGCCGCGGTGGCGGAGCGAGAGCGTGTAGATCGAGTCGGCCATCAACGAGCGGGCGACGCCGTGTGCGGTAACGGTCGTGAGCATCGCCGGCACCATCACGCCGGGAGAGAGCGTGAGCTCAAAGAGGATAAGGATCGACGCCAGCGGCGCGTGGACAACCGCGCCCAGGCAGGCGCCCATGCCGATGATCGCGAACATTGGCGCATGCGAGGGAGAAGCGCCGAGCATTGGCATGACGGTGCCGAGCAACTCGCCCGATGCCGCCCCCAGGAACAGCGCCGGCGCGATGACGCCGCCCGATCCACCCGAGCCCAGCGTGATGCTGGTGGCGGCGATCTTCAGCACTAGCAACCCGAGTACCATGCCAAGGATCGCACGCGGGCTGATGAGGCTGGCAAACGAGCCGTCCAACATGGTGCGGATGACGCCATACCCGTCGCCGAGGAACGCGGGCATGGGGTAGATGTGGAAGGGAAACGGCTTGGGCAGTTGCAGGACCCAACCAAAGAAAACGACGAAGCCGACGCCCATGAGCCCGACGATCGCGCCGCCGATCGCAGGACGAAAGGCGCCGAAACGCTTGAGCGGGGCGAAGAGGCGTTCGCTCAGGAGCATGGACTTGGTTAAGCCCACGCCGACGACACCGCAGATCACGCCGAGCAGGACGAACTGCATCGCCAACGACAGCGTGGTGGCGAACTCGGGCCGGATCATCTCCGGCGGCACGCCGAAGATCGCGGTGTAGCCTCTCCCGTGGTTGAGGCGTTCAAAGATCCAGTGTGTGGCGACGTTGCCGACGATGCTCGCGACGACGACCGGGACGAGTGTGCGGACCGAGAAATCGCGCAGAATCACTTCGAGCGTGAACAGCACGCCCCCGATCGGGCAATTAAAGATCGCGCTGATTCCCGCGGCGGTTCCGCAGCCGACCAGCAGGGGCATTCGGTGGCGCCCGATTCCAATCACTTGGCCGACAAAACTGCTGACGGCGGCGCCGATCTGGATGATCGGGCCCTCGGCCCCACAACTGCCGCCGGTGCCGATGGTGATCGCACTGGTGAGGATCTTCTCGATTGCGGTGATCGGCTTCTGAAAGCCGCGTGTACGGATCACCGACTCGATGACGTCGACCACGCCGTGGCCACCCTCGCCACGAATGAGCACCTTCGAGATGATCCCAACCACGAGCCCGCCGGCTGCGGGTAAGACAATCAGCAGCCAGAGGCCGTGTTCATACAGCCACTCGCCGCGCGCCTCGTAGAGCACGCGTTTGAGGAACTCGATCAATTCGTGGAACGCGACGGCGGCGATGCTGGTGAGCAGGCCGATCACTGCGGCGACCGGCAGCAGGCCAACGTCCTCCCGAACGCCCACTGTTGCGAGCAGTCGCTTGGCGAGGACTTTCAAACGTGCGGGCAGAATCGGCTGCATGACGACGCGACAACGATAGCGGCGTTGGTGACGCGAGCAAACTGGAAGCGGAATCAGCGGAAACCGGAAACCGGGTCCCGGACCGGGCCTTTCAATCCGAATGCCGGCCGTTGCGGCGCGTAGGGATGGGCGCCTCGTTGATCGTCTCGAGCAGGCGCGTCAGCGCCTTGACCTTGCGGCGATCGATCGTGTTGAACTGCTTGCGGTGCAGTTCCCGTGTGATGAGGCTGAGTTCGCGGAGCAAACGAGCACCTTGGCGCGTGAGCTTGACGCGGTAGACGCGGCGGTCGTCCTTGTCGCGCCAACGCTGGATGACGGCGCGCTCCTCGAGCTTGTCGAGCAGCCGGGTCATGTCCGGATCGTGCGTGGTCATGCCGCGCACGATCTGGTTGGAGGGCATTCCTGCGGCACCCGCTTGACGGAGCGAGCGGAGAACGAGGTATTGCACCGGGGTGACGCCGCTGCGACGCAGGGCATCTTCCAGTCCCTGCATCAGTCGATCGGCGGTGCGCTGAACGGCGACGAACAAATCGGCGAGCACGTCGCGGCGACCACGCGCCTGTTGAGCGTCGTCATGCCCCACTTCCATTAAGGAACGCATCAGAGTGTGACTTCCCAAAAGCTTGCTACACCGAAGACGTGAACCAGCGTTGCTGCACCAACGCCCCGGCTCGTCGGCCGCGATCGAAGGAGAGCATCCCTCAACGCCGGGCATCTTACCGGACGTCGTCACGAAATCCAATTATTTCCCATTTTGCCGATTTTAACAGCTTCTCCATCCGATACAGACTATGTCATCTGTGTAGATTGCCCAAATTAACAGGAGCTAGGCATGTTCGCGCAGCACCAGCAGGAAACGATGGAACGGTCGATCGAGCGGTCAGTTGAACGCCGCAATCCCTTTATGTCGCTGACCAGCGATGTCGAGCGCCGCCGGCATCGTCGGCACGATCTGGAAGACCGCAATCTGCCGGTCGAGCGGTGGGATGCGGTGCGTGAGCAGGGCGTCGAGATCGGAACAATTGTCGACCTCTCCTCCACCGGCCTGCGGTTCAAGTGCAAGTCGACGACGCTCAAGGCGGACTCGCACGTCCGCGTCCGGCTACTGCTGCCGACCTCCGCGGGGATCAGCCCCTTCATCGACCATGACCACGATATGGCACCCAAGTCCGACTGGGTCGGCTGGATGGTCATCACGCGTGTCACCAAGAACAAGGAGAGCGGCATGACCGAGATCGCCGGCCGGCTCGTCGATATGGACGAGATGGACCGCGGCATGCTCGGTCTGTACCTCTCCATCCAGCCATTGGCGGCGTGATCGCTTGGGCGAGGGTCCACGACCGATCGGATCTCCCGGCTGACGTGTACGCCAAGGACCGGCGCACCAAGCGGCCGGGCCGCCGATCGAACCCCTCGCGACAACCGACATGGCTCGCATCGCCCGCGGAGGAGGCTCCTTCCCCTCCGCGGGCAACTTCGTTGCCCGAATGACCAATGCAAAATGACCCATGACCAAGTGAAGTCGAGCACGCGAATTCATTGGTCATTCCGTTCGCGTCAGCGAACGGCCTCCTGGTACTTCAGCGCCAGCGCCTGTTGATCACCGACGGATTCGGTGGTGAAGCGATCGACGAGCTTGCCGTCCTTGATGACGACGACGTCGCTGGCATAGGCCGCGACGCTGGGCTCATGCGTCACCATGACGATCGTCTTGCCGTGGACGACGCACAGGTCGCGCATCAGTTCGCAGACGGCGCGGGAGTTGACCGAATCGAGATTCCCCGTCGGCTCATCCGCCAGCACCACCGCAGGATCATTGATCAATGCCCGGCCGATCGCGACGCGTTGTTGTTCGCCGCCGGACATCGCATCCGGGCGGTGGTGCTCGCGATGCTCGAGTCCGAGAATCCGGCTGAGGTCGTTGACCCGCGCCTCGTCTGCTTTGGTCACCCGGCGGGCCAGTCGCAGCGGGAGCAGGATGTTGTCTCGCGCGGTCAGCGTCGGGATGAGATTGAACGACTGAAAAACCAGCCCGATCTGATCGCGCCGGAAGCGGGTGAGCTGCGCGTCGGACATCTTCGACAATTCCTCGCCGTTGACGCGCACCGCGCCGGAATCGGTCTTGGTGAGCCCGGCCATCAGGTGCAGCAGGGTGGATTTGCCCGAGCCGGACGCGCCCATGATCGCGATGAACTGCCCGCGCGCCACGTCGAGCGTCACGCCATCGAGCGCCCGCACTTCGCGCGACCCCTGCCTGAAAATCTTGACGACGTTGTCGATGTGGAGAGGAGTCATAGACGATGTCGGTCGATCATATCCACTGACACCGTGATAACGAACGGAGCTGGGTCGCGAACAACCCAGCTCCGTCACGAGATTCACATTGCCGAATCGGGTTCAGACGACGCCTGCCATACCCGTTTCGATCGGCGACGACACGTACTCGCGCGGATCGGTCACATGTCCCGTCAGCGCCGAGGCGGCGACGGTCAGCGGTGAGGCGAGGTAGACGCCCGCGCGCTTGTCGCCCATGCGGCCGGGGAAGTTGCGGTTGGTGGTGCTGATGCACTGCAACGGCTCGTTGAGCCGGCCGAACGTATCGCTCGGGCCGCCCAGGCACGCCGAGCAACCCGACGGGCCGACGAAGCAACCGGCCTCGAGCAGCACGTCTTCGATGCTCTTTTCGTTCGCATCCTTAGGCATGCCGCGCAGGTTCAGGGTCTTCATGTCCTGATGGACTTCGGTCGATCCCGGCACGACGTAGGTGATGATCTTGACCTTGTTACCCTTGAGGATGTTAGCCGCCATGATCATGTCGGTGATCTTGCCGCCGGTACACGAGCCGATGTAGGCGCGGTCGAGCTTGACGTCGCGACAGTTGTGGGCCGTGTCCTTGTTGTCCGGCGAGTGCGGCTTGGCGACCATCGGCTCCATCGCCGCGAGATCCCATTCGTACTCGGCGATGTACCTGGCGTCCGGCGCTTCGACCGGCACTTCCCAGTGCGGCACGTTCGAGCGTTTGCGGACGTACTGCAGCGTTTTTTCGTCGACATCGCAGATCCCGTTCTTGCCGCCGGCCTCGATTGCCATGTTGGTCAGCGTCATGCGGTCTTCGAGCGTGAGGCTGCGGACGCCGTCGCCGGCGAAGTACATGCTGCGGTAGGTGGCACCATCGACGCCGATCTCGCCGATGACGGCGAGGATCAGGTCCTTGGCCGTCAGGTATGACGGGATCTGCCCGTTGAATTTGAACTTCATCGTCGGCGGAACCTTGAGCCACGTCTTGCCGGTGCCGAGCGTGAACGCCGCATCGGTATTGCCGACGCCCGTCGCAAACATCCCGAACGCGCCGGCGGTACAGGTGTGGCTGTCGGTGCCGAGCATGATTTCGCCCGGACGAACGTGTCCTTCTTCGGGCAGCGCCTTGTGGCACACGCCTTTATAGTTCGTCTTGGTCGGATCCTTGTAGGGGTTCGGCATGCCCGGATTCATCGTGACGAATTCCGGGTCGTAGTAATATTGCAGGCTCTGTTCCTTCACGAAATCGCGGAGGATCTGCACGTTGCGATGGCACTTGTCGTCGGCGGTGAAGATGTAGTGGTCGGGGATGACCACCACGCGGTCCTTGTCCCAGACTTTCGCATCTTTGCCGAACTTCTCGTGGAAGATGCCGATCGTTCCCGGGCCGCAGACGTCGTGAGTCATCAGCACGTCAACGTTGACCCAAACGTTTTCGCCGGGATCGACGTGATCGCGCCCGGAATGCTTGGCCAGAATCTGTTCGGTCATCGTCATGCCAGCAGCCATCGAAAAAACTCCTATTCGTGGGAAAACGAAGACCGACACTATAGCAGGGATTGGGGGGTGTTTCTATCGTTCCGGTCTGCGGCTATCTTGTTCGGCGGCATAGGGAATGATGAAGCTATCAATCGTAATCCCCGTCTACAACGAGCAGGACACCATCCACGAGATCATCGCCCGGGTGGTGGCGGCGCCATTGCCTGAGGGATGGGCGCGAGAGATCATCTGCGTGAACGACTGTTCCCGGGACAACACGGCCCCTCGGCTTGATGAACTGCCGGCGGCGTTTCCGG
>JBBRFH010000021.1:0-20124 GCA_038224615.1 Tepidisphaerales bacterium
ACGGCAGCGCGCGGAACGGCGGGAGCTTTTGGGCTTCCATCTCGGCCTTGAGCGCTTCGACGGCCATCTGCACCGCGTGGCCGTCGGCGTACCCCACGTTCAACTTCGGCGTGCCGGCGGGGAGAAGTTCGTAGATGACGATGCGATCTGCACCGGCCATCTTCGGCGGCTGCACGTAAACATACCCGGCACCGGCGGCCGCGGAACGCGGGTTGGTGAGGATTAAATTGAGCTGCATACCACCAAGCCCGGCGGCTTCGGCGGCGTCCTGCAGCGACGCCGGCCAGACGCCTTTGTTGTCATTGGCAAACATGACGCAGGTCAACTGCAGTTGCCGGATGTTGGACTGCGACTTCACCGTCTCGACCGACTTGCGCGCCTGGACAAAACTCTGGATCATCGGCGCCGCGAGCTTGTCGAACTCGGCCGGCCCCCAGGCGAGATCCGCAGTGATGACGTTGCCCTGCGCTGTCGGCGCTGCACGCGCGACCAAAGGGTCGTAAGTCTTGCGCGCCTCCTTCGGCATCCCCTGCTGAAGCAACTGCAGCCCCGCCTTGAGCGCATCGCGAATCGTCGGGGCGTCGTCGACGTTGCCGGCGCGAACCACCAGCTTACCGAACTGCGGCCCCTTCGGCGTGACGGTGTCGAGCGACCAGGCGATCCAGTCCGTCTTCGTCAAGAGCTGATCGAGCGTCGACGCCCCGAGCGGCACCGGCGGCACCGCGACGTCGAGGATGCGGCGCAGCTCCGGATCGGCAAACCCTGTCACCAACGAGACCGCCGACGTCTTGGTCTGCGCGAGCGCGGCCTGAAGGTCGGGGCGCAACTTAAGAGTGCGCGTAAAGAAGCCGGCCATGTCGTCGGCCGTTCCGGTGACGATCGCGCCGCCCGAGCGAATGGTTTTCGCGCCGCCCTTGCCGAGCAGCGCTTCGACCTTGGCCTCATCGACTCCTGGCCCGGTCGGCACGCACATCAGCACCACCGGCGGCCCGCCGCCGAGTTGCGTGACGGCCGCCCCGACGGGTTTGCTGATGCGCAAATCGAGCAGCACCCACAACTCCTTCGCGCCCGTGGCCCGCAGTTGCTTGTTGGACGCCAGCAGCGCACCGAGTTGGCCGATCAGCTTCTGCTCATCCTCCGGCAGCAGCGCCGAACTCTTGATGCGATCAGTCGCCCACGCTTCAAACACGTTGGCATCCGCGGCGACAAGGTCCACCCGCGTGACGAAAATCGTGTACGGCGTCAGAAGCGTGTCGATGGCAAACGCTTCGTCCGCGCCACGCGAATTCGTTACGCACAGCGCGATTGCCAGCAGCATGAACGAGGTAATAGTCCGCATCATTTGAAGATCCCTTGCTTCCGTTCTTCCACGCCGACCCGTGCCGGGTCGGATCCGACTCCACAGGACTCGGCGTAAAGGCGCTTTATCTGCGCGAGCGCGACTGGATGTTGTCCAGCACGTTCATGAAGTTGATGTAGCTGTCGTACGGGCTTTCGTACGGGCTGAAGTAGCGATGCACGTCGCCGTCGGCCCAGTACTTGGTACACATGTAGTAGAAGTGGTCGCTCGAGCCCAGCTTGCGCCAGTCGGCGAGCAGCGCCGGGTCGCCGTGGGCCTTGAGCCGGCCTTCGAGCTTGTACAGCTCGTGCAACGCGTTGCTCTGCATCGCGTTGCCCACCCAGGCGCTGATGTCGCGCTCGGTGTCGGCCCAGCTCGTGAGCTGCGGCGCGTCGATCTCGCCGGACGATGCGTACTTGTCGATCATCTCCGAGGGCGTGCAGAACTCGGTCTCGGGCAGCTCCAGTAAATGCTGCGGCAGCCAGCGGAGAAACTCGAGGATGCCTGTCTCGGCGCCCTGGTGCTCGCCGAAGGTCTCGTAGTCCATGAACAGGTTGCAGGTCTGCCCGTGCCCGTTGATCTGCCCGACCCACTGCGCGAACTTGTCGGCCATGATCGGGTACTGGGCGAACGACGGATCGCTGAAGCGGAAGGCGATGTCGTCGCTGAGGCGGTAATTCTTCAGCAACAACTTCAGCTTCACGCCCCCGGTTGGCGCGTAGAGGAAGTTGCAACTGCGGTCGCCGAGCACGCTGTCGGCGCCTTCGGCCAGGCACCCTTCGTAACCCATGTGAGCGACGGCGCGGGCCAGGTCGTTGTTGTAGATGAGTTCGGTGTTGCGAAAGACGCGGGCGTCGGTGCCGAACAGTTGCCTGATCTTCGCCCGGTGCAGTTCCACCTGCTCGCGGAATTCCTCTCGCGAATAGAGGAAGGCGAGCGAGTGGTAGTAGGTTTCGTTAAGGAACTCGACCGCGCCGGTGGCGGCGAGCTTCTTGAAGCTGGCGAGCACTTCGGGCGCGTGTTCCTCGAACTGCTCGATCAACACGCCGCTGATCGAATAGGCGACCTTGAACTGTCCCTGGTGCTGCTTGATCAGGTCAAGCATGAGCTGATTGGTCGGCAGATAGCAGCGCTCGGCGATCTTGCGGAGCAGCTCGGCGTTCTTGAAATCGTCAAAATAGTGTCGGTCAGTATCGAAGACCGAATACCGCCGAAGGCGGTAGGGCTGATGGCACTGAAAATAAAGGCAAACGGATGGCATCGCCGGGGACACGCGTTGTACGTCGCCCGTACAGCGATTCTAAGCGGACCGGCGCGTTTGCCAAGCGCGGGGAGGGAAGGATGAATTCTGAATGCTGAATTCTGAATTCTGAAAGAAAGACCGGCGTACGCGAATCGCGCCCGATGCCCGCGTTTTCAGCATTCAGAATTCATCCTTCGGAATTCTCTTCCGCGGTCTTCGGTGTCTTGCCGTCGAGCAGACAACTCACGTTCATGTCGCCCATGACATTGACCATCGTGCGGCAGCGATCGAGGAACCAGTCGACCGGCAGCAGCAGCGTGATGTACGCCAGCGGCAGGCCGACGCTGTTGAAAACGAGCGTCATGGTCACCAGTCCCGCCTCGGGGATTCCCGCCGCCCCGCAGCCGGCGATCACGCTGGTGAGCACGACCAGCACCTGCTGTGTGATCGACAGTTCCATATTCAGCATCTGCGCGATGAACAGCGCCGCCATCGCCTCGTAGAGCGCGGTGCCGTCGTTGTTGAAGTTGCTGCCGACCAGTGCGCCGAGGCTGGCCGAGCGTTCGCGGAGGCCGACGCGCTCTTTCAGGCACTCGTAGGTCACCGGCATGGTGGCGGTGGAACTGGCGGTCGAGAATGCCATCACCGATGCGTCGCGGGTGCCGCGAATGAGGTTGATCGGATTCACCCACGAGCCGAACTTCACGCGGATCAGGTAGTAGAGCGACTGCAGCGCCAGCGCCAGGATCACCGCCCCGATGAACCACGCCAGCGCCAGGAACGGCCGATACCCCTTTTCGCCGATCGTCTGGGCAACCTTGGCCAGCACCGCCAGCGGAACGATCTGAATCACCCAGTAAAGAATGCGGATGACCATCTCGAACAGGATGTCGAACACCGTCGTCATCATCGCACGGTGCGAGGCGATCAGAAACCGTCCGGCGATGCCGACCGCGAGCGCGATCATGATCACGCCGATCGGATTGACGACCACTTCCCAGTCCTGCTTCGGAAGCTTGATATTGATGAACGGCGTGAAGATGTCGCGCGGCACCTGGTCGATCGCCATCTGCAGGAAATCGCGCTCTTTCGGTATGTCTTCGGGCTTGCCCAAATGCGCGTGCTTACCCGGCTGAATGAAGTTCGCGACGGATAGGCCGATCAGCACTGCGACGAAGGTGTTGAGCGCCAGGAGCCGGATCAGCCGCCCGGCCATGCCGCCTTTGATCTCGGCGGTCAGCACGGCACGGATGACGGCGACCAGAATCAGCGGCGGCGCGATCAGGCCGAGCAGCCGCAGCAGCATCGCCGCCACGACCTCCAGCGTCTTCATCGTCACCTTGATCCAGATCACCCGCTGATCGGTGGGCACCAGTTTGCCCGCCGAATCGACCGGCGTCACGGCCAGGATGATCGACCCCAAAATCACCCCGAGGATCAGTCCGATGATGATCCGGACGTACAACGGCGTCCGCGTGTAGAGATTTTTGCCGTCCGGGATGTGCGGCTCAGAGGAAACGGCTTCGGCTTCGGTGGATTGCATCCGGACGTATCTCCCTGCTCGCGGCCCGATCTGCCCCGGTTGGAAGGAGCGGCCGGCGCGCGGGCGAACGGTTTATAAAGGGAGAACGTGCCTGTGGCTACAAAAAGTCGGCTCAGCCGAATCGGCCGGTGAGGTATTGCTCGGTCATCTTGTGGCTGGGCTGGGTGAACATCCTCGCCGACTCGTCGAGCTCGATCAGCTTGCCGAGGTACATGAACGCAGTGAAATCGGCAACGCGGGCGGCCTGCTGCATATTGTGCGTGACCATGACGATCGACACGCGGTCCTTCAGCTTCACGATCAGCTCTTCGACGCGGGCCGTCGAGATCGGGTCCAGCGCCGAGCACGGCTCGTCCATCAGCAGCACTTCAGGCTTGACCGCGATCGCGCGGGCGATGCACACGCGCTGCTGCTGTCCGCCGGACAAGCCCAGGGCGCTGGCGTGCAGGCGGTCCTTGGCTTCATTCCACAGCGCCGCCGCTGTCAGCGATTCCTCACAGCGCTCGGCGAGCAGTTTTTTGTCGCGGATGCCCTGCAGGCGCAAGCCGTAAACGACGTTCTCAAAGACCGTCGTCGGGAACGGGTTGGGCTTCTGGAAGACCATCCCGGTGCTCTTGCGCAGCGAGATGACGTCCACGCCCTTGCCGTAGATCGGCCGGGCGTTGAGGTGCATGTCGCCGGTCATGCGGACTTTGGGGATCAGATCCTGCAGGCGGTTGATTGACCGCAGCAGCGTGCTCTTGCCGCAACCCGACGGGCCGATCAGCGCGGTGACGCGGTTCTGCAGGAAGTCGCAACTGACGTTGAACAGCGCCTGCTTCGGCCCGTAGAACAGGTTGAAATCGCGCACCGAAACGACCGCCGACGGATCGTCCGACTGCCGCAGCGGGCGGCCGGCGGTCTGCTCGGGCGCGGGCGCGATCGGGTGTGAGTTCGCGGCAGGCTTGGGTTGCGAGGCGACGGTCGTCATGACGTCCTCGTTTTTCCCACGCTGCGCGACGCGGCAAAGCGGATCGCCAGATTCAGCACGAAAATCAGCGCGATCAGTACGATGATGCCCGCCCACGCCTGCTTGTTCTGCTCGACATAGGGGCTGGTCGCGTAGTTGAAGATCTGTACGGTCAGGGACGGAAAGGCGTTGTTGGTCGCCACATGCACGAACGGAAAACTGGCATCGAGGCTGATGGGCGTGTACTTGCTGTTCAGCGCGGTGAATAGCAGCGGCGCCGTCTCGCCGGCGACGCGGGCGATCGCCAGCATGACGCCCGTGACCAGCGACCCGGTGGCCGCCGGCAGCACCACCTGGCGGATCGTCTGGGCCTTGGTCGCGCCCAGGCCGATTGCGGCTTCGCGGAAGCTGTTGGGCACCAGACGAAGCATCTCCTCTGTGGTGCGGGCGATAATCGGGACCATGATGAACGCCAGCGCTGCCGCGCCCGCCCATGCGTTGTTGGTTCCCATCCAGACGGGGCGCACAAGCAGTTCGTAGCCCAGAATGCCGACCACGATCGAAGGCACGCCCGCCAACACGTCGCAGATGAACCGCAGTGGCGTCGCCAGCCACCCGCCGGCCTCGTATTCCGATAGATAAATACCCGCCAGCATACCCAAGGGCACGCCGACCACCGACGCCATGCCGATAAGGATGATCGTCCCGATCAGGGCCTGTTTCATACCCCCGATTCCTTCGATGACCTTGCCCGCGGCGTCGCGCGTGGCGACGACGTTGCCGCTGGGGATCTCGGTGAAGAACTCGAGCGAAAGCGACCCGGCGCCCAAGACCAGCAGATACCCCGTCACCAGCAGCAACAGGAAGATGATGAACGCGGCGAACGACACCGACAACGTCCAGGCGACGTTGCTCTTGGTGCGGCTGAAGATGTCGAACTTGCTCAGTGCCATGGACGTTCCAACTGACCGGCGCATGCGCCTAGGCGCTCTGCGTGTTCTTTCCGACGACCAGGTATCGTGCCACGACGTTGAACAGCAGGCTCATCACCAGCAGGATCAGCGCCACTTCGGTCAGCGCCGAGCGCTGGATGTCGCTGGCTTCGTTGAACTGGTTAGCCAGCAGCGACGACATCGTCTGCGCCGGCGCGAACGGGGACATCGCGATCTGATTGACGTTGCCGATGACCATGGTGACGGCCATCGTCTCGCCGGCGGCGCGGGCGAGGCCGAGCATTACGGCGCTGAAAAGCCCCGCGCGCGAATACGCCAGCATCTGCTTGCTGCTCTGCCACCACGTCGCGCCCAGCGCCAGCGATCCCTCGATCTGGGCCCGCGGCACGGCGTTGAGCACGTCGCGGCTGATGGCGGTGATGATCGGCAGGATCATGACGCCCAGGATCAGCCCGCCGGCAAGCATGTCGCGGCCGGTGAAGGCGATCGAACTGCCGTCGACCTGGAAGAACTGCGCCAAACCCGGCACATTCCCGAATACCGCGTAGAGCATCGGCTCCACCCCGCGAAAGAAGACGGCGGTGTCGGCGGGATCGGGCGTTTCGTAGTTGACGCCGGAGTAGGTCAGCCACTTCAGCACCGGAGCGTTGCCCGCCCATTGCAGCCAGCCCGGAAGCATTGATCCGCCCTGCAGGAACGGGGCGAGTACGAACAGCCCCCATATCCCGTATGCGATCGACGGCACGGCGGCGAGGAATTCAATCAGGAACGACGCGAACGGGCGCAACCAGTTCGGGGCGATGCGCACCAGGAACAGTGCCGCCCCGAGGCTGAGCGGAATGGCGATCACCAGCGCGATTGCCGAGCTGACGGCCGTCCCCCAGATGACGGTCGCGGCACCAAAAACCGCCGGCTTGACGTCGACGATCATCTCGCCATCGGCGTCGAACTGAATCTTGCCATCGACACGCCGGGGTACTTCCAGCTCGTTGGCGCGCCACTCGCTGGTATACAGGAAGCGAAGCCCGAACTGCCTGATCGACGGCATCGACGCCTGCAACAGCACCCAACAGAGTGCGCCCAGCATCAATAGCACACTGATCGCCGCCAGCCTGCAGAGCATCGCCATGGCCTGGTCGCCATTGAGCAGCCGATTGCCACGCTGGTGCAATGATTCAAACGCGGCCGACGTAGCGTCGGCGGGGCTGATCGATGCGGGTGTCGTCGATTCACTCATACAGCGGGCCGCATCTCGTGCGGGCGATTTCCTTTGGAACAAGCGACGGGAGAGTCGTCAAACTCTCCCGTCGCGATAGCAGACTCAAGCCGATCCGGTCTCGCTTCTTTACCCACCCTGGCAGTCGGATCGGACCCGTCGATATACTACAGGCTCTTGGCGCTCAGGGTAGCGATGGCTTCCTTGGCCTTGGCCTGGACGGCCGGATCGAGCGGGGCGTAGTCGAGTTCGGAGGCGAACTTCTGCCCGTCGGTCACCGCCCAGTTGAGGAAATCGAGCAGCGCCTTCTTCTTGTCGGCGGCCTCGATGTTGCTCAGGTCGCTGTAGACGATGATGTAGGTGAACGAAGCGATCGGGTACGACTCGGCACCCGGCTGGTTCCAGATATCAACGTTGAGCTTGGCGGGCGTCATCTGGTCGACCGCGCCCTTGCCGGCGGCGGCGACGGACTCGAGCGTGGCCTTGATGAAGTGCCCGTCCTTGTTCTGGACGCTGGTGAAGGTGATCTTGTTGGCCGTCGCGTAGTTGAGCTCGATATAACCGAGCGCGCCGTTGGTCTGCTTGACGGCAGCGGCGACGCCTTCGTTGCCCTTGCCACCTTGGCCGCCGGTGAAGTTCACCTGCTTGCCGACGCCGACAGTGCTCTTGAAATCCGGGCTCTGCGTGGCGAGGTAGTTGGTGAAGATCGAGGTCGTGCCCGAACCGTCCGTGCGGTAGACCGGCGTGATGGCCACGTCCGGCAGCGCAGCGCCGGCGTTAAGCTCGGCGATCTTCGGGTCGTTCCACTTGGTGATCTTACCCATGTAGATGTCGGCGATGACCGCACCGCTGAGCTTGAGTTCGCCGGAGAAGCTGGGCAGGTTGTAGGCCGGCACAACGGCACCCGCCGTCATCGGGATGTGTAGGCCCTTGCCGCCCAGTGCTTCGGCTTCCTTCGCCGAAAGCGGCGCGTCGGAACCGGCAAAATCGACCGTCTTGGAGGTGATCGCCTTGATCCCGCCGCCCGAGCCGATCGACTGGTAGTCGACCTTCACGTCCGGGTGGGCCTTCTGGTACTCGGCGACCCACTTCTGGTATAGCGGGTTGGGGAATGTGGCGCCCGAGCCTTGCAGGCGGACGTCCGCCATCGCCAGGGTCGACGAGCCGATCGCAATCGCGGCGATCAGGGTGCGTTTGATCAAAGTCATCATCATGGTCGTTTGCTCCTTCGAGTAAAAGGTCAGACAGTCGAACGGGATTTCCCATTCAGTGCGATGAACGGTATGGCTCGATTGTTAGGAATCCATTAACGGCCCGTAAGGGTCGATCTAATTGTTAAGACGGACGGACGCAATGATCGACCGAGACCAGATTTTGAGCCTTTGCGACGACGAACTGGCCTCTGCCTGCGACATCGAGCACACGCGCGGCAGCGGCCCGGGAGGCCAAAAGCGCAACAAAACCAGCTCGGCGGTCCGGCTGACGCACCGGGCGACGGGACTCACCGCCCGCGCCGAAGCCGAGCGTAGCCAGCAAAAAAACCGCCGGGCCGCGCTGCAGCGACTGCGCTGGCAGGTCGCGCTGGCGATCCGACAGACACCGATCAACTTGAAGTTCCGGGCGGTGAACGCGCGGGTGCCGTTCGAGGCGGCGCGGATCGTCGACCACCTTGACGCCCACTCCTACTCCCTCCGCGATACCGCCGCCGCGCTCGGGGTAACGACCGGGGCGCTGTCGGGTTGGATCGGCTCGAGCGACGACGTGTTCACCTACGTCAACCAGTCGCGCAAAGCGTTGGGCCTGAAAGCCCTGCGAGCTGACTAAGAATCGATTCCTGTCGCTGGTGCCACGGGTCGGCGTACTCGCAGACCCGTGCGCGAACGGCACAGATCTCGGCGTACCGCGATCTGTGGCACCCGGCCCGCCCCGTCGCTTTCGCGTTCGCGGCGTTTCACGGACTTTTCACGCGCCTCGCGGCGCTATAGTTCCCGTATGCAACGGCTCAACTCGCGGTGGCTGGCACTGCTCGGTATCACGCTGATTTCGCTTTACCTGTGCTGGCTGATCATCGCCCCGTTCCTGGACGTGCTGATCTGGGCGATCGTGCTGGCGATCGTCGCTCATCCGCTGTTTCGCCGCCTGCGCGACCGCGGCTGGTCGGAGACGTGGGCCGCCGTCGCCACGGTGCTTGCCGTGATCGTGGTGGCGCTGATTCCGATCGGCTTCGTGACCGTCTCGGTCATTGGCCAGGCGCCCGAGGCCGCCGCGCAGGTACAGGCCGGCCTCGTCAAGGCCAAGGAACTGCTCTACGCCGACACCCGCCTCGGTCACTTTGTGCAGCGGATCGTCGGTCAGGGGGTCATCAACGACCCCTCGCAAATCACCGAGAGCCTGAAACAGTTGGCCGCCCCGCTCACCCAGCGGACGCTCGGCGTCGTCGGGGGAGTGTTTACGGCGATCGTCAAAATCGCGTTCGCGCTGTTCACGCTCTTCTACCTGCTGCGCGACGAAGCCGTCATCGTCCGGACCGTCGTCAACGCCCTGCCCCTGGACGAGCGGCAGAGCATGGCGGTCTACAAGCGGTGCCGCGACGTCATCCGCGCCAGCGTCAACGGCACCATGGTGATCGCCGCCATCCAGGGGGCGCTCGGGGCGGTGGCGTTCTGGGTGCTCGGCATCCCCTCGGGCCTGCTCTGGGGGGTCGTGATGTTCGTGATGGCGATGATCCCCGCGATCGGCGCCCCGGCGGTCTGGCTGCCGGCGGCAATCTATCTGTTCGCCATCGGTGCATGGGGAAAGGGAATCATCCTGTGCATCTGGGGCGGGCTGATCATCGGCTCGCTGGACAACATCCTGCGTCCCCGCCTGGTCGGACAGCGCGCGGGCTTCCACGATCTGATCATCTTCTTCAGCGTCCTCGGCGGCATTCAGGTTTTCGGAATCCTGGGGCTCTTCGTCGGGCCGGTGGTCGTGGCGGTTGCACTGGCGATCGTCGAAGTGTTCCGGCAGATGAGCCCGGTCGCTGTCGCAGTCACCCAGACACCCGCGGCGCCGGTGGAGGCGAACACCGTCGAGAAGAAGCCGGCCGTCGCTTAAAAGCGCCTTTCGCGACGAACGATCATCCCTTGAGGTATTTCTCGATCTGCTCCAGCAGCTTTCCCCAGTCCATCGGCTTGGGATGGAACGCATTACAGCCGCACTCGATGGCATGATCGCGGTCGGTTTCGGTACAACTGGCGCTGACGGCGATGATCGGCACTTTCCGCTTGGCGTCGCGGCGAATGCGCTGGGCGACCTCGTAGCCGGTCATGTCGGGCAGGCGCAGGTCGAGCAGGATCAGGTCGGCCGTGCCACCCAATGCCAGCGCCACGCCGGTCGTGCCGTCGGAGGCCGCTTGCACTTGGTATCCGGCTCGGCCCAGGCGGCGCAGCAGCAGTTGGCGGATCATCTCGTCATCTTCGATCACAAGGATATTGGCCACGTAATACATCCCTTCCGTCGCCGGTCATCGCTTCGGATGACCTTCCATTGACTACTTCGGCGATAACTGCGGTATTGCATCACTCGGCGGAATCCCCGGCGAGTCCCGGCCGTCGGTTCCGTTCGACGGCAGGTCGATCACGGGCAGCGTCAGTGTAAATGTCGAGCCTTCGCCGGGCGCGCTCTGCACGGTTACATCGCCGCCCAGATGCCGCGCCAGGCTGCGGCAGATTGCCAGTCCAAGCCCCGTTCCCCCGAACCGTTGCGAGATGGTCGTGTCCGCCTGCGCGAACGGCTGGAAGAGCGTCTTGAGTTGCTCAGCGCCAATGCCGATACCCGTGTCGATCACCCGCACGATCAGTTGCTGCGGCGTCCGGCTGACGTGCAGCCGAACCTGCCCGTCACTGGTGAACTTGGCGGCGTTGCTGAGCAGGTTTTCCACGACCTGCCGCACCTTGCCGGCGTCAAACCGCGCCCAGCCTACATCAGGTGCGATCTGGACTGCAAATGCGTTTTGATTGCGTTCGACGACCGGCGTCGCGCTGCGGACGATATCGCGCATGAGATGCTCGACCGACACGTCCTCGTCGATGCGAGTCACCCGGCCGACCTCGATCTTGCTGATGTCGAGCAGGTCGTTCACCAGCACCAGCAGCCGCCGGGCGCAGGAAAGGATCTGCCGGGTGTCGGTGGTGATGTGTGACTTCCCGTCCTCGGCGGCGTCCTCGGCGAGCATCTCGGCGAAGCCGATGATGCTCGTCAGCGGCGTGCGCAGCTCGTGGCTCATGTTGGCCAGGAAAACGCTCTTGGCGCGGCTGGCGCTTTCGGCCCCGCCTCGAGCCATTTGCAGTTCGTCGACGGCCCGCTGCAAGGATTGCTCCGACGCCCGACGCCTTGCCGCATAGCGCCGTAAGAACAGCAGTCCTGCCAACAGCAGCAGCAGGTTCATCAACAGCACCACCGTAGCGCCCGGCCAGACCCATCGGCGGACCGCATGGTAGTCGCGACTGCTCGCGACGAGCTTGGCTTGTTCACCGGCGACGATCCGACGGACGCGAACGCCGATCTCGTCCATCAGCATCCTGCCCCGCCCCTGCGCCACCGCGCGCGTGGCCGCATCAAAACCGTCGGTGCGGCGGGTGTCGATGACCTGCTTGAGGTCGGCCAGCTTCTGCGCGACCAATCCCTGCAAAGCGTCGAGGTCGTCGCGCGAGG
This sequence comes from Tepidisphaerales bacterium, assembly GCA_038224615.1. Taxonomy (GTDB): domain Bacteria; phylum Planctomycetota; class Phycisphaerae; order Tepidisphaerales; family Tepidisphaeraceae; genus JBBRFH01. The sequence goes on from JBBRFH010000021.1 coordinate 11,939, forward strand.
CACCGCCGGTCGCGCTGGCGAACGTCGCGACGCGATTCAGCCGCGACGGGATGGAAACGGCGCCGGCGTTGTAGGGTTCGAGGTACGGTTCACTGCCCGTGATGACGTAGCCCCGTTCGCCGGCCTCAGCGCTTTCCATGCTCAGCAGCAGCGCCTGCACGTCGGCGACGCCCTCGCGTCGGTCGGCGATCTGCTCGGCCAGCGTGTTGGCGCGCTCCGCCAGCAGGCGCAGCCCCAACTGCGTCGCGGTTGCCAGCAGCAACAGCAGCAGAAACGTGAACGCGAGTCCCTTCTCGGTCAGCACGCGCATCGACTACCCTCGGTCGTCGTTCGCCGTCCACCTGCCGCCCGGTTACACCAACATCGGTATGCACGGCGCATTGGGACATTCTAGCGCGGATTTGCCGTGCGCCTAGCGAAGTGCCGACAGTTCACCCGCCAGCGCGACCGAAAGTGGTGCCCGATCGCCACTCGTTCAAACAGGATCCGGCTCACGTTTCCTGGGCGGTAAGATCATTCAGGAAATCGAGCCGCGCCGTGTAAGGAACGTTGTGCATCGACGCAATTCGCCGCAGCTGGTCGATGACGTCGACGGCTTTTTCGGTCAGATCGAGCAGGCCGATCAGGCCCTCGCTGATCTGCTTCGGGTCGTCGGGCGGCGATTGCATCAGCACCTCGAGTTCGTCGACCATCTGCCCCAGCGGCTCGGCGGTCGTGGCGGCGGCGCGGGCCAGGCTCTCCATCATCACCCGCTGCCGCTCGGCCTCCACAAGAATCGCAACGTTGTGCCGCATCCGTAGCGCCGTGCGCACCCGCGCCAGCAACACCTTGAAGTTGATCGGCTTGACGACGTAGTCGTTCGCGCCGGCGTCGAGCGCCTCGACGACGTCATCGCTGTCCACCAGCGCACTGACGACGATGATCGGCAACGAGTCGTGCGACCACTTCTGCCGCAGCAACCGCACCGCGTCCACACCGGTGATGCCGGGCATGGCGTTGTCGATCAACACCAGGTCGACGCGGTTTTCGGCGATGTACGCGATCGCGTCGGCGGCACCGTCGAACGACTCGACTTCAAACGCCCGACTGGTGAGCCGCCGGACCAGCATCTCGCGGCTCAGCTGCTCATCTTCGACCACGACGATTCTGGGATGGCTGTTCATGTGCTGACTTCCTTGTTTCTCCCCGCGTCCGTTTCGATCGCATCATCCTCCCGTGGCCCGGCCGGCCCGTCGGCGCCGGTTGCGTCCGCGGCAGCCGGATTCAGTGGTGGATGCAGCGGGAAGTAGAGGTCGATGGTGGTTCCCTGGCCTTCGACGCTGGTCACTTCGATGGCCCCGCCCAGCGCCTGCGTGAGCTGGCGGGAGATCGACAGGCCCAGCCCCGTCCCGCCACGCCGGGCGTCGGCCTGGTAGAACGGCTCGAAAAGCTGCCGCATGTTGTCAGCGGCGATGCCGCAGCCGGTGTCGCGGATCGCCAGGTGAAGGTGCGACTGGTCGCGCTCGGCCAGCAGCGTAATCGTCCCGTCCCGGGTGAACCGCGCCGCGTTGGCCAGCAGGTTCAGCAGAATCTGTTTGAGCTTGCCGGCATCTGTGCGGAGCGTGCCGATGTCGTCGCGAATTTCCAGCCGTAGGGCGTTGCCGTTCTGCTTCGCCAGCGGCTGCGCCGTCTCGGCCGACTCGCGCAGGAGCGGCTCGACCGGCGCGTCGGCGAGCGAGATCGACAGCTTGCCCGACTCGATGCGCGCCAAATCCAGCACGTTGTTGATCACGCCGAGCAACTGCCGGCTCGCCTGCAGCACGCGGCGGATGTCGTCGTGGGCCTGGGCGTCCTGGCGCACGGCGTCATGCTCTTCAATCAGTTCTGAATACCCGATGATCGCGTTCAGCGGCGTGCGCAGCTCGTGTGTGGCGCGTGCGAAGAATGCACTCTTGGCCCGGTTGGCAGACTCGGCGGCCTCCTTGGCGGCGCGGAGGGTGACCTGCTCCTTGAGGTCGGTGGTCATCTCCGACAGCGCGCCGGTAAGCTCGGCCAGTTCACGCGTGCGCTGCGGCGCGAAGGTGACGTTGAAATCGCCGTCGCCGATGCGCCGTACCGAGGCGACCATCCGCTGCACCGGCGCGGCGATCCGCTGCGAGAGCCACAGCCCCAGCAGCAGCGCCGTGCCCACGCAGGCTGCGCCCACAAGCACCATGTTGCGCTCCAGGGTACTGGTTTCGCCGTTGATCACCTGCTCGGGCACGACCATCGCCAGCCGCCAATTGATGCCGGGGAACGGGCGGATCGGCTCGACGCTGACATAGCGATGCTCCACCAGCGCCTGCAGCCCCGTGTCCGGCGACGCGTTGGCATCGAGATGCTCGCGCAGCACGCGCATGTCCTCGCCGGGCACGGTGTCGAGGAGCGGCAGGCGCGTCGCGTCGCGTCCGGTCAGCCCGGCCGAATCGCACAGCAAGTGGTCCTTGTCATCGAGGATTGCCAGCGTGCCGCGACCGGCGACGTCGCTGTCGCCGAGCAGCTTGCCGACGGTCTCCAGCGAAACGTCCACCGAGAGCACCCCGAGCATCGACCCGTCCGGTTTGCGGATGCTTCGCGTGTACCCCAGCCCCGCGATCGGCGGGCCGTCGCGAAGGTTATGGCTCTGCTCGAACCACGCGTACACCGGCGTCCACGCGGGAGCCTTCGACCGGATCGCCAGCCCGTACCACGGACGCTGGGCCACGTCATACGCGTAGGTGCGGATCGGCGGCTCGATCGCCTTGCCTTGTGCGGTGACCTCGTACTCGCGCGTCTGGAAAGCGCCCGGGCCGTCCGAGTGGCTGGCGATCAACTTCCCGCCCACGCGCATGACCATCACGCACCGGCCGTCCGGCGTGGCGTATGTCAGCGACGCCAGCGAGGAGCGCATGGAGAGCGTGCCGACCATCAACTTGTCCCAGGGGGGCGGATCGGGCGTTCCGGGGAGCACGCCGGTTTCGATCCGATAGGCGTACAGGTCGCTGACCCACTGCGCGTCACGGATGACGCTGTTGATCTCGCGGGTGACGACGGTGCTGGTGGCGCGGACGAGGCTCTTGCTTAATTGTGATTCGATGCGGCTACTTGTGTAGCCGGAAAGAATTAGCAACGCGAGGCTGATCGCCACCATCGGCGCGAGCACCATCACGCTGATCAACAACCGAATGGATGGAAGCGTCCGTTTCAACTGGTTGCCGCCTGCGACCGAGGTGTTCGAGCCGTCTGTCCCGATTCCGATGGTCGTCATTTTAGCGTATTGGCGCTTGAGTTGTTGGATAAGAAATGCGATGAAAGTGTTCATGACCGTCGCTTCCCGCGCCGTCCCGCCGCCGCCGCCTTCAAAGTCGGCCTCGTCTGCGGGTCGGCTACTGCTCGATCCGTCGTTCATGGCGCGGCTGGATCAGCTCGACGTGCTCAGCCGCAAGCTGCTGGCGGGCAAACTCAAAGGGGAGCGCCGCTCCAAGCGGCGCGGGCAATCCGTCGAGTTCGCCGACTACCGCAACTACGTCATCGGCGACGACCTCCGATTCATCGACTGGAACATCTACGCACGTCTCGATCGCCTGTTCCTCAAGCTCTTCCTCGAAGAAGAAGACCTTGCGTTGCACGTGCTGATTGATACGAGCAAGAGCGCCGATTACGGCACCCCAAATAAGCTCCATTACATGAAGCAGGTGGCGGCGGCGCTGGGGTATGTCGGGCTTGTCAATTACAACCGCGTGACGATCAGCGCCATCGCCGACGGCATGCCATCGACCACCGGCGCGATCCGCGGGCGGACACGGGTCGGGCAGATGCTCAGCTTCATCGACGGTCTGCAACCCGCCGGCAGCGGCAACCTCGCGGACGCCTGCCGGCGATTTGCGCTCGCCAACCGTTCCAAGGGCGTGTGCGTCGTGCTCTCCGACTTCTTCGACAAGAACGGCTTCGAGGCCGGCCTGCGCTATGTCGCCGGCGGCCGATACGACCTGTTCGCCATCCAGATCCTCGCGCCGCAGGAGATCGAACCCGACCTGCAAGGCGACCTCAAGCTCGTCGACATGGAAGACGCCGACATGGCCGAGGTGTCGATCACGCAACCGCTGCTGAAGCGATACAAGAGCAACCTCAACGCCTACTGCCTCAGCCTCCGCGAGTTCCTCACCCGCCGCGGCGGCACGTACCTGTTCAGCTCGACCGCCGTTCCGTTTGATACCCTGGTCCTCAACTACCTGCGCGAGAGAGGATTGCTGGGATAGACCGGGGGGATAATGACGAAGGATTAAATCAGAAGACAGAACCGCAGATGACGCAGATTGCGCAGATTGCGCAGATTTTCGCGATTTTTCTGGCATCTGCGGAATCTGCGAAATCTGCGGTTACTTCTTCAGGTGGTGCTCCGAAGGCCGCCATTCGGATTTGCACATGATCGAAGTCATTCAAGCCGACATTACCAAGCTGTCCGTCGATGCCATCGTCAACGCCGCCAACGAGCGGATGCTGGGCGGGGGCGGGGTGGATGGCGCGATCCATCGCGCTGCGGGGCCGGCGCTGTTGCAGGCGTGTACGCAGATCCCGCAGGTGCGCCCAAGCGTGCGCTGCCCGGCGGGTGAGGCGCGACTGACTCCCGGATTCAATCTCCCCGCAAAGTACGTCATTCACACCGTCGGCCCGGTCTGGTACGGCGGCAACCAGAACGAGCCGGCGCTGCTGGCGTCCTGCTATCGACGCAGTCTCCAACTCGCCGCCGACAACAACCTGACGAGCATCGCCTTCCCCGCCATCAGCACCGGCGTCTTCGGCTACCCGCCCGACCTCGCCGCAAAGACGGCGGTCGCGACCGTGAGAGAATTTTTCGCCACGCCGTCGTCGATCGACCGCGTCTCGCTGGTCTGTTTTGAAACCGAAGTGTTCGAGGCGTTTGAGTCAGCACTGGGCGGCCGGTTGACGCCACCAAGGTCGTGTGCGTCTCCGCGCTACACCTGATACCATTTAGACGCGCCGCCAAGCTAACCACGGCGAATCGCAGAGGGTGGTAGAGAGTCGATGAGTTGGTTCCCCACATTCCTCAACTGGCCGTTCGCCGCGCTTGCGGCGGTGATCGCGATTCCGTCGTTGCTGCTGCTCTACTTCCTCAAGCTGCGCCGCCGCGAGATGCCGGTGTCGTCGACGATCCTCTGGAAGAAAGCCGTGCAGGACCTGCAGGTCAATTCGCCGTTCCAGAAGCTGCGCAAGAACCTGCTCCTGCTGCTGCAGATGCTGCTGCTGGCGGCGCTGCTGCTGGCGTTGTCGAACCCGATCTCCTCGTACCGGCCGGGCGCGGGGGAGAACACCGTCATCCTCATTGACCGCAGCGCCTCGATGAACGCCCACGACGTCAACGGCAAGACCCGGCTCGACGAAGCCAAGCGCCGCGCCCTCGATCTCGTCGAGGGCATGGGTCGCGGGGCGCGCGCCATGGTGATCGCGTTCGACGACTCGGCCGAAACGGTGCAGCCGCTCACGTCGGACGCGCCGGCGCTGAAGCGATCGATCCAAAACATCCAGCCGACCGATCGGGCCAGCAAGCTGAAGCTCGCCTACCAGCTCGCCGACGCGCAGATGAACGTCAATCCCGACGCCGTCGGGCCCGGCGGGCAGCCGAAGATGCGCGTCTTCCTCTACTCCGACGGCCGCGTCAGCGACTCGATGGAACTGGCGCTGCGCAGCGAGTTGCAGTTCGAGCCGATCGGCGATCCGAAATCCAGGAACGTCGCCGTCGTCGCGCTCAGCGCCAAGCGCAATTACGAACAGCCGACGCAGGTGCAGGTCTTCGCGCGGCTGGCTAACTTCGGGCCCGATCCGGTCGACGCGGATGTGCAGCTCAGCGTTTCGACGCTCGATCCCGATGCACCCGGCGCGCCTGACAATTTCCAGGTGCGACAGGTGCGCTCGAACCTCAAGGTGCTGCCGGCGCGATGGGACGACAAGCAGCGCGAGGAGGCCGAGAAGAACAACGTCACCGCGCGCGACAGCGTCGAGTTCACACTCGACCTGCAGACCGCCGCCGTCATCAAGCTGGAGCACACGGCGGTCGATGGCGACGTGCTGGCGCAGGACGACCATGCTTACGTCGTCGTCCCCCCGCCCAAGCCGCTACAGGTGGCGCTGGTGACCGACGGCAACTACTTCCTCGAAAAAGCCGTCAATAGTCTGAATCTCCACAAGCCGCGCACCCTGCTGCCCGGCGAGTGGGAGCGCGATCGGCCGGCGGACGTCGACGTGGTGATGTTCGACCGCTACACGCCCAAGTACATGCCCGCGTCGGGCAACTTCATCTGGTTCGGCGCGGTGCCGCCCGATGCGCAGATCAAGCAGGCCAAGGACGAGGCCGGCCGCGGGCTGTACCTGAATGACATCGAGATTCTCGACTGGAAGCGCGATCACCCGATGCTGCGGCACCTGGCGCTGGCGAAGCTGTTCATCGCCGAATCGCTCCGCCTCGATGTCCCGCTGTCGGCCGAGACGCTTATCGAAGGTACCTCAGGCCCGCTGGTCGTGCTCAACCGCGAAGGTCGCTCGACGCACCTGGTCGTCAGCTTCGACGTGCTGCAGAGCAACTGGCCGCTGCGGGTGAGCTTCCCGCTGTTCCTGCACAACGGGTTGCAGTACCTCGCGATCGGCTCGGACATGAGCGTGCGCGAATCGTTCAAGCCCGGCGCGACCCCGCGCCTGCCGCGGCAGAACCTCGATCGCGTCGCCGAGGGCGCCAGGGACATCCAACTGCTGACCCCGACCACCAGCCACAAGGTGATCATCCCCCCGACCGGCGATTTCGCGCTCCCCCCGCTCGACCACGTCGGCCTCTACCGCACCGACCCCGCCGTCCCGCAGTACGAGCGCCTTGCCGTCAATTTGCTCGATGACAATGAGAGCAACATCCAGCCCATGGAAAAGCCCCCCGGCGAGATCGGCAAAATCCAGTTCGTCGAAGGCGGCCGCACCCAACTGCAACTCTGGTGGTGGATCATCGCCTGCGTCGGCATCCCGCTGCTGATGATCGAGTGGTGGGTGTATACGCGACGGGTACACGCGTAGCCACCGACATGCCACCTGCGCCGACCCCTGTGGAGTCGGATCCGACCCGCGCAGAGGGGTCGGCGTGATGACGCGCTGCGTCGCGGCTCGCGCGTCGCTCACAGCACCTCGACCCACCCTTGATGCGCCTTGGAGTTGATTACCTTGGCGACCTCTTCGGCGAGCTTGCGGCTGCGGACGAGAATCTTGAACTCGTTTTTGCCCTGCTTGCCGTTCCAGACCGCGAACGTGCCGGCGACGCCCATGGCGACGCGGACCTTGCCGATATTGGGGGGGACGTTGTAACGCGCCATACGTCGACGAGTTTACACGCAAGGTCAAGGCAGCGGGAGGTCGGACAGCACGATCGGGAGATCGATGATCTTCACCCGGGTCGGAATTGAAAAATGGATGCGGTCGACGCCCTGTGCCTGCGGCCCGAAGTTGGCGGGACGCCCATTGCCAAACGCACTTCCGCCGACGTGTAGTTCGACCGCGCCGCCGCCGCGGGGGATAACCGCGCAGCGCATCTGTCCGATGGTCCGGCCGGCCTCCTCGAGGCGCGTGCTGCCGGCGAGGCATTGAGTCCACGGGGCGGTGTACCTGTCGATGAGCGGGCCGGTGAGCTTGAGTTGCCACGCCGTCGCTTCGTCCAGCCGTTGCGGACGCGGCGGGAGTGTTACGGTGAAATCCGGCCCTTTCACTTCGCCACCCCGGGCAAGTGCATTGGCGTCAATCGACAGTTCGGTACGCTCGATCGCCTGCCACGCACGCAGGCGCAGCACGACCTTGTCGAATTTCGCGATGCGCTCGTCGCTCGTGATGCGCAACTCTGTTTCAAAGACGCCGACGGGCCGGCCGTCGACGCGTTGCAGCGTCAGCGCGCCGTCGGTATCGGGCCGAAAGTCGGCGTCCGGATAGACGAGGTCCTCGAGCATCGGCCGCTCAGCGATGGCGAGCACCTGCAGTGCCGGGTCGAAGAGAAACGAAAGCGCGATTGTGTATTCGTAGGTGGGCTTGCGTTCGCTGTGCCTGGCGTCGGACCGCGCTTCGAGACGGACGTTCCGGACGACCACCATCGTCAGCGGATCAGGCCGCTGGACCAGCAGCGGCCGACCCCGGATGACGGGAAG
>JBBRFH010000022.1:0-20045 GCA_038224615.1 Tepidisphaerales bacterium
CGGATTCGTATCGTCGGGATGCGGATCGGCAGGTGCAGGCGCTGATTAAGGAGCGGCAGCAGCGCACGAGCGACTACACGCCGGAGGTGAAGGTCGATCCGACGACCCAGCCGACGCCGACGAAAAAATCTTACGACTCGATCCCGGTGACGCGCACCCCGAACGAGAAACTGATCCCGTCCCGGCGCGTCGGCTTCACGCTCTCGACCGCTCCGCTGGGTCCGCCGGTGCCGGGGTCGGTTGTGGTAGACGTTCCGGACGTCGAGGCGATTATCGCCGGGCAGGCGATCGCGCAGTTTCGGATGCGGCTGGAATACGGGCCGGCGTCGGAGATCGGCAATACACTTAAGTTCGAGCTGTTTGACTGCGTTAACTACGCCGTTCAGCACTCGCGGCAATACCAGACCGCGATGGAGCAGCTCTATCTCTCGGCGCTGGACGTGACGCTCCAGCGGCACCTCTTCTCGCCGCGACCGTTCGCACAGGTGGGCGTGAACTACACAGGCGGGCAGCAGAGCGTCGACTACCGCTCGGCCTACACCGTCACCGGCCGCGCGGGCGTGCGGCAGCAGCTTCCCTATGGTGGCGAGGTCGTTGCCGAGGGACTTGTCAGTTTCGTCAATGCGCTCAACGACAATGTCACCGACGGCGAAGACGCGCAGCTGGCGTTACGCGGGTCGATCCCGCTGCTCCGGGGCGCGGGTCTGGTCAATCTCGAGCCCCTGATCGCCTCCGAGCGCGAGTTGATCTACGCGACGCGCGCCTTCGAGGATTACCGCCGCTCGTTCGCGGTCGATGTGGCGTCGCGGTATTTCCGTGTGCTGACGCGTTACACGTCGCTGCGGAATCGCTTCATCAATTACAGCAACCTCTCGCAACTGACCGACCGCACCGAGGCGCTGTTCGAGTCCGGTCGTGTCAACGCGCTGGAAGTGCAACGTGCCCAGCAGGATCTGCTGGCGGCCGAGGATTCGCTGCAACTGGCACAGCAGTTGCTCGCGGGGGAACTCGACGATTTCAAGGTCTTCATCGGCATGCCGGTCGAGCAGTCGCTTGACCTGGTGTCGATCGATGTGGAGATGAAATACCTCGAGGCGCGCGTCGGCGACCCGGAAAAGCTGGCGATGCTGTATCGGCTCGACTTGCAAACGGCGCGCGATCGCGTTGAAGACCGCCGGCGTATCGTCAGCAACGCTCAGAACCAGCTCGGCCCAGGGCTGAACCTGGACGGCGGGGCAACAATCGGCAACCCGGACGCGACCGCCGCCCGGCGCGTCGACGCGCGCGCGCTCGAATACAACGCAGGCCTGACACTTGATCTGCCGATCGACCGCCTGCCCGAGCGGAACGTCTATCGCCAGTCGCTGATTCAGCTTGACCAGGCCCGGCGCAGCCAGGTCGATCTGGAACAGAACATCCTCGCCGACGTGCGCGGGGCGCAGCGGGGAATTCGGTCGGCGCAACTGTCGCTGGAGATTCAGCGTCGCGCCATCGACCTCGCCCGCGAGCGACTCGAGTTCGCCAACGAGTCCCTTCTGCTCGGCCGGCTGACCAACTCGCGCGACGTCACCGACGCCCAGCGTTCGCTGCTGACCGCCCAGGACAGCTACGACCAGGCCCGCGCCAACCTGCAAATCCAGCTCCTCCAGTTCCTGCGCGACACCGGCATGTTGCGCGTTGACCCCCGCGCCGGCGCCTTGGGCTTGGCGATGGACCGCCGCGGCATGCCCCGGTCGGACAAGGCGAACATCTCCGAAGGCGTGAACCCGCAGTGAACGGAACGGTTCAAGTGCTTGGCAAGACAAGCGATTAGCGGGGATCGCCGGCGTCGACCGCACCCAATCGCCATTTTTGCAAGGATTTACAGGATTGTACCGGCGTGGCGTCGATTTTTGGAAACCCCTTACTAACACGCCGCCCGCGTCGGGGTATCATAAAAGGCTGTCGTTTTTTGATTTTCCCCCGGTTCCGAAACAAATCGCCTTCATGACACAGTTTGCGTTGCCGAAAAAATTGTCCAGACCCGCCGCAACCCGTTGGCCGGTGATGATTGCCGTCGGGGCAGTCGGCCTGCTGGTAGCCTCCGGAGTGGTCTACACGGTCGCGCCGGGGCTCCTCGGGCGTTCGTCCACCACAACCAGCCAGTACAAATCGGTCCCCGTCAAGCGGGGGCCGTTCGCGGTGCGCGTCAATGTGCGCGGCGACCTCGCGGCGGTCGACAACATCGACATCATCTGCGAAATCGAAGGCTCGACCACCATCACCCAACTGGTCCCCGAAGGAACCTTCGTCAAGAAAGGCCAGACGCTGGTGACGTTCGACGGCTCGCAGATCCGGTTGAAGCTGGAGGATTCGCAGATCGAACTGCAGCGCGCCTCCGCCGACGTGACGACCGCGACGGAGATGCTGGAAATTCAGAAGAGCCAGAACGCCGCCAATCTCGAGGCCGCCGACGTTGCTTTGCAGCTCGCGCAGATCGACATCCGCAGCTACACCGAAGGCACCTGGCCGCAGCAGCTTGCTGACGCGAAGATGGCGTTGGAAAAGGCTCAGACGGGTCTTAAAACCAAGCAGGACGAGTTGCAGCAATCGCGTTCCCTGTTCGCCAAGGGATTCGTGACGGCAACCGAAGTGAAGACCAAGGAGACCGACGTCCTCACGGCCCAGGCCGACGTCACCAAAGCTGAAACCTCGCTTAAGGTGCTGGTCGATTACAGCCACGAGGCGGACATGGCGGCGAAGAAAAATACGCTCGCCCAGACCGAACAGAAGCTGTCCCGCACCAAGCGCGAGAATGCTGCCAACCTCTCGCAAAAACAGGCCGATCTGGATGCCAAGCGTCAGTCGCTCTCGGTGATCACGCGGCGCACCGATCGGCTCGTCCAGCAGGTCGCCAAATGCATCATCAAGGCACCGGCCGACGGACTGGTGGTCTACCAGAACTCCGGCGGCGACCGCAACCAGACGCCGATCCAGGAAGGCTCCCAGGTCCGAGAGCGCCAGACCATGCTCCGCCTGCCCGACACGTCGCGCATGAAGGTGGTATTGAAGGTCAACGAGACGCAGGTGATGCGCCTGAGCGTCGGGCAGAGCGCGACGATCGTCGTCGCCGGTCAACCCCGGCCGCTGAGCGGTCAGGTCACCAAGATCAGCCCCATCTCCGATTCCGGCGGCCGTTGGTGGAACCCGGACCAAAAGGAGTATCCCGTCGATGTGCTGCTCGATGAGACCCCGGACGGTCTCAAGCCGGGCATGGGCGGCGAGGTCAGCGTGACGGTCGACCAGGCGGACGACGTGCTGTCGATCCCGATGGCTTCGCTCTACACCGCCGGCGGGACGCGGTACGCGTTCGTCCCCATCGGCGAAGGCGTCAGGCCCGTCGCGATCAAGATCGGCCGTACCAATGAACAGGATATTGAAGTGATGGAAGGTCTCGAGGCCGGCACGCAGGTCGTCATGCTCGAAGCCGGGCAAGGCAAGCTGCTGCTCGAGCGCGCCGGCATCAAGGTCGAAGAACAGCCGACCGACCAAACCGGCACACCCGGAGGCGGTCGCAAGCGCCGCAACGGTGCCGCGCCAGGCAACGGTGAAGGCAAACCCCCCGCAGGCGCTCCCACTGCCGGCCCCGCAGTCATCCCCGCACCCGCCGCCGCCGTTGTAGTGCCCGTGAAGTAACGCTTGCCGCCTTCGCGAGAAAATACGCGAGATCTATCTCACGTATCCCCGTGAAGCTGCAAGCGAGTCATACGTTTGCGTTAAAAAACCCGCGCACCGGCTCCAAGTGTAGAATGGCGAGTGTCGCGGCATCGTGAGCGCCCGCATTGCGTCTAAACAACAATACGAGCCGCGAAGATGCGACGAGCGCGATGATCAACGCGAAGGAAAACGCAAAGAGAAATGAGCATTCTTGGCGTCTGCCTTCGCGCTCTTCGCCTCTTCGCGGCTCGCATTCGCGTTCGGGCGCGGGTTTCACGCCCGAAACGTATGAGTCCACTCAATCCGCCGGATTATTGTTCGACGGACCCGGCAGTGGCGCGGGCGTTTTCGGTCGATCGCTGCCGCCGATTTCCGGGATGGGTCCCTTCGGCATGATCGGCTTCGCCAATTCGTTCGCCTCTTTGATCGCCGGCCCGGGCACGACGCCCAGGCGGCGTAATGCCTGCTGGATGTCGACGTCCTGGTCATTGAGCCGGTACGCCTTGCGCAGGGCACCTTCGGCCTCGGCCTTCATCTGCTGTTTCTCGAGATACAGGCCCTGCTCTTTGAAAATATAGAATTTCTCAGGCGATTTCTGGGCCGCCTTGGCGTAGGACGTGACGGCCGAATCGGCGTCGCCGCGCTCAACGTAGATGCGGGCGAGGATGAAGTACTCGTCGCCCGTCTTGCTCGCGGCGGCAGACTGCTCGAGCCGGTTGACCTCGACGTCGCGTTCGTCGGCCTTGGCGACGGTCTTGCCGAACGCGTCGATCGTCTTGAGCCGGGACGCCAGGTCCTTCTGACCTTCAGTCGTGACGTCCTGCACCTGCAGTGACGTCTTGAAGCTGGCGATGGCGTTGGCGTACTGCTTTTGGCGGTCGTAGATCGTGCCGAGGTAGTAATAGCTTTCGTAGTCGCGTGGGTTCTGGCGGACCGCATCGCGGAAAGCGCCCTGGGCCTCATCGTACTGATTGGCCTCGAGGTAGGTGACGCCTTTGGCGCGACTTTGCTGGGAGAAAGTGAAGTATTCTCCGCTGCAGCCAGGAACGAAAATCGAGCCGAACGTGACAATCCCTGTCAGCGTCAGGCCGGTTATCCAGTGGTGAACGCGTGTTTGAGCCATTGTGTGCTTGCCTCCATGCAGAGCCGAATGTGACCGTTGGGCATGTTACGCGATCGGGTTTGCCATGCAATACATGGCGCTGGACGGGCGGGGGGCGGTTTGCTATATTGCTCGGCTCGCTCGATTTCGGGCGGACCTAGTTTTTGAGATCGAGGACTGAATCATGGGTTACAAGTACAAGCCCAACAAGGGCTGCGTGAAGCGTTTCAAGGTGACGGCCACCGGCAAGGTGAAGCGTCGCGGCACGTTCAGCTCGCACCTGCGTAGCCGTCGTACCGCCGCCCTCAAGCGTCGCCAGGGGAGGCCGTCGATCTTGGCCGAGGGGCATGCCCGCAACATGCGCCGCTTCATGGGCGTCAGCAAGATCAAGCCCTTGCAGGTGGCCCACGAGCGCCGTCTCGACGACGCCGCCCGCGCCGACGCCGCCTGATACAGAAGCACCCATGACAAATGCCCAATGACCAGTGCCCGCATTTCATTGGTCATTGGAGATTAGTCATTGGTCATTGAGAATTTCCAGCAAAGCAGTGGCGCGTTGCCGCTGCAGCCACGCCAACCCGAAGCCGTCGTGCTCGGGAACAGTGCCTCTGGCTCGGTTTACTTTTGAAAGGAACGGATCATGCCACGCGTCAAAGGCGGTCCCACACACGCTCGCAAGCGTAAACGTATTCTGAAGCGCGCCTCCGGCTTTGTCGGGCAGGCGGGCACGAACTACCGCATCGCACTCGAATTCACCCGTCGCGCCGACCGCTTCGCGTACGAGCACCGCAAGGTGAAGAAGCGTCTGTTCCGCGAGCTGTGGATCACCCGTCTGTCGGCCGCCGTGCGTGCCCACGGGATCAACTACAGCACCTTCATCCCGGCTTTGCTTGAAGCGGGCATCGAGCTTAATCGCAAGATGCTCAGCGAGATGGCGATCGCGGACCCCAAGGCGTTCGACACCATCGTCGAGAAGGCCAAGGCGTTCATCAAGTCGCCCAAAGCCGCCTGATCGCGATCGGCCGACCACGGCAACGCGATTGAAAACCACAACCCTGCGCGACCCTCGGATGCTGAGTCCGAGGGTCGCTGCATGTACAGGCGGTTCGATCGAGCGCCTGTTGGCCAGACGCGATTGCATGGTTTTGGAGAGGCGTAATCCGGCTTTGCATGCTAAAGTGACGCCGGTGTCAGTCGAACCGGCCCGCCGTTGCGCCAGCGCCGGTTCAAGTTGCAGAGAAGTGCAGTGCCATGGCCAGTTCGCGTCGTTACGTTGTCGGTGTGAAGGACTGCGATCGGCGACTGGAGCCGCTCGAGCCAAGGCGGCTGTTCGCCGCGGTCGCGGTCGCACCATTGCTCCGCGCGCTGACGCCGGCGATTTCGCCAAACGCTTCGCTGTTTGAATCCGTCAGCGCCATTGCCCGCTCGCGTCGCGCCGCGATTGCCGACGCCGCTCAGGCAGTGGACGCCAGCGCGCTCACCGCTTTCACAATCGACATGGCCGGCTTGCAGCGCACGCTCAGCGCTGCGCCGCGCGAGTTCACCCGCGCCGCCGGTTCGGGCGCGATCGAGTTGGCGCTGCCGATGCCGGACGGATCGACACAGCGATTCTCGGTTGTCGCGACCCAGTTGATGGACCCGCTGCTGGCGGCGCGGTTCAAGTCGATCCGCGCCTTCGTCGGTATCGGCCTCGATGACCCGTCGGCCACCGTCCGCCTCGACTACACGCCACTGGGCTTTCACGCGCAAGTTCTGTCGCCGACCACGGGCGCGGTCCACATCGAGCCGTACTTTCAGAACGATGCTGCAGGGACATACGCCAGTTACTTCCGGCGCGACACAGCGCGAGCGACGGGCGCTGCGTACGATTTCGATCTCGGGAATCGCGCCGAGACTTCAGCGCGATCGTCTTTCGCAAGCAGTGCCGCGCGGACGAGCGGCGCCGCCGCGCGGACGTACGCCGGCCAACTGCGCACCTACCGCACCGCGATCGCCGCCACCGGCGAGTACACCCGCGCCGTCGGCGGGGGAACGGTGAGCGGCGGGCTGGCGGCGATCGTCACGGCGCTCAACCGTGTCACCGGGATATACGAATCCGAACTCGGCATCCGACTCCAACTCGTCGCCAACAACGACAAGATCGTCTACACCAACCCCAACACCGACCCGTACACCAATAGCTCCGGCGTGACGATGCTCGGGCAGAACATCCACAACTTGGACAGCGTCATCGGCAATTCCAAGTTCGACATCGGCCACGTCTTCAGCACCGGCGGCGGCGGGGTGGCTTACCTTGGCGTCGTCGGCGACGACACGCAAAAAGCCGCCGGCGTCACCGGGCTGGGCAATCCGCAGGGGGATGCCTTCTACGTCGACTACGTTGCCCACGAGATGGGCCACCAGTTCGGTGCCGACCACACGTTCAATACCTCCAAAGATCCCAATCGTGCGCCCTCGACCGCCTACGAGCCTGGCAGCGGCTCGACGATCATGAGCTACGCCGGCCTGGAAGGCGTCGACAACCTGCAGGCACACGCCGATCCGTACTTTCACTCGGCGAGCATCGACCAGATCCGCGACTACATCGCGACAATCCCGTCCGTCGGCACGAAGACCACCAACGGCAATGTCGCCCCTGTCGTCAGCGCCGGTCCGTCGTACACCATCCCCGCGCGCACGCCCTTCGCGCTGACCGCTACCGGCAGCGACGCCAACGGCGACCGCGTCACCTACGACTGGCAGGAGCGCGATCTCGGCGACGCGACCAACATCGGCGTCGACAACGGCTTCAGCCCGATCGAGCGCGTGTGGACGCCTTCGACCAATCCGACGCGAACCGTGCCGCGCCTCAGCGACCTGCTCAACAACACCCTATCCCTTGGCGAAATGCTGCCGGCCGCAAGCCGCAGTGCGTTCAACTGGCGCGTGGTCGCCCGCGATAACAAAGGCGGCGTCTCGACCAGCGACGTCCGCTACCGCATCGTCAACACCGGCGCTGCCTTTGCGATCACCAGCCAGAACTCCGGCGGCACATTCACCGGCGGGTCGCAGCAGACGGTGACGTGGAATGTCGCCGGCACCACGGGCAATGGCATCAATGCCGCCAGCGTGACGATCCTGCTCTCCACCGATGGCGGTCTAACCTACCCGGCCGTCCTTACCAACAGCACCGCCAACGACGGCTCGGCCTCGATCACATTGCCGAAAATCAACTCGTCGACGGCGCGCCTGCGCGTGCAGCCGACCAACAACGTCTTCTTCGACGTCAGCAATGCCAACTTCACGATTCGATCGCAATCTGTTGCGCCATTCGCGGTGCTGAGCAACGGGCAACTCATCGTCAACGGTACCGATAGCGCTGATACGATCCGCTTAACGCTCAGCGGGTCGAACCTGCTCGCCAGACGCGGATCGAGCACGCTGACGTTCTCAGCGTCGAAGGTGACGGGCATCGTCGTCAACGCGATAGGCGGAAACGACGTCGTCACCAATTCGACCGGCAAGCCCTCACGCCTGCTCGGCGGGGCGGGGAACGACTCGCTCACCGGCGGCAGCGGCGACGACGTCCTCATCGGCGGCACCGGCAACGACAGTCTCGACGGCGGCGACAACAACGACACCTTCTTCGCCCGCAACAACCCCGCCGACGCAGACCAAATCGCCGGCGGCACGGGAACCGACCGCCTGCAGAAGGACTCGATCGACTCGTCCACCAGCATCGAGTCGCTCCTCGCCTGAGCACTTATCGCGCCCCCCGCGCGTCGAAGCGGTTTGCACGCTAGAATCTTCCGCACAATGAGTGAGCGAATTCCTGTTGCCGTGGTCGGTTGTGGTCGGATGGGGCGGTTGCACGCGCGGGTCTACTCGCAGATGCCGACGGTTGAACTCGTCGGCGTGTACGACGCCAACCCCGAATCCGCCGACGAAACCGCCAAGGAGTACGGCGGCGTCGCGTTCAAGAGCGTCGAGGAGATGATCGCTCGCACGGTGCGCGCCGTGACGATCGCCGTCCCGACGACCTATCACCTCGACATCGGCAGCAAGTTTCTCGAGGCCGGCATCGCGACGCTGATCGAGAAGCCGTTGGCACCGAATTCCAACCACGCGCGCCAGCTCGTCTCGATCGCGGCCCGCAACCACGCCGTCCTGCAGGTCGGCCATATCGAGCGCTTCAACCCGGCGGTGCGTTCGCTGCTGGAACTGGGAATTGTTCCCGGGTTTCTCGAAGTCATTCGCATCAGCCCGTTGAGTTTCCGCAGCATCGACGTGGGCGTGGTGCTGGACATGATGATCCATGACATCGACATCGTCCTGCAGCTTGCGCGGTCGCAGATCAAGTCGATCGACTCGGTCGGCGTCAACGTCATCGGCGAGCACGAGGACATCTGCAACGCCCGTCTCCGCTTCGTCAACGGCTGCGTCGCCAACATCACCGCCTCGCGGCTGGCGCTCAAGACCGAGCGCAAGCTGCGGGCGTTCTCCAACGACATGTACGTCTCGCTGGACTACCAGAAGAAGTACGGCCTGGCGGTTCGCAAGGGAAAGAACCTCGATCAGGTCCGCGACATCGTCGCCAAGATCAAGGCCGGCGACATCCAGGACATGTCCGACCTCAACTACACCGACCTCGTCGATGTTCAGGAGCTGGCGATCGACGATGTCGAGCCGCTTCGCGCCGAACTCGATGCGTTCATCAACTCCGTGACGACCGGCAAGCCCCCCGTCGTCAGCGGCGAGGACGGTTTGGCCGCGGTCGACGTGGCTGAAAAAATCGTCGCCGCCATGACCCGCAGTCCGGTATAACAGGAATGACCAATGACAAAATCCCAATGACCAATGAAAGGCAGGAAACCGTCTGCGTCTTCTCATTTGTCATTTGAGTTTTGTCATTGGTCAATGACTTCCCATGAAGTGCCCGATTTGCAAAACGCCCGTCAACGAGGACGACGCCGGGAAGCCGGGGTCGACGTTTCCGTTCTGCTCCGACCGCTGCCGCACCATCGACCTCGGCCGCTGGCTCGACGGCAAGTACCAGATCCCCGTCCGCAACGATGACGAATCCCACGACGGCGACCTCCTCGACCCCGACGAACTCGACCCGCACCGTCGCCGTTGATTCCGCTTCTTTAACCACCAAGAACACCAAGGTCACCAAGCAGCAATTCTCGGCGTCTGGCTTCGCCTTTTTCTCTTTGTGCCCTTGGTGTTCTTGGTCGTTAATCATCACCCGGATTCGCGGCCGATCTCTGCGTACTCTGCGTCTCGGCGGTGAATTCGCATTTCCATTTGGTGTCGGGTTCCGTGAGACTGCCCCAATGCCGCCGATTCTTCTGCATGCGTTGATCGTTGTCGTCACCACGTACGTTTCGGTGCTGGTGCTGTCGATGTTTCTCACTTACGCCGCACGGATTCTGGGCGAGCGGGCGACACGGGCACCGCTCCTGGATCTGTGGGTGGCGCTGATGACGTGGGTGCCGTGGGTGATCGCGGGGTGGCGCTTCGGGTGGATCGGTTGGCCGGCGGCGATCGTGGGGCAGATGGGGGCGCTCTACTCGTGGTGCTTCATCCACGAGCAGATGAACAAGCAAGCCCTCAACGGCCCGCGCATCGTCAAGTTCATCAACCGCAGGATCGGCCGGCTGCACAATCACCTGGCGCTGTGGGTGACGCTGGTGGCGCTTCCGGCGTTCTGGTCCATCCGCTTTGCCGAGATGTTCGTCTACTGGACGCTGCCGCTGCTCTTGAAGTTTCCGAAGTACAAGCAGTCGGAGTGGATCAACGTCAGCCGGCAGAAGTTCGACGGGCTCATCGGGCACGACCTGATCTGGTGCCTCTACTGCGACTGGATGACCGGCGTCTACTCACTCGGCGCGGAGATGCTGCGCAACGTCGAGAGCTTCTGGTGTCCGATTCGCTTCTACGACGGAAAGAAGTGCGACAACTGCAAGATCGACTTCCCCGACATCGAAGGCGGATGGGTGAACCGCGACGGCACGATGGCCGACGTCGAAAAAGTGATGGAAGAGAAGTACGGCGGCGAAGGGGACCGCGCGTGGTTCGGGCATCCCGTGCGGCTGACGGTCAAGGGACAAGACGTGCCGAAGCAACGCGAGTAGACTCTCCCGCCGCATGGAGGCGATTCGCCGATTCATCTCTTCGCTCACGCCGACGCGCTGCCGCATCATCCTGGTGATGGTGCTGCTGGCGGGGTTCGTGTCGCACATCGGCTACCTCACGTACAACCCGCCGATCGAACTGTCGGGGGATGAAGCCCATTACTGGGACTGGTCGCGACAACTCGACTGGAGTTACTACTCCAAAGGCCCGGCCGTCGCGTGCGTGATCCGGCTCGGGTGCATGCTCTTCGGCGACACGATGTTCGGCGTGCGCTTTCCGGCGCTGGTGCTGGCGCTGGCGACGTCGCTGTGCATGTACTGGTTCACGCGGCGCGCCTTCAAGTCGGATCGGTTGGCGTTGGGCACGGTGATGCTCTGCCATTGCGTGCCGATGTTCGTCGCCGGCAGCATGCTGATGACGATCGATCCGCCGTATTACCTGTGCTGGGCGATGGCGACGTGTTTCGGGTACCTGGCGACGATCGAGCGCAAGCGATGGGCGTGGCCGTTGATCGGGCTCTGCGTCGGGCTCGGATTCCTTGCGAAATACGCGGCGTTGCTGTGGTTCGTCTGCCTGCTCGTCTTCCTGCTGACGCGGCGCGATCAACGTCGCTGGCTCGCTTCACCATGGCCTTATCTGAGCTTCGCGGTCGCGCTGTTGTTTACGATTCCGATCCTGATCTGGAATCAGCAGCACGACTGGGTGACGTTCGGGCATGTGGCGCGGTCGACGACGGAGAACCAGTCGCACTTCAACCCGCTGAAGATCCTCGGCAATTTCGGCGAGATGCTCGGCAGCCAGATCGGGATTCTCAATCCGATTGTTGCGGGGTTCATGGTGGGCGGTGTCGTATTTGCGTTGCGACGGATACGCGCTGTGGCGAGGCAAGATGCATCCGACGCCGAAGCGGCCGGCTTACGCGATTCGCTCGCGTATCTGGTGACGATGGGGGTGACGTTCTTCGTCATCGTCGCAGGCGTAACGCTCTTCAAGGATATTCAACCCAACTGGCCGGCGCCGACGTACTTCACGCTCGTGCCGCTGGCGGCGTGGTTCATTGCGGAGGCGTGGCCGAAGACCCGGGGATGGTTGATCGCGACGATCGTCATCGGGCTGATTGCAGCGCCGGTGCTGCACTACTCGTCGGCGCTGTATCCGATCATCCCGATCACGCCGCGCAAGTGGGATCCGGGAATGCGACTTCGCCTGGGCGGGCCGCTGACGGGGGCGGCGGTGGCGCGGGAACTGCGGACGCTGTCGCCGGGCGCGTTCGTGTTGTGCGACAAGTACCAGACGACGGGGCTGATGGCGTTCTACGTCGAGGGGCATCCCAAGGCGTATTGCATCGGCAGTTACATCGCCGACCCCAACGAGCGTGAACGGCTGAGCCAGTACGACATGTGGCCGGACCGCGCGCTCGATCAGCCTTCGCTCATCGGCAAGGACGCGGTGTTTGTCGGGCATGAGCAGCCGGATTTGTACACCGCGTTTGACCGCGTCGCGCGACTGGACAATTTGCCCATCGTTGCCAATGGCGTGACGATCCGCGAGCAGAAGCTGTTCCGCTGCTATGGCTTCAAAGGCATGACCCGGGCGAATGATGGGCTGACCAAACGATGAAGAACGCCGAAGCACCAATCACGCCGGGGCAACGCACCGGTTCTGGAGCGCAGGGGCGCTCGACGCTCGTAACCGGGGCATTGCCCTGGCGTGAGGTGGATCGAACGCGCCTGGTGCTCGCGATCCCACTCGTCATCATCGGCGTGCTGTCGCTGATGGCGCTGGATCGGCCCGTGGCGGAGTTCTTTCGCGATACGGGAATCGCTGACTGGATCGATCGCGGCAAGGTCGCCACGCTCCTGAGGCTGCCCGGCGAGTACCGGCTGGCACTGGCAAGCGCGGTCTTCCTGTTGATGTTTCACCCGCAGACCTGGCGCGGGGCGGGGTTCGTCCTGCTGGCGGGGCTAGCGGGGTTGCTCAACGGCATCCTCAAGTGGATCGCCGGCCGGTCGCGGCCGTTCAAGTGGGGGGATGCCTGGGAGTGGGAGCCGTTCCGCAACGGGTGGGGCGGGCTGTTCAGGCCCGAGAACCTGGCGTTCAGCTCCGGACACACGGTGCAGGCGTTCGCGTGGGCGGCGTCGATGGCGATCGCGTATCCGCGTTTTCGCTGGTTTTTTTATGGTGCCGCCGTCGGCACGGGGTTTCAGCGGATCGCGTCGACCGACCACTATCTCACCGACGTCGTCGCCGGGGCGGTGCTGGGCGTCGTGACAGTTCGGGTGCTCTTTCGTATCCTCTCCCGCATCGTGCCGCCGGCGCTGGTGCAGGATGCGTCCGGCATCGGCGGCGAAGCGTTTGTACCTGACCGAACCAGCAGAGCGGAGCTCTCGTCCATGCCCGATCCGACCGACGCCCCATTCCTCTCCCTGGTGATTCCCTGCTACAACGAGGAGGAGAACGTCCCCACGCTGTTGTCGCGGGTGGAGGCATCGCTGAATCTGATCGGCAAGCCTTACGAAGTCGTGATCGTCGACGACGGCAGCACCGATTCGACCCCCCAACTGCTGGCCGACGCGAAGCAGAGCCGGCCGTGGCTCCGCATTCTGCGGATGGTGAAGAACGCCGGGCAATCCGCCGGCTTCGAGGCAGGCTTCGTCGCGGCGAGGGGCAAGTACATCGCCACCATCGACGCCGATCTGCAGAATGACCCGGAAGAAGTGCCGCGTCTGCTGACGATGATCGAGGAGCACCCCGAGTATGACATGATCAACGGCTGGCGCAAGGACCGCCAGGACACCAATTTCCGCCGCTGGCAGAGCCGACAGGCCAACAAGATCCGCAACTGGATCAGCCAGGACGACATCAACGACTCGGCCTGCAGCCTGAAGGTCTATCGCGATTACACCGTGAAAGGCCTCAAGCTCTTCAACGGGGCGCATCGCTTCTTTCCCGCACTGGTGAAGATGCGCGGGTACAAGGTTTTTGAGACGCCCGTCAAGCACTCGCACCGCTTCGCCGGCACGGCGAAGTACGGCTTTCGCAACCGCGCGTTCAAGGCGCTGATCGACCTGCTCGGCGTGCGCTGGATGAAGATGCGCTACCTGCGGTATACCGCAGAGGAATCGGGAGACAGGCGACCGGCGACAGGAGTTGGTGCATGAAGGCTTTCTCGTTGTTCTGCTGTCTTCTGTCTCCTGACTCCTGTCTCCTCCAACGGAGTTGGCTATGAACCTCGGCGGATTCGATATCGGCGTATGCAGTTGGTCGCTTCGGCCGAAGAATATGACGGAACTGGTCGCGCACCTCGACAAGGTTGGGCTTGACCATGTTCAGTTGGCGCTCGGCCCGCTGCTGGACATGGACGCCGCGACGCGCGACGCGGAGATCAAGGTGCTGGCTGACGCGGAAATCGCGATCTCGGCGGGCATGATCGGCTTCGCGGGCGAGTCGTATACCACGATCTCCTCCATCCGGCTGACCGGTGGGTTCATCCCCAATGAATTCTGGCTTGACCGTCGCGCCCGCGCCATCGCGGCGGCGCAGTTGGCGGCTGAACTGGGCCTCGAGGCACTGTCCGTACACGCCGGCTTCGTCCCGCCCGGCCGCGACCAGAACTACGACGCCGTCGTCGACCGCATGGGCGAGTTGGTCGCCGAGTTCGCCAAGCTGAACGTCACCCTCCTAATGGAGACCGGCCAGGAGCGCGACAACGAACTGCTGCAGTTCATTAACGACCTGAACGCCAAGCACGTCGGCGTCAATTTCGACCCCGCCAACATGCTGCTGTACGGTGTCGGCGACCCGGTCGAAGCGATCGGCATCCTCGACCGGCACATCCAGCACGTACACATTAAGGACGCCATCGTAAGCGACCAACCCGGCATCGTCTGGGGTGAGGAAGTCCCCTTCGGCACCGGCGACGTCGAAGTGCATTCGTTCCTCCGCGCCCTCAACGACATCAGCTACGCAGGCCCGCTCGTCATCGAGCGCGAAGCCGGCCCAAGCCGCGTCGAAGACGTGCTCAAGGCGATCGAAACCCTCCAGGCACACCTGGGGGGATGAATAACCGATGCCGAATGACCAATGACCAATGACCGATGACCAATGGAGACGCATCCCGTTGGTCATTGGAGACCTCTGAATAACCACCAAGGTCACCAAGGCCACCAAGAAGGCACGACATGCTGGCCCGAGATTCTTAGTGTCCTTGGTGTTCTTGGTGGTTGATCTAGAGTTGTTCAGAGACCCCATTGGTCATTACCGACGCAGTCGGTCTGAACGTCTCCTCGAATCCGCGCGGCCGCCATCCGAGCGCGCGTTCTGCGACATCGACGTCCGCGACGTTGTCCTCGCTGGCCATCACCACCTGGCTGCGGTTAAAGGGGAGCCACGACGCGGGCAAAACGCGCGTCAGCGCCTTGGCGTACCAGATCGGGATCCCCATCCGAGGCCGCCGGCGGCCGAGCGTGGCCGCGACGATCGCGTAAAGGCGCGGCCAGGTCATTCGCTGGGAGCCGACGAGTTCGATCGTGCTTCCGACCAAATCCTCCCGCTCGACGGCGTCCGCGAAGGCCCGCGCCACATCGTCGATGAAAACCGGCTGCAACAGCCGACTCGTCTGCCCCAGCAGTCCCGCGCCGAAGTACGGCATGAAGAGATAAGGCATCGCTTTCCCGTTCGCCCAGTCAGCGACCATCCGCATGAATTCCCCGTGCGGGCCGTGGATCACGGAGGGCCGGAAGATCGTGTACGCCAGCCCGCTTGCGCGCAGATGCGACTCGGCCTGGGCCTTGGTGCGGGCGTAGTCGCTGGCCGAATCAGGACGCGCCCCCAGTGCGCTCATGTGGATGAAGCGCGGCACGCCCGCACGTTTCGCGGCGTCGATTACACACTTCGCGCCTTCGACATGAACGCGCGCGAACGTCTGACCCGTCGCCGGCGTTTCACGGATGATGCCGATGAGATGGATCACCGCATCGCACCCGCGCATCGCCTGCTCCAGCGCGGCGGTATCGAACAGGTCGCCGCGCACCGATTCCACTCCGGCGCGATTGATCGGCGAACGGCGCACGAGCGCGCGCACGCGCCATCCACGAGCCAACAGCGCCCCGATGATCGCCGACCCGACGAACCCACTGCCGCCGGTGACGAAGACCTGTTTGGACAAATCGGGAGAGTGTTCAGGCATATGTGATGGTAAGATACCGCTATGACGTTGGCCTACGAACAAGTGGCGCGCGGCGGCGGGTTGTCCGCGATCGATCAGGCGGGAGCGTTCTTCATGAACCAGAATCCAGTCAGCAAATCCCTTCGGAAGATCAGCAAGCGGCTAACCGAGCTATCCGTCGACCACGTCATCGTCGGCGGCATGGCGCTGGTGGCACATGGGTACGAACGAACGACCGTTGATGTCGATTTACTGGTTACGCCCCAAGGCCTCCAGACGCTGCACGCGGCGTTGGATGGTCTCGGCTACGTCCCGCCCTTTACGGGCAGCAAGCACTTGCGCGATACCGACACGGGTGTTCGCATTGAGTTCCTTGTCACCGGGCAGTTCCCCGGCGACGGCAATCCGAAGCCGGTGGCGTTCCCGGATCCGAAAGACGTTGCAGTCCTCATCGAAGGGGTTCCGTTTATTAAACTCGAATGTTTGATCGAGCTAAAAATCGCGTCCGGAATGACTAACCTTGGCCGGCTCAAGGACCTCGCCGACGTGCAGGAGCTGATACGTGTGCGGGGTCTGGATGAAGCGCTTGCACTGCGTCTGGACGAGTCCGTCCGACCAAAATACCTCGAACTTCTGTACGCCGTGCAGGGCGACACTTCGGAAGCCTGATGCCCACCCTCCGCTTAGGCACCCGCGGCAGTCTGCTGGCGCGTACGCAGTCGCAACTCATCGCCAGCGCGATCGAGAAGCTGAACGCGGGCGTGACGGTCGAGCTGGTCATCATCAAGACCACCGGCGACGCCGTGCAGGACCGGCCGCTGCATGACATCGGGGGGAAGGGGCTGTTCACCAAGGAACTGGAGCTGGCGCTCCTGCGCAACGAGATCGACCTGGCCGTCCACAGTTTCAAGGACGTGCCGGTGACCCTGCCGCTGGTCGATACAACCGAGCTGGTGATCGCGGCCGTTCCGGAGCGGGAGGATGCGCGGGATGTGCTCATCACGCGTGGCGACTCCCCGGTCGCGCTCGCGGATCTCCAGCCGGGCGCGCGGGTCGGTACCGGGTCGCTGCGCCGACAGTGCCAACTGCTCGATCAGCGCCCCGATGTGGTCATCGAACCGATCCGCGGCAACATCGATACCCGCCTGGGCAAGCTCAACGACGGCGTGTACGACGCCATCGTGCTCGCCATGGCGGGCCTGAAACGGGTTGGATTGTTCGATTCGGCGTGCATGGCCCCCCTCGATCCGACCCAGCTCACACCTTCTGCCGGCCAAGGGGCGCTCGCTCTACAGACGCGGCAAATTGACGCACCTACGCGCGAGCTTCTGCAAGCCCTTCACGATCCAATCGTTGCGCGCTGCGTCGGGCTGGAGCGTGAGGTCGTGCGGCTGCTCGACGGCGATTGCCACTCCCCGATCGCGGCTTTTGCGGTCCAAAACGGCGATTCAGTGTCAATGCGGATAGCGATAGGCACTGCGGGCGGGGGTTTACCCGTAGTGCGGGCAGTGGCCGACGCGCCCGCCTCTGAAGCGAACTTGCTGCCTGCATTGGTCGTAAGACAGTTGGAAAACAGTCCGTGACTTCCCCTCAGGTTTAGTCCCGTGTGCGGTAATTTCATTGACCGTTGGAGCGGCCAGTGGGTAGAGTCTGCTGGGTTTGGAAGTGAGTGACTGTCGCCTCATCTTGTGAGCGAGCAAACGGGCAAAATCCTCGTCCTGGCTGGCACGCAGAATCCGGCCTTCAGCAGCGACCTCGTGAATTGCCTTCGGGCAAAGGCCGAGGTCGTGCAGGCCAGCACCATTGACGAGGCGATCGACCACCTTCGCCGCGAGCACTTCCTCGCCGTCTTCTCCGATGCCGACGATTTCCTCCCGCTCGAGCGTGCCTTGGTCAGCCAGCAGGCATCGCTGATCCTCAACACCATCGGCGAAGGCATCTGCATCGTCGACGGCGACGGACACTGTAATTGGATGAACAAGAAGATGCTGGCCTGGCCGGCCCGCGTCCACGAGAAGGTGCGGCGTACCTGTCAGGACGCGTACACGCTGTTCTCAACGCAGTTCAGCAACCAGCCGATCGACCCCCACCAGCCCGCCCCGTCCCGCTCCAAACGATACACCCTGAATCTCGACGACCAGCAGTTCATGGAAATGATCTGCTCGCCGGTGGTTTCGCCCAGCGGGCAGGTGGTGCAGGTTGTCAGCGTCGTGTGGGACGCCACCAGCACCCGCCGGCTGCAGCAGAAGATCGACGCCATCGACAAAGCCGGCAGCGAACTGGTGCGTCTTGAAGGCGATCTCGTCAAGCGCAAGAACGTCCAGGAACGCCTCAAACTGCTCGAAGAGAAGATCATCAGCTACACCAAAGAGCTGATGCACTTCGACCATTTCGCGATCCGCCTGCTCGACCGCAAAAGCAACCGCCTCGAGATCGTGATGAGCGCCGGCCTGCCCGACGATGCCCTGAACGTCGAACTGTTCAGCAGCGCCGAAGGCAACGGCATCAGCGGCTACGTCGCCGCCACCGGGCGCAGCTATATCTGCCCGGACGTCGAGCGCGATCCGCGTTATGTTCCCGGACTGGACCAGGCCCGCTCCAGCCTCACCGTGCCGCTGCGTTTGCACGACAAGGTGATCGGCATCTTCAATATCGAAAGCCGCCAGCGCGCCGCGTTCAATGAAGACGACCGCCAGTTTGCCGAGATCTTCGGCCGTTACGTCGCGATCGCGCTCAATATTCTTAACCTGCTCGTCACCGAGCGCGTCGAGACCAGCCACACCGTCACCGACACCGTCAACGCCGAGGTCGCCGGGCCGCTGAACGACATCGCATCCGACGTCGGCACGATCATGGACGAGTTCATCGGACATGACGAGCTTCGCGCCAAGCTTCAAACCGTTCTGGACAACGTCAATTTTATCCGCACCAGCCTGCGCCAGGCCGCCGAAGGACCGAACACGATCCTGGGTGCCAAGGACGTTAAAGCCGAGGCCGATCCGATCCTCGCCGGCTCGCGGATCCTGGTCGTCGACGATGAGCCGAACATCCGCGCCACCATCGCCGACATCCTGCGCAAGTATCAGGCGATCGTCACCGTCGGCACCAGCGGCGAGCACGCCATCGAACTGCTTAGCCAGCACGATTACGATCTGGTCCTGTCCGACATCAAGATGCCCGACAAGACCGGCTACGACGTCTTCGCCGCCGCCAAGAAGAAGCCCGCACTGCCCGTCATCCTGATGACCGGCTTCGGCTACGACCCCAACCACTGCATCGTCCGCGCCAGCCAGGAAGGCCTCGCTGCCGTCCTCTTCAAGCCATTCAAGGTCGACCAGCTCCTTAGCGAGGTCCGCCGCGCCGTGCAATCGCACTGCGTGAAGTTGTAGCCGCAGGCCGTGTCCACGTTGAGTGCATGGCGACAGCGTACAAACCCCGCTCGAAGTCGCGCATTACCTGCTATCATTTTTTCATGCCCATCACGACGTTCAAAATCGGAAAGAAGGAATTCGTCGTCATTCCCCGGCGGCGCTACGACCAACTCTCCCGCGCCGAACAGGATCAACGCGACGCCGAAATCGCCCGCAAAGGCCGCGAGGCGTTTCTGGCGGGGAAGATAACGACGATCAGTCACGAAGCGCTCAAGCAGAAACTCGGACTGTGAATCGATGAGCTATCGCATCGACTATGACACCGGCGTCGTGAAAGTTCTGCAACGGTTCCCCAGCGACATCCAACGTCGCATCCTGGCGCGCCTGGAGACGCTCACCTCCAACCCGCGCGCCCTCCCGGCAGCCTCAAACTGACCGGTGAAGACGCCTACCGAATCCGCGTCGGCGATTACCGCATCATCTACACCATCCACGACGACCGCCTGCTCATGGATATGGGCTTTGAATCGAGAGCCAGCGTGGGCGGCGAATTGAGGGCCACGCTTTGCCTAAAGGTAGCCGCTTTTTCAGC